>JAIXTG010000402.1 GCA_027484285.1 Oxalobacteraceae bacterium | reverse complement strand
TCGTCGTGCGAGCCGATCTCGACCACCTCGCCGCGCTCCAGCACCACCAGCCGGTCGGCGCGGCGCAGCGTCGAGAGCCGGTGGGCGATTGCGATCGTGGTGCGGCCCTGCACCAGGTTGTCGAGCGCTTTCTGGATTTCCTTTTCGGTTTCGGTATCCACCGACGATGTGGCTTCGTCCAGCATCAGGATGTGCGGATTGATCAGCAGCGCGCGCGCAATCGAGATGCGCTGGCGCTCGCCGCCGGACAGTCCCTGGCCGCGCTCGCCGACGATGGAGTCATAGCCATGGCGCAGGCGGAGGATGAAGTCATGCGCATGCGCGGCGCGTGCCGCGGCGATGATCTCGGCGCGTGACGCTCCCGGCTTGCCATAGGAAATGTTGTCGGCAATCGTGCCGTGGAACAGGAACGGTTCCTGCAGCACGAGGCCGATGTGCTTGCGGTAGTCGGCAACCGCGTGGCGGCGGATGTCGATGCCGTCGATCATGATCGAACCGTCGCTCACGTCATAGAAGCGGCAGATCAGGTTCATCAGCGTGCTCTTGCCGGAACCGCTATGGCCGACCAGGCCGATCATTTCGCCCGGCTGGATGTCGAAATTGATGCCTTTCAGGATGCGCCGGCTGCCATGGCGGAACCCGACATCGCGGATGGAAATCGTGCCGGGTACCGGTGCCACCGGTACCGGCTGCGCCGGCTCGGGCACGCTGGAACTGTGGTCGAGGATATCGAAGATGCGCTTGGCGCCGGCCGCCGCCTTCTGGGTATGCGACACGATGCGGCTCATCGAATCCAGCCGGCCGTAGAAGCGGCCGATGTAGGCGATGAAGGCCACCAGCACGCCGACCGTCACGCCGTGGTGGATCACCAGCCAGATGCCGAAGGCCCACACGATCAGCAGGCCGACTTCGGTCAGCATGGTGACCGTGGGCGCGAACAGGCTCCAGGTGCGGTTCAGCTTGTCGTTGGTGGCGAGGTTGTGCTGGTTGGCATCGCGGAAACGCTGCGACTCGCGCTTTTCCTGTGCAAAGGCCTTGACCACGCGGATGCCGGGAATGGTGTCGGCCAGCACATTGGTGACATCGCCCCAGATGCGGTCGATTTTCTCGAAGCCGGTTCGCAGCCGGTCGCGCACCGAGTGGATCAGCCACATGATCAGCGGCAGCGGCAGCAAGGTGACAATGGTCAGCCATGGATTGATGGTGAAAAGCACCACGGTGGTCATTGCCAGCAGCACCACATCAGTCGCGAAATCCAGCGCATGCAGCGACAGGAACACGCAGATGCGGTCGGACTCGTTGCCGATGCGTGCGATCAGGTCGCCGGTGCGCTTGGCACCGAAATAGTCGAGCGACAAGGTCATCAGGTGATCGAAGGTCGCGGTCCGCAAGTGGGCACCGATCCGCTCGGACACCAACGCCAGCAGGTAGGTGCGCCACCAGCCGAGCCCCCAAGCCGCGAGGGCGGCGCCCAGCAGGGACGCCAGCAGCATGATGACGTCATGGGTGTCGATCTCGGTGCCCTTCTGGGTCGGGATCAGCACCTCGTCCATCAGCGGCATCGTGAGGTACGGCGGCACCATCAGCGCGGCCGTCGACAGCAGCGTCAGGAAGAAGCCCAGCAGGAGCTGCATCTTGTAAGGCTTGGCAAAACGCCACAGCCGCAGCAGCACCCAGGTCGAGACCGGCTCCAGCAGCTCGCGGTGGCAGACCGGGCACTCTTCGCTCTCTTCCGGCAGGCTCGCCTGGCAGCTCGGGCAGCGCGCTGCGCCGTCATCGGCCGGCAGCACGTGGCCGGCGCGGGCGGCCTGGATCTTTTCGAACTGCTGGATGAAGCGCTGCGCGCCGACTTCCTGCGCGAGCGTGAAGCGCCAGCGGGCCAGCGCGCCGCGGCCGTCGTGCAGGGCGAGCGTCGCGAGGCCGCCATGGTCGCCATGGTGAACTGACAACCCGGCCGTCAGGGGCCAACTGGTCCACCCCGAGGCATCCGAATCGCTTATGATTCGCTCCGTCGTCAGGAAAACTCGGCTGCCCTCAAACTGCAATGCAGCGTTCAGGTCAGGCTCGAGTGTCGCCAGGATGTTTTCACCGGCACGCAACGGGGGCAGCGAACGCGCCGTCACAGGCGTTTCGGCAGGCGCGGCGTCCGCGAGAGTGGTAGCGCTGGGCGGCATGAATCAGAACAGAGAAATGCAATCGAATCGATCATAACAGCGGCGGTCGCCGCTGCTGTCCCCTTCCGGGTCAGCGCGGATTGTCGCTGAAACCGGCGTCGCCGTCCAACCTGTCAGTAAACTTACGCAATCTTTCACACCGCCTTCCGATGAGCTCCCCTGATCTCCCGGCAGAAATGCCGCCCGGCCCGCTGTCAATCCACGTCCCGCGAATCTGCTACCTGCGCGGCCCGAACATGTGGACCTATACCCCCGTGATCGAAGCCTGGCTGGATCTTGGCGTGCTGGAGGACTGGCCCAGTAACCGGCAGCCGGGCTTTGTCGACCGGCTGTTATCAGTCCTGCCACAAGTCGCTGCCCACCACTGCAGCCCCGGCGTGCCCTACGGCTTCGAGCAGCGCCTGCGCGAGGGGACCTGGATGGGCCACATTCTTGAGCATGTGATCATCGAGCTGCTGGAGATGGCCGGGCTGGAAGCCGGTTTCGGCCAGACGCGCGAGACCACCCGGCCGGGAACTTACCGGATGGTGTT
>JAIXTG010000012.1 GCA_027484285.1 Oxalobacteraceae bacterium | reverse complement strand
GTGGCGGGCGGGCTCACGAGAGCGCATGCCAACCGGCAGTGTGCGGGCTGCGCGCATGTGTGGTGCGAGGTGGATTCGCCATGAAATTAAAAAAAGCAATTCCTGATTTGAAGCGTTATTCGTCAAGCGAACTGGTGCAGCTTTCCACCATGGCTGCAGAAGCCCGCGATTATGTGCTGGCAACGCATTGCGCCATTGAAGCTGCCCGGCGCCGCGAAAGATATCAAAGGGCCATACTGGCGCCGCTGGAGGCGGCCGATCTTCCGGGAATTGACTGGTGGCCTGAAGCGATCGAGGCAGCCCGTTCGGTCCGAAAGACAACGCAGGGCAATCACCATTTGTACGTCGTGCTGCTCGACGGGTTTTCAAAAGACTCCAGATATGGACTTTATGTCGGCGAATCGGCGCGCACGCCGGAACGTCGCTTTGCGAATCACATGAATGGAAAGCATGCGGCACGGCATGTAAGGCGGCTGGGAAAATGCCTGCTGCCCGAGCTGTATGCCCACCTGAATCCCCTGAGCCGGGAAGAAGCAAAGGCCCTGGAACCGGTGCTGGCCGAAGCGTTCAGGAGTGCAGGGATACGGACAGAGGGTGGGCATTGAGGCGTCCCAGGTTCACGCTGCGCATCGACCCGAAGCGTTAACAAAGTCGCCGCCCTGACATCACGGCTAAACTCAGAAAACAATGGATCACTTCCTCGAGGCACAAGCGCTTGTGTATGACCATGTCATCGAAGAGCTGCGTGACGGAGAAAAACAATCACATTGGATGTGGTTCATTTTTCCGCAAGTCCGCGGCCTGGGTCGCAGCGCGATGGCGGAGAGGTATGCAATTAACTCGCTAGCTGACGCGCGCCGATATCTTGGTCATCCTGTGTTGGGGGCGAGGCTGAGAGAATGCCTGCAACTGGTCCTCGCGCATCGTGACAAATCTGCCCATGACATTTTTGGCTCACCGGATGACATGAAATTGCGTTCGTGCCTCACATTATTTGCGATGGCAGCGCCAGAGGAAACATTGTTTGGCGAAGTACTCGATTGCTTTTTCAATGGGCAGCATGATCCACTGACTATTGAATTACTGGCTGCTGAACCCGATGATTAAGCCGGGAACCCGGCGACATTCAGATTAGCCAGGGATCACGACGATGCCTGGGGCAGTGAATGTTCATTGCTTTTGAGGCGACAAAGAAGGTCCATGTGGATGATGTGCATGGAAGGCTGTAGCGTTCGCTGATCAGCGTTCCGGTTTACAACCTTCCCGGTCGTTCACGCGACTACAATTCCTACGCCAGTTTGTCTCTCTTTCGTCAGCGCGATTTGACCGCTGATTTTCATCCGCCTACATTCCGCGCTTCGTCACGTTGGTGATGAACGAGTTTGACAGCTCGAAACAAAAAGGGAGGACAAGGCCGCTTCGCGGCTTTGTTCACGTCTGGTGTCCTGCCCATGGCGGACTAGACGGGGGAGCCGCAAGGCTCGCCGGTTCCCTTTTCCGGTCTGTCAACCTCGCCTAGCTCCGCCACCCTCGGCAACCATTACCGAGGGCCCCACCATCTGCAGGGAGGACACATGAAGCGAAACCATCGTCGCATCGCGCTGTATCGCAGAAGGCGCATTCACCCCAGCTCTTTTCCGTATGTGCGGTATTCCAAGCTGCTGCCCTTGGGGAATATCGTCTCCGCTCCGCCCTGCCTGCGGCTGTATGGCGAGTGGTTGCATGAGGCTGGATTTCTCGCGCACTGGCGGGTGAAGGTTACGGTTCGTCCCGGGATGCTGGTGATCGAGCCGGTGTGCGAGGTGCTGCATTTGCCTGATGCGGGCAAGGCCGTGCCCACGACGTAAGGGTGTGCCAGTAAAAATCAACAGTTTTAAAGCCCGGTAAATCGCGCGATGACAGCAGAGCGGCATTACCACCCACCTCATCTGCCTGTTCAAAGAACAATGCGTGCGCCTGTATTGGTTGTAAACCTCGCAGCAAACCAGTCGCGTTATTGGTCATTGCATCGGCTTTCACAACCAACGGCGCCCGCATGGGCGACGGAAATTAATATATGATGCCCATCATGCGAAATAAAACCCCAAGCCCCCGCGCCGCGGCCAAGGATGCCAGCCACGAGCGTATTGTTTCGGCCGCTGCCCGCGCCATTCGCCGCAGTGGTTATGCCGGTACGGGTGTGGCAGACATCATGAAAGAGGCGGGATTAACCCATGGCGCGTTTTATGCGCATTTCGCCTCGCGTGACGCGATGCTGGCTGAAGCCGCAGACCGCGCCGGCGCGGAATCGGTTGCCCGGGCTCGGGAGATGATTTCGGCCGCGCCGGCCGAGCGTTCACTGGAATTCCTGGTGCATTCCTACCTGTCGCAAGAGCATCTTAAGGACATTGAATGCGGCTGTCCGATGGCCGCGCTCGGCTCTGAAATGCCGCGCCAATCGGCCGAGGTGCGACACGCTGCCACGGCCCGAATCAAGGAGATGGTGGATATCGTCGCGGGTGAAATGCGGGGGGCAGCGCCTCGAGAAGCCCGCGACCAGAGTCTTGCCGCCGTGGCCACGATGGTGGGCGCGCTGATGCTGGCCCGTGCCGTCGACGACCCCGCGCTGTCGAGGGCGTTTTGCGAAGCGGCGCTGGCACATCTGGCTGCTCCGCCCGCGTGACCAATTTTTTGCCCTGAAATATGACGACCGTCATGCGAAATATCACCAGCGATAACCACAACAACACTTACCCCCTTTGAGAAGGCAAGCATCGTGAAAGCATTCATCGTCGACCGTTACGGAAAATCCCGGCCCCTGCATGCTGCCGAACTGCCGGAGCCCGCGCTGCAGGAGGACGAGGTACTCATCAGGGTCAGCGCTGCCAGCGTGAATGTGCTGGATGCAAAAATCCGCAGCGGGGAATTCAAACTGATCCTGCCGTACAAGCCACCCTTCGTGCTCGGGCACGATGTGGCCGGCGTGATTGTCCGGGTCGGGTCGCGCGTAAAGCATTTCAAGCCGGGCGACGAGGTTTATGCACGGCGCGATGATCTCGTGGGCGGCACATTTGCCGAACTGGTGGCGGTCAGGGAAAGTGCGGTCGCGCGCAAGCCAGCGAATCTCACAATGGAAGAAGCCGCCTCGCTGCCCCTGGTCGGCCTGACGGCGTGGCAGGCACTGGTTGACAAAGGCCAGCTGAAAAAAGGCCAGAAGGTGTTCATTCAGGCGGGCTCGGGCGGCGTGGGCAGCTTTGCGATCCAGCTGGCGCGGCATTTGGGTGCCACCGTTGCCACGACCACCAGCGCGGAAAATGCTGCGTGGGTGAAGGCACTGGGGGCCGACGTGGTGATTGATTACCGCAAGGACGATGTTGAAAAAATCCTTAGCGGCTATGACCTCGTCCTGAACAGCCAGGATGGCGAGGCGCTGGAGAAATCGCTGAGTGTGCTCAAACCGGGAGGAAAGCTGATCTCCATCTCCGGCCCTCCCGACCCGGCGTTTGCGCAAGACATCAAAGCCCCATGGCTGGTGACGCAGGTTACCCGCCTGCTGAGCTGGGGAATCCGGGGCAAGGCGAAGCAGCGCCGGGTCGATTATTCCTTCCTGTTCATGAAGCCTGACGGCAGCCAGCTCGGCCAGATCACGGCGCTCGTTGAATCCGG
>JAIXTG010000219.1 GCA_027484285.1 Oxalobacteraceae bacterium | reverse complement strand
TCGTACTGCACATAGGCAGAACGATAGGTGGCATTGCCGACGATATCCTGCGACACCGAGCCGCTGCCGGTCTGCTGGTCGCTGATGGCATCGTTCTGGCTGTTGGCCGGCGTGACCGCAACCCAGCCGGCCAGGCTGTTCGAACTGACGGTGACGCTGAGCAGTGCATCGATCTGCGCGAGCACTCCGGCATCGCCGAAACCGCTCGCCTCGATGACGCCGGTGGACTGCTCGAGTACCCAGTCGCCGCCGAGCGAGGCAAGGCCGGTATTGTTGGTCGACGCGGCCACGTCGGCACCGGTCAGGTCGGCCAGCGACTGCAGCAGCGCCATCCCGTCGTCACTGCCGACCTGGCAGCCGTAGAGCAGGATGTCGGCATCGGCCGACAGATGCGCAGACCACTGCGCAAGCTCGCCAGCCCGGGCGGCGAGCGTCGCCGCATCCAGGTCGGTCGAACCCAGGCTCACCCGGCCGGCGTCACCGTGGCTGACGACATAGATCGCACTAATGCCGGAACGGCCCGCCAGCGCGGCGGAGATCTGCGCAATGCCATCGGCATCCGGCTGCAAGGCCACCAGTTCGACGCCATCGGCAATCCCGGGCAATGCGCCATCGGTCAGCAGCGCCGCGTCGATGAATGCGATCTGGGTCGGCATTACTTCCCATGGCACCGGCTGCGACTGCTGCCCGAGCAGGGTTTCGGCAGTATCTATGCTGCGTACGGTGTCGATGCTGTCCAGTGAAGCCGCTGCCAGCTCGGCGGCCACCGCGGCAGCAGCCGCATCGAACACCATGCGCGGCTCGAGCAGGCGCGGGTTGGGGCGGGCGGTGCGATAGGGCTTGCGCATAGGGACCTCGTTAGGGTTGCTGGCGGGAGAAACTGATGCGGCCGCTCATGCCCGGCCGCAGCTTGCGGTCGCCGTCCTGCAGCTCGCCGACCAGCTTGATCGACTGGCTCACGGCGTCGGCACGCACACCGATACGGGTGACGCGGCCGACAAAGTTCTTGCGCAGTTCGTCGACATGAATCCGGAAAGTGGTGCCGGTGCTCATCCAGGCCATCCAGCGCGACGGCACCATGAACTCGACCTCGAGCTTTGATGCGTCGACGATCTCGAGCATGGTCTGGCCTGGCTGCAGGAACTGCTGCTCGCGCACTTTCTGCTCGGCGACGACACCGGCGAACGGCGCAATGACCTTGCACTTCTGGACCATCGCCTTCAGCTGCGCGACGTCGGCGCGCGCCTTGTCGGCCTCGGCCAGCGCGAGGTCAACCTCGAGCTTCGATGCCGAGTTCACCTGTTCCAGCTTGCGGTTCGATTCAAGGCTCTTGTCGGCACCGAACAGTGCGGCCTGTGCACTGGCCAGCTGGGCCTCCTGCACGGTGCAGTCAAACTCGGCCAGCACTTCACCTTCGCTAAAGACCGAGCCTTCCGGATGCGCGATGCGGCGCACCTTGGCGCCGATCTCGGCAGCCAGCGTGGTGTAGCGCTTGGGCTTGAGTTGCGCGCGGATTTCCATCGGCGACACGACTGCCGCCGCCGGTGCGTCGGCTGCGGCCGGCAGGGGTTCCGCTGCCGTTGCCGAGGCGGCCGCCAGTACGGCGGCGAGGGCCAGGATCCTCATTGCAGCTTGCCCTCCGTCACCGCATCGAGCTGCTGCATCGCGCTGCCGACGCGCGCCGTCAGCTCGGGCAGCGGCAGCGATGCCATGCCGTCGACTTCGAGGTCGAGGCCGACCGACGCATGCACCCGCGCCTGCGCGGTCTGCATCAGGGCGATCGCCTGATAGCGGCGCAGCTGCGAGACGATGGCCGTGGTCTGGGACGCCACGACTTCCAGCTTGCTCTGGGCCTGTGCGGCTTCGCGTGCGGACGACACGGCAGCGATGCGTTCGTCGACCTGCCAGATGGCATCGGCGCGCGACAGCTGGCGTACGCTGTTCGCATACTGCAGCCGCGCGAGGTGGACCTGGGTCACCACGCTCATCATGGTGGCCAGCTGGCGCTGCTCGGCAAGGCTGACGCCCTTCTTCGCGAGCTTCATCGCGTTGGGCGCGACCAGCAGGTTGAACAGGTTGTACGACACCTGCAGTCCGGCCTCATTCCAGCGCTGGTTCACCAGGAAGCTGTCAGTGTCGTACTTCAAATTGGTATTGAAGGAGATGTTTGGCACAGCGCGCGCGATCGCCTTGCGCACTTCCTCGCGGGCGATTCGGATGTTGTAAGCCGATTCGCGCAGGTCGGCGTTGCGCGACAGCGCGAGTGTCTCCAGCTTCTCCATGTCGGCCGCGAGCAGCAGCGCGGAAGGCTTTGCATCGGCATCGGCCAGCCGCACGCCAGTATCGAGCGGCGCATTGATCAGCTGGGCCAGTTCGATCTTTGCCGACGCCAGTTCCTGCTGTATGCCTTCCAGCAGCCGCAGGCTCTCGAGCAGCTGGCGCTGGTAGCGCAGGGAATCGAGCGGTGCGCGCAGCCGTTCGTTTTCTGTCTTGCGGGCGTCGGCCAGCGCCTCTTCGGCATTGCGGATCGCGACCGCGATGTCGGCCTGCAGCCGCTGCGCGGCGAGCGCACGCCAATAGGCCGAACGCACGTCCTGCACCAGCAGGTGGACTGCCTTGCGGCGGCGCTCGAGCGCGACCAGCGCGCGGTCGCCGTGCTGCCGGCTGTTGGCATAGCCGAGGCCAAAGTCGATCAGGTTCCAGGTCAGTCCCAGGTCGGTGACCACATGGCTGCGCTCGGACGACAGCGCATTCGACAGCGTGGTCACGCCGGTGCGTGAATCGACGGTGTTGACGATGCGATCGTTGTCGCGCGCGCTGTAGCCGGCGGCGGCAACCAGCTTCGGCCACATTTCGTAGCGCGACACGTCGAGCTGGTTGAGCGCGATGGCCTCTTCCATCAGCTTGGTGCGGCGGTCGAGGTTGTATTTCAGCGCGCGGGCCAGCGCCTCTTCCAGCGTGAGCTCCTGCGCGAGGGG
>JAIXTG010000136.1 GCA_027484285.1 Oxalobacteraceae bacterium | reverse complement strand
GGCGCCGACAACTGGTCGCTGTTCCTGAACAATGCGTCCGGCGACCAGCAGCTGCAGATTTTCACGCGCGACGGCCGCCAGCTGGTCGGCAGCGAACTCGGCCTGTCCGAGCGCGAGCGCCTGATGACGACCGAAAACGGCTTCGTCGAGGGCTCCAGCTATTCGGCCGATTACCTGAACAAGACCGGCGCCGAAGGCTACAAGCAGATTGGCCTGTTCTACGGACAGGTAGCGAAGCCCGGCACGCAGCTGGAGCAGGGGCTGTCTTACTCGCCCGGGCACAATCCTCTGCCGACCACGGTGCTGAACGAGATCGAGACCGCCGTCCACCTGCCGCCGGGCATGGAATCGATCGAAGGCAACCGGCTGACCCTGAACGGCCGCGTGCTGCCGGGCCTGCTGCCGACGCCGCCTGCGATCACCATCCAGGCCAGCGACGTGGCCGCCTGGCTGAACCGTACGGCCGAGGGCATGCTGCCCGCAGTGCGGGCCACTGCCTCGAATGAAGTGAAGCTGCCGCTGAACGGATCGGATCCTGCTGCGGCATTCAGCTTCAACGGAATCACTATTGCGGCACAGGCCGGGCGGACGGTCGCCGGCCTGCGTGACGCCATCAATAATGAATTCCGTACCCGGCTGACGGCGTCGATCGACCCGGCCGATGCCAGTGTGCTGGTACTGAAGAACGCTGACAGCTTTGAAGGCAATGACATAGTCGTCAATGGCGCGACCTACAAGGGCAGCCTGGCGCTGGCCAGCGACGGCAGCATCACGCTCGGCTACGGCCCGGACGGCAAACTGGGCGACTTCGACCTGCTGGGCCAGCCGAAAGGCGTGTACGGTACCGAGATTTTTGCTTACAGACCGTATGCCGCCGCAATGAAGGGCAGCGCGATTCCGTCATCAGTCGAGCGCATTCCCGCCGGCGCGCTGACGCTGAACGGCAAGTCCCTGCCGGGACTGGACCTCGGGCGCACGCTCGAGGCCAGCGACTACGTACGCTGGATCCGGGATGCGGGCGCCATGTTCGCGCCGCCAGTGACGGCGGCAGCCAGCAACGAGGTGAGGGTGCCGGCCGGTTTTGTGAGCGACAGCGCGCTGGCCGCGCGTGCGCCGGCCAGCCTGACCATCAACGGCGTGGCGATTACGGGCGACCTGACGACGGCAGCCGGCATCGTGGCGGCCATCAACGGCAGCCAGACCGGCAAGGTCATGCTGGACGCCTCGCTTGTCGGCAGCGGCAGTTCGGTGCTGATCAACGGTACCCGCGTGCAGGGTCCGCTGACGGCAGCGGCTTTGCAGGCAGTGCCGGGCGTGAGCGCTTCCGGGCCGACCAATGGCAAGTTCACCCTGACCGGCGCCGGCAGCGGCGACCTCACGGTCACGGCGCAGTCGAATGACAATGCGCTCGCCTTGCTGACGGTGCCGGCAGCCAGCCTGAACCTGACTGCTGCACTGACCCTGAACGGCGTCACGATTGCCGGTACCGGCGCTGGCGGCGCCTTCCGCAATGCCAAGGAACTGGTGGATGCCATCAATGCATCGGCCGCCGGCGTCAAGGCCAGCGCGAGCTTCGACCAGGGCGGCAACCTCGCTTCCGACATCCGCCTGCAGGGCGCCGATGCGGTGGACGTCGAGGGCAGCGCATTGGGCAGCAGCCGGTCCGGCGCGGTGGTGCCGAACTTTTTCAAGATTCCTGCCGCACAGTTCGACGGCGGCAAGCCGCTGACGCTGAACGGCGTGCGCGTGACCGGCACCGGCGCCAACGGCGCATTTGCCAGCAAGGCCGAACTGGTCGCCCGCATCAATGAAAGCATCGGCACGAATGTCTATGCCAAGCTGGACGAGAAGGGCGATATCGAGCTGCAGACCGACCTGCCGGGGGGCATCGCCGTCGGCGCCGACCTGACGGCCCAGGCGGTCGAAATCGATTCCGCAGTCCGCGCTTCGCTGAACGAAGCCGGCGAGCTCGTGCTGTCGAATGCGACCGGCGCAGACATCCGGATCGGCACCACGGTCGGTTCCAATTTGCTGGGTATCGGCAGCGGCGTCTACAAGGGCCAGCTGTCGCTGCTGTCGGACGGCGAGATCCGGGTCGGCTTCGGCGATGCCGGCATGCCGCTCGACCTGGCCGCGCTCGGATTGTCAAGCGGCGTATATGTCGACGGGCCGGTGCCGGAAGACCTGCTGGTATTCGTCACCGGGACCGGCGGCGGCAGCGTGTCGGGCAGCTACGATGCCAGCATGGCCGACCCGGCCACGCTGTCGCAGAAGCGCATCGATGCACTGCGTGCCGAAGACTATGAGGTGCGCTTCAGCTCGGCAAACCGTTACCAGATCGTCTGGACCAATCCGGCCAACGGGCGCGAGACCGTGCTGGCCGAGCGCGACTATGACGCTGCCAGCATCGATTACCAGGGCCTGCGCCTGACGCTGGACCGGCCGCCGGTTGCCGGCGACCGCTTCCTGATCGACGGCAACCAGGACGGTGCCGGCAACAACGAGAACATGCTTGACCTGATCGCCCTCGAGCGCAAGGGCGTGATCGGCGGCCGCAACGGCCGCACGATTTCGCAGGCCTATGAGGAAACGGTAGGCAAGGTCGGCAATCTGGCGAGCCAGGCCACGATTGCGCTGAAGGCGCTCGAGGTCGTGAACGATCAGGCCATCGAGGCGCGCGACAAGGTGTCCGGCGTATCGCTCGACGAGGAAGCAGCCGACCTGATCCGGTTCCAGCAGGCATACCAGGCGGCAGCCAAGACGATCCAGGTGGCTTCCGAACTGTTTGACGCCATTCTGCAGGCCAGCCGCTGACAAGGAGTAAGTAGCCATGCAAGTATCCACTTCCCTGATGTTTGACCGCGCGATCGCCCGGATGGGCGTCACGCAGGACCGGCTGTCGCAGACCCAGCTGCAGCTGTCGTCCGGCAAGCAGGTGATCAAGCCCAGCGATGCGCCGGACGAGTCGGCCACCATCACACGCATGAAATCCGTGATCGAGCGGCAGGAGAGCTATCTCGACACGATGAACACGGTGAAGGACAAGCTGGCGCAGCAGGAGACGGCGGCAAAATCGGCCAACGACATCGTGATCCGGATCAAGGAGCTCGCGGTGCAGGCGGCCAACGACACCAACAGCCCGGCCGACCGCCAGTACATCGGCATCGAGGTGCGCGAACTGCGCGACCAGCTGCTGTCGCTGGCGAACTCGCAGGATGTGAACGGAAACTACATTTTCTCCGGCAGCCGCGTGGCCAAACCGGCCTTCGCAACCGATGCCGGCGGCCAGCTGCTCTACCAGGGCGACATGACGGTCAGCCCGGCCGGTGTCGGCGACGAGCGCGAAGTGCCGACCAACCGCCCCGGCGTGAACCCGTTCGGAAAAATCATCCGGACCGCAGAGGACGGCAGCCGGCAGGGCGTCGGCTTCTTCCAGGCGATTGACGACTTTGCGGCCGCACTGGACGCGAATGATTCATCCGCCATCCAGCGGGCAGTCGGCGAGACCGGCACCCTGCAGGAGAGCCTGAGCGGCAGCCTGGCGGCGATCGGCGCGTCTATGAACACCATCGACAACCAGACCGCGCTGACGGAAGAGACGCTGCTGCGGCTCAAGGGCACCTTGTCAAAAGTGGAAGACGTCGATTACACCGAAGCGATCACCCAGATGAACAAGGACATGCTGGCGCTGGAAGCGGCGCAGAGCAGCTTCGCCAAAATCTCGCAGCTGAACCTGTTCGATTACATCCGCTGACCCGGATTCAAGTTTTTGCCGTCTGCAGCCGATCATCCCCGATAACCCGAGCACAGCGTACCCGCCATGGCCCTGAGCACCGAATCCAGCACTTCTGCCGCCGCCGCATCGAAATCGGCTGCGCGCAGCGTCATGACCAAGCTCGGCACCGGCTCGGGCGTGGACACCGCGACGCTGGCGGAAAGCCTGGTCGAGGCCGAGAAGGCGCCGCGCAAGGGCATCCTCGATGCGGCGATCGCGAAGGGCGAGAACCGCATTTCCGGTTACAGCGCCATGCTGCTCAACCTCGACAACATCCGCACCGCGTTCAAGGCGCTGGATGACCCGGCTGACGTGAATACCCTGCAGTCGAGCAGCAGCTCGACCGCCGTCGGCGTGAGTGCCGGCGCGAATGCGACGACCGGTGTGCATGCGATTGAAGTGCTGCAGCTGGCCAAGCCGCAGAAGCGCGTATCGATGGGCTTCCCGAAAGCGGACTCGCCGCTGAATGGCGGGCAGGAGTTCTACCTGCGCCTCGGCAGCAATGGCACGACACAAAATATCAGGGTGACGTCAGCCAACGCCACCCCGCAGGGCATGGTGAATGCCATCAACAATGCCAAGCTGGGCGTGACCGCGCAGCTGGTGAATACCAACGACGGCAGCGCCAATCCGTTCAAGATCGTGCTGACCGGCAGCGAGGG
>JAIXTG010000443.1 GCA_027484285.1 Oxalobacteraceae bacterium | reverse complement strand
TCGCGGCGGAAGATGTGCTGGAAGCTTTTCATCACCGTGGTGGTGCCGGCGCCGGAAGAGCCGGTGATGGCGACGATCGGGTTCTTGACGGACATGGGGGCTCCGGCTGGGATTAAGGACACTGGATTCCGGCCTGCGCCGGAACGAACGCACCATCAACTCGCAAACAGCGACCGCTCATGAAACAGCGGTGACGTGTACTGCTGGTCCGTCCCGTTGTCGTACTCATGGTGGTAGCGCTCGATGCGCTCGACTTCTTCGCGCGAGCCGAGGATCACCGGTACCCGCTGGTGGATCGCTTCCGGATCGAGGTCGAGCAGGCGCGCGCGGCCGGTCGAGCCGAGGCCGCCGGCCTGCTCGATCACGAAGCCCATCGGGCAGGCCTCGTACATCAGCCGCAGCCGGCCGGGCATGCCTGGGTCCTTCATGTCGCGCGGGTACAGGAATACGCCGCCGCGCATCAGGATCCGGTGCACCTCGGCCACCATGCTCGCGATCCAGCGCATGTTGAAGTCGCGGCCGCGTACGTCATTGCGGCCGGCCTTGCATTCATTCACATAGCGCTGCACCGGCGGCTCCCAGAAGCGCTCGTTGCTGGCATTGATCGCGAACTCGCTGGTCGCGGCGGGCACTGTCATGTCGGGATGCGTGAGGATGAAATTGCCGACCTCGCGGTCGAGCGTGAAGCCGTGCGTGCCCTTGCCGACAGTCAGCACCATCATCGTCGCCGGCCCGTAGATCGCATAGCCGGCCGCCAGCTGGCTGCGGCCCGGCTGCAGGTAGTCGCGCAGGCCGGTACGCCCGCCTTCCGGCACGCGCAGCACCGAAAAGATCGACCCGACCGACACATTCACATCGATGTTGGACGAACCGTCGAGCGGATCGAACAGCGCCAGGAAGCGGCCGCTGCCGTCGCCGGGATCGATGTCCAGCGGCTCGTCGTTCTCCTCGGACGCGATGCCGGATACCAGGCCGCCCATCGAGAAGGTATTGATGAAGGCGACATTCGACAGTACATCTAGCTTCTTCTGGGTCTCGCCCTGCACGTTGGTGGAGTCGATCTCCCCGTGCGTGGCGCCGAGCGCGCCCTTGGCCGTCATGGCCGCGATCGCTTTCACGCAGGCGGCAATGTCGACCAGCAGCGCCGCCAGGTCGTTCTGCTCGGGCGATCCCTTGAGCTGCTGGATCAGGAATTTCGACAGCGTGGTGCGTCCCTGGTGCATGCCGTTCTCCTCGGGTTCAGGACTGCGGGGCGAGACCGCCGGCGAACACGCGCGATGCGCGGATGTCCTCGGCAGTAATCGTGGCCAGCTGCCCGGCGTCGACCTCGGGGCTGTCCTGCATCGCCTGCCGGAAGATGCGATTGGCCTGCCGCAGCCGCGCACGGTCGAGCGCATTGCGGATCGAGCGCGCGTTCGCAAAATGCGGCTGCTGCCGGCGCAGGCCGATGTATTCCTCCATCGCCTGCGCGGCGCCGGCATCCAGCCGGTAATTCATCGCGCCGACCATCTTGCCGGCAATCTGCGCCAGTTCCGCCTCGCTATAGTCGGGGAAATCGATGTGGTGCGCGATGCGCGAGGACATGCCCGGGTTCGACTGGAAGAAGGTATCCATCCGGTCCTTGTAGCCGGCCAGGATCACGACCAGGTCGTCGCGGTGGTTCTCCATCACCTGCAGCAGGATCTCGATCGCTTCCTGTCCGTAATCGCGCTCGTTTTCCGGGCGGTACAGGTAGTAGGCCTCGTCGATGAACAGCACGCCGCCCATCGCCTTCTTCAGCACTTCCCTGGTCTTGGGCGCGGTATGGCCGATGTACTGGCCGACCAGGTCATCGCGGGTCACCGACACCACCTGCGCCTTTCGCACATAGCCGAGGCGGTGCAGGATCTCGGCCATGCGCATCGCCACCGTGGTCTTGCCGGTGCCCGGGTTGCCGGTAAAGCACATGTGCAGGCTGGGCGTGGCGGCCTCGAGCCCGAGTGCCGCGCGGGCGCGCGACACCACGAGGAAGGCGGCAGTCTCGCGGATGCGCGCCTTGACCGGCGCCAGCCCCACCAGCTCGGCGTCGAGCTGCGCGAGCACGGGCTGGATATCGGCTTCCTGCAAAATTTGCTGCAGGTTGACCGAGGTCGGCGGCACGGCATTACCGAGGGCGGTATCGGCAGGCGCATTCATGGTCGCTCTCCCTGTCGGTGTTGCATCAGGCGCCGTAGCGCTGCCCGGCCGGGCGCGCGGCGGCGTAGCTGTGCGTGGTGTAGCGCAGCGTGCGGCCGGCCTCTTCCGTGCGCTGCAGACCGAAGCCCGGCTCGGCCGAAGGCCGCTGCACGATGAAGCTCATCACCATCGACTCGACGCCGCGCGTGTTGTCGAAGGCATTTACCTTGATGTACGTCTCCGGGTTTGCCGCGCGGCAGGCGGTCACTTCGGCCAGCACGCTGGCGCCGTCGCGCACCTGGAACATCGGGATGCCCCACATGTGCCAGTAGCAGTTGCGCGGATGCGGATCGTCGGTCCACTCGATCGACAGCGCCCAGCCGCGGCCGATCGCATAGTCGACCTGCGCGCGGATCTCGTCGTCGGTGAGGTCGGGGAGGAAGGAAAACTGGCCTTGGGTGATTCGCATGGATATCTCCTTGTTCGGGCGTCGCCGGTTCCAGCGGCTGAAGTCACTGGATCCCGGCCTGCGCCGGGATGACGATTCAATCGCTGGCACTCTTTGCAGAGCCATCCCGTCGCAGGCCGGGATCCAGCGTCTCTAAACAACCAGTCAAGCCGCCGTCGGCGTGGCCACGAAGTCCGGCGTATCGGTCGACGTGTAGTTGAACGCCACGTCCTTCCAGGTCTCGAGAGCGACCTCGAGCGGCTTGCACCATTTGGCGGCCTCTTTCAGGATCTGCGGGCCTTCGTTAGCAATGTCCCTGCCCTCGTTGCGCGCCTTGATCATGGTTTCCAGGCCCACGCGGTTCGCGATCGCGCCGGCCTGGATGCCGCCCGGGTGACCGATGGTGCCGCCGCCGAACTGCAGCACCACGTCATCGCCGAACAGGGTCAGCAGCTGGTGCATCTGGCC
>JAIXTG010000425.1 GCA_027484285.1 Oxalobacteraceae bacterium | reverse complement strand
GTGCTGCAGGCATCCAGTTTCTGGCGCGACGGGCAACCGCTCGCGCTGGACCTTCTGCCGGGCGTGGACGTGGCCGAGATCCTGACCACCGAGAAGACCCGCATCAGGAAGAACCTGGCCAACTGGCTATCGCAGTACCTGCCCGCCCGCCTCGCCGAGGGCTGGCTGGGCGCCAACGATTTTGCGCCCGACGCGCGCGTGGCCGACCTGCCGGACCGCCAGTTGCGCCGGCTGGGCGAGTCGCTGAACCGCTGGGCGATCCAGCCGAACGGCTCCGAGGGTTACCGCAAGGCGGAAGTGACCCTGGGTGGCGTCGACACGCGCGCCTTGTCGCAGCAGAGCATGATGGCGAAGGAGGTGCCGGGACTGTATTTCATCGGCGAGGCGGTGGATGTCACCGGCTGGCTGGGCGGCTACAACTTCCAGTGGGCGTGGGCGTCCGGTGCGGCAGCCGGCATGGCGGCCTGAGTTGCTTTTCCGGCATCATTTTGGCGCTGTTTCTGCTGTGAACCGGCAAAGTTGTCGGTTGCCTTCCTTTTGGCATTTTTCGCTGATATAATCGCCGGCTCTGCGTCAATCCACGTATACAGAATATTCATGACCACTATTCGCGTTAAAGAAAACGAGCCGTTCGAAGTCGCCCTCCGTCGCTTCAAGCGCAGCATTGAAAAAACCGGCCTGCTGACCGAGCTGCGTGCCCGTGAGTTCTACGAGAAGCCGACTGCCGAGCGCAAGCGCAAGCTCGCCGCTGCCGTGAAGCGCCACTACAAGCGCATCCGCAGCCAGCAACTGCCGAAGAAACTGTACTGATCGCCGGCCTCGCCAGACGGTGAGGCGACGCAGAAGCAAACCCGCTCCGGAGCATGCCGCAGCGGGTTTTGGTCTTTATAGCCCCGGAGATTCCATGAGCCTGAAAGAAAAAATCACAGAAGACATGAAGGCCGCAATGCGCGCGAAGGAGAGCGAGCGGCTGGCGACCATTCGCCTGCTGACCGCAGCGATCAAGCAGCGCGAAGTCGACGAGCGCATCGAGCTCAACGACGAGCAGGTGCTGTCGGTGCTCGAGAAAATGATCAAGCAGCGCAAGGATTCGATCACCCAGTTCGAAGCGGGTGGCCGGCAGGATCTCGCGGACAAGGAAAAGGCAGAGCTGATCGTGCTGTCGGCCTACATGCCTGCCCAGCTGGGCGAGGCCGAGGTGCAGGCCGAAGTGCAGGCTGCAGTCGCACAGACTGGCGCCGCCGGACCGCAGGACATGGGCAAGGTGATGGGCGTGCTCAAGGGCAAGCTCGCCGGTCGCGCCGACATGACGGCCGTCTCCGCGATCGTCAAGGCGACACTCTCGAAGTAAGCGGCCCGACCGCGCGCCGCCGTGATACCGCAGAGCTTCATCCAGGACCTGCTGAACCGCGTCGACATCGTCGATGTCGTCGGCCGCTATGTGCAGCTAAAGAAGGGCGGCGCGAACTTCATGGGGCTGTGCCCCTTTCATAACGAGAAATCCCCCAGCTTCACCGTCAGCCCGACCAAGCAGTTCTATCACTGCTTCGGCTGCGGGGCGCATGGCACCGCGATCGGCTTCCTGATGGAGTTCTCCGGCATGGGCTTCGTCGAGGCGGTCAAGGACCTCGCGCAGAACGTCGGCATGACCGTGCCCGAGCAGGAGGACCGCCTGCCGCCTGCGCAGCGCGCGGAACTGCAGTCGAAAAGCCTGGCGCTGTCGGAGGCGATGACCGAAGCCTGCAACTACTACCGGCAGCAACTGCGCGGCGCACGGCATGCGATTGATTACCTGAAGGGCCGCGGGCTGACGGGCGAGGTCGCTGCCCGCTTCTGGATAGGCTATGCGCCCGATGGCTGGGACGGCCTGCGCAGCGTGTTTCCCGACTACGAAGCCGAGGTGCTGGTCGAAGCCGGGCTCGTGATCGAGAAGGGCGATGACGAGGGAGCGAGCCGCAAGCGGTACGACCGCTTCCGCGACCGCATCATGTTCCCGATCCGGAATGCTAAGGGGCAGGTGATCGGATTCGGCGGCCGGGTGATGGGCGCGGGCGAGCCGAAATACCTGAACTCGCCGGAAACGCCGCTGTTCCAGAAGGGTAACGAGCTGTATGGCCTGTTCGAGGCGCGCCAGGCGATTCGCGACAAAGGCTATGTGCTGGTCACCGAAGGCTACATGGACGTGGTCGCGCTCGCGCAATTCGGTTTTGCGCAGGCAGTCGCCACGCTGGGCACTGCATGTACGGCGGTCCATGTGCAGAAACTGCTGCGACAGACCGACCATGTGATTTTCAGTTTCGACGGCGACGCTGCCGGAAGGCGCGCTGCGCGCCGGGCGCTCGACGCCTGCCTCCCGCATGCCACTGACAACCGGTCGCTGAAATTCCTGTTCCTGCCGTCCGAGCACGACCCGGACAGTTACATACGCGAGTACGGCAACGAGGCCTTTGAACGCATGGTGCACGAGGCCACGCCGCTGTCGCAGTTCCTGATTGCGCAAGTGACCGAAGGCCAGGATCTCGGCACTGCCGAGGGCAGGGCACGGGTGCAGTTCGATGCCAAGCCGCTGCTGCAGGCGATGCCGCCATCGGCGCTGCGCCTGCAGTTGCTGCGGCAGCTGGCCCAGCTTACCGACAGTACGGTGCAGGAACTCGAGACGCTGTTCGAGCTGGCAAAGCCCGTGTCCAACAGCAAGCTGATGAAATTTGCCCCGCCCGCCGTGCGTCGCAAGCCGCCGGTCGAGCTCGAGCGCAAGGTGCTGCGCCTGCTGATCGCGCATCCGGCCCTGGCGGCGGACCTCGACGAGCGGGCGCTTTCCCTGCTTGGTCAGACGGCGCCGGACCGCGGCCAGATGCTGCGCGCCGTCGCTGACGCCGCTCGTGGCATCGCCCCGGATGCAGGTGCCGCCGGGTTTGCGATGCTGTCGGAAATCCTGCGTGACCAGGGCGGCGAGCTCGACCGCCTGATTGCCGACGTTGCCGCCGAATCTTCGTCCGAGCCAGAACTCGCGCGACGCGAGCTTGCAGGTGCGGTTAGGCAAACTACAATGAAATCCCTGCGAGCCGAGCAGGACCAGCTGGCAGCGGCCGGCCTGCCGGACGAGCCGGCGAGGCAGCGCTATCGCGAGATCGCGGCCGAGCTGGATCGGCTGCGTGCAGCTGCTGACCGGGATATCGCAAGCTGAGTGCAACAGCCGGCTGATTGTTCAGGATCTAGAAATTCGGCCATTTGCCCCCAGCTACCGGAAGTCCTGATGGAAAATTGCCGGATCGGCATGTTTGACGGCGGCCACAGACCATTCCCGCGAAGGAAGCCTATTGGTCATGTGCTACAATCAAAAGCTTTTTATTCAATGTCTTACAGAGTTTCACCGACAGTTTTACAGTGTTGACCCTGCCGGACAGGCGGCCACCCCAGACACGGCAGAAAGCCGCGACGCCAACAGCGTCCCGCCTGCCAGGAAGCTGAATCTCAGCACGGCCCTTTCTTCCGGTTTCCTATGCAGCATCGGCTAACTCCCAATGGTGGATCGATCCATGGCGACAACCAAAAAACCCGTTAAGAATTCTGCAGCCCCGGCCAAGACCGCCAAAGCCAAGCCGGCGCCCACGCGTTCCCCCGCCGCGAGCGCAAAAAAGCCAGCACAGCCGACGAAGGCGGCCGCCAAGACAGCGATTAAGAAAACTGCAGCCAAGCCGGCTGCCAAGCCGAAAGTTGCCGCAGTGAAGAAAACGGCGAACAAAGCGAGCAGCACTGCTGTCTCAAAGGCCGGCACCGCTGCAAAGACCGCGCAGAAGAAGCCTGTCAAGGCCGCTGCCGCTCCAAGCAAATCCGCGGCGAAGACGACGACTGGCAAGGCAGCCGCCAAGCCTGTGGTCGCGCCCAAAGCACCTGCAAAGAAAGCTTCCGTGACATCCAGGAAAACCGAACCCAAAGCCATCGTAGTGAAAAAGGCCGCAGCGCCCGCCAAGGCTGACGCGGCAAAGGCCGAAGCAGCCAAAGCCGAAGCAAGGACCGACCACAAGATCATGTCGGTCAAGCAGACCACCGATGCCGCTGCGCTGGCCGCGATCGACACCTCGGGCTATGTGCTGCCGGGCGTGAAAGTCCCGGGCCGACGTGGCCGCAAGCCGCGCGACTTCCAGCCCGAGAATGACGAAATCGCGCAACTGAACGCAGTCGAGCGGGCCGAACTGAAGGCTGCCGACAAGGCGCGCGCGCGTGACCGCAAGAACAAGGAAAAGCAGTTCCTCAAAGACGCATTCGCGTCCGATTCGGAAGCGAGCGAGGAGGAACTCGAGCGCCGCCGCCAGAAGCTCAAGACCCTGATCAAGCTGGGCAAGGACCGCGGCTTCCTGACGCACTCCGAGATCAACGATCACCTGCCGGAGAACATCGTCGATCCGGAAGCGATCGAGGGCATCATCGGCACCTTCAACGACATGGGGATCGCGGTCTACGAGCACGCGCCCGATGCCGAGGCGCTGCTGCTGTCGGACAGCGTGGCCACCGTGGCCAATGATGATGATGCCGATGCAGCTGCCGAGGCGGCGCTGCAGACGGTGGATTCCGACTTCGGCCGCACCACCGACCCGGTGCGCATGTACATGCGCGAGATGGGCTCGGTCGAGCTGCTGACCCGCGAAGGCGAAATCGAGATCGCCAAGCGCATCGAGAGCGGCCTGAAGGACATGATCCAGGCCATCTCTGCCTGCCCGATGACGATCTCCGAAATCCTCGCGCTGGCTGAGCGCATCGAAAAGGACGAGACCAAGATCGACGAAGTCGTCGACGGACTGGTCGACCCGAATGCGCCCGAGGAAGAGCTCGCGCCGGCGCCGGTGAAAGCCGCGTCCGACGATGACGAGGACGAGGACGAAGAGGACGAAGAGGAAGAAGGCGAGGAGGAAGAAGAATCCGCCTCGACCAACGGCGGCGCGGCCGGCTTCTCCGCCGAGCAGCTGGAGCAGCTCAAGCGCGACTCGCTCGGCAAGTTCGCCACCATCGCCTCGCAGTTCGAGAAGATGCGCAAGGCCTACGAGAAGGAAGGCTACAACTCCAAGCCCTACGTGAAGGCGCAGGAAGCGATCTCGCATGAGCTGACAGGCATCCGCTTCACCGCGAAGGTGGTCGAGAAGCTGTGCGACACGCTGCGCGGCCAGGTCGACGAAGTACGCCAGATCGAACGCCAGATCCTCGACGTCGTGGTCAACAAGTGCGGCATGCAGCGCGCCCACTTCATCAAGGTTTTCCCGGGCAACGAGACCAATCTGGCGTGGGTCGATGGCGAAGTCGCCGCCGGCCACTCGTACAGCGACATCCTGGCGCGTAACGTGCCGGCCGTGAAGGAATTGCAGCAGAAGCTGATCGACCTGCAGGCGCGCGTGGTGCTGCCACTGCCCGACCTGCGTGAAATCAACAAGCGCATGTCGGCCGGCGAGACCAAGGCACGCAAGGCGAAACGCGAAATGACCGAGGCCAACCTGCGCCTGGTGATCTCGATCGCCAAGAAATACACCAACCGCGGCCTGCAGTTCCTCGACCTGATCCAGGAAGGCAACATCGGCCTGATGAAGGCGGTCGACAAATTCGAATATCGTCGCGGCTACAAGTTCTCGACCTATGCCACCTGGTGGATCCGGCAGGCGATCACCCGCTCGATCGCGGATCAGGCGCGCACCATCCGTATCCCGGTGCACATGATCGAAACCATCAACAAGATGAACCGGATCTCGCGGCAGATCCTGCAGGAGACCGGTGCCGAGCCGGATCCGGCCACCCTCGCGCTGAAGATGGAAATGCCCGAGGACAAGATCCGCAAGATCATGAAGATCGCCAAGGAGCCGATCTCGATGGAGACGCCGATCGGTGACGACGACGATTCCCATCTGGGCGACTTCATCGAGGACAACAACACGCTGGCTCCGGCCGACGCGGCGCTGCATGCGTCGATGCGCGGCGTGGTCAAGGATGTGCTGGACTCGCTAACGCCGCGCGAGGCGAAGGTGCTGCGCATGCGTTTCGGCATCGAGATGTCGACCGACCATACGCTGGAGGAGGTCGGCAAGCAGTTCGACGTCACCCGCGAGCGCATCCGCCAGATCGAGGCGAAGGCACTGCGCAAGCTGCGCCATCCGTCGCGTTCCGACAAGCTGAAGAGCTTCCTCGAAGGCAGCTGATCCAGCGGAAATTCAACGGCGGGGCATGAAAGCCTCGCCGTTGGCTTGCCTGCCGGTTAGAATCGCGACTGTTTCGATTGCTATCGTTTCGGGCCTCTAGCTCATGCTTGGTTAGAGCAGCGGACTCATAATCCGTTGGTGCTTGGTTCGACTCCAAGGAGGCCCACCAAAACAATCAAAGGGTTACAGGATCTTTCCTGTAGCCCTTTGTCGTTTTGGGCGATCGTCGAATAGCGCGTTTGCCCATATTCCCTGCCTGAGCTGCCCTCCCGTCCGGAGAACTATTTCTGCCGTCGAACCACTTACTGCGGTTATTCATTTGCTAGCTGGCGGGGGAAATGATGGCTTCGGTAGACGTAAAGATGTCCCAAAAAATCTGGGATCTGGCTTTGCAACAGCAAAGTCTGGACGAAGCAGGCGGTCGAAGCATTGCCGGGGTGGTCTATGGCCTTGAGTGGATGAGATCCTTATCAAGTTTGCGGGAATTCGAACCCGCAAAGGCAAAAATTTCGCCGGGGAAGATTCAGACTGAATTTTTCGACGGGCCGACTGGCACTTATCTCGGGGCGGTTAATCAGGAAACCGCAACTTCAGGTTCGGCGGTAATCACCTCAAAAACTATCCAGCTGAAAAATTTTTACCAGGAGACTACCGAAGGCAAGCTGGATTACAGCTACGAGGTGACTGACGGAAAACTGAGCCTGGAGTGCACCGGAGAGCAAATCACTTCATACAAGCTGAGTGTGCTGAACATTTTCGATCCGGCGACAGGCCGGGGTAATTGGGAATTGAAAGGCGATGTCACAGTCCAGCCTGACGAGTCCTGGTCAGGAAAGATCCATTCGCTTGCATGGTCCGGTGGACGGATATTGAACTCTTTCAGAGTCGCCGGGGACTTTGGCTTGAGCTTCGATCCGAATTCTTTGAGTTACCAGATGAACGGCAGAGTCGATTCTCTTTCGCTGGCCTATGCGGACAAGAGCTACCTGCGAATAAGCGGCCCCATCGCCTACGTCGACGGCATGGAAAATCGGCTGGAAATCTTCAGCGATCCTTCAATCTGGTCTGGCAACGACAGCATGAGTTTTGATTTTCCAGCCAATCTTGAAAAGGATTTTTGCATTCATGCGGGCGATGGTGATGACATCATCAGCATGAAAGGCGGTGGCGGATTCGTGGACCTGTTCGGCGGCAATGGCAATGACCGCTTTCTCCTGCGGGATATCTTGTCGTCGGTCGATGGCGGAAATGGCATTGACACGGTCGAAACCGCTTTTTCCTATTCGCTCGAATCAGCAGTTGGCGTCGAGAACCTGACGTTGACAGGAAAAGGACACCTGAATGCGAGCGGCAACGCACTCGACAATGTCCTTGTCGGCAATGCTGGCCATAACGTGCTGTCCGGCGCTGGCGGAAAAGATGTACTCAAGGGCGGTGCCGGAAACGATACTTACAAAATCGATTTCAGTGGCGATGTAACCATCGACGACGCCAGCGGTAGCGACAAGCTGGAAATCTCCGGGGTGTTTGAGTCCGTTTCATGGAACGGGTCGACGTTGGAAATCTCCGGAAGCAGCGCTCTGGGAAAAAATACTTATACGGTGTCCGTATTGAATGCCGGGAAAGTCGGTGCCATTGAAACCATCAGTTATCCGGCATCCGGCTTTACTGGTCGATTGTCCCCCAATCAGCAAGGCAGCAAGGCGAGTGACCTGATCATTGGAACAAGCCTGGGTGACACGATCCACGGCTTGGACGGGAATGACCGTATCGATAGCGGCATTGGCAACGATCTGATTGTCGGCGGAAGGGGGAAAGACCTTATTCGGGGCGGGCAGGGAGCCGATGTATTCAAGCTGGAGAAGCTGGCTGATTCACCATTTGGCACCGAGGACGAACTGGTCGATTTCGAGATCGGAATCGACAAAATCGATCT
>JAIXTG010000093.1 GCA_027484285.1 Oxalobacteraceae bacterium | reverse complement strand
TGGATAGGCTTCGGACTGATTCTCTGGGCCATGCGCGAGAGCCTCGTGCAAATCGAGTCGGACCTGCAGGCGCGTGCATCGGCGTCCGCGTCAGCCAGGCGGCATGCGAACCGGATTCCTCCCAGCCATCCCCAGCGCCTGACGGTACCGATCGGCCGGTATGACGGCTGGCCCATTCACGAATACGCACTGATCGAGGACCGGCATTACCGCTTTGCCCATATATGCCCGGGCACCGGAGCCGTCGGCCTTGCGCATAACGAGCGCTGGGTGGCTCCGGGGCTCGTCTATGTTGAGTGCCCCTTGCCTGCGCTACCCTCGCCCACTGCCTGAGCACAGGGCGTACGTCGGCGCTCAGGGAACCAGGCGCCCGAGCAACGCGCGGTAGACCGCAGTGGTTTGCGGGTCGACTTCGGATCCACCTTCTGCCGGCGCCCGCAGCGGCCCTCGGCAGTTCTGGTTGCTGCGCCGGCCTGGCTCGCGATCTGCAGCCAAACCATGGGCTTCGAGATCCAGCAATTCAAGAAACGCCACAAGCTCGGGCTGCAAGCCGTGGCCGATCGCCTGCAATGCGGAATCCAGTTTTTGATCGACTTCCTCGCAGGTGTACACGGAAGTATTGCGGCTGAACCAGGCTGCAGCCATTTGCCGGCACTTGATGTCCCCGGACATCGTCTGCTTGTGCAGGAAAGCGATGATGGCAAGCTTGGCAAGAATGCCGACAGCCGGGGGATGGCGGAGGCTGTCGCGAAGGAACGTCCAGAAGCGCTCCACCGCCTCGTCACCTGCCAGCCGATCCAGGATGGACAGCGGCAAATACAGGTTCCAGTTCTCCATGCCGAGCCCATTGCGTTCCAGACCCTCCCCCAGCACCCGCAATGCTTCGTCGGCAGTGATGTCGCGGTCGACACCGGCAGCCCCGTGCGCGAGCCGGTTCAATGCCCGCAGGTAAGATTTCGCTATGTCGAATCGCAGCTTGTCGACCGCGGGGCCACCGAGAATCCGGAAGATGGGGCTGCCAATGCCCATCAGGGCCGTCCCGTTCACGTAATCAGCCGACGGAATCGCGGGCACCCCCATACTGCTGGCCATGCCCAGCGCCCAACCCGGATAGCAATAGCCTTTTGTTTCGAGTGCGGAATAAAACTGCTTGACGCCGCCGGCCATTAATATCTGGCCCAGACTCAGGATGTCGGCAGGCAAAAGAACGGTAGGCATCACGGACGCAGGTACATGAAAAACCCGCGGAATCTACACCTGCCGGTATCACTTGCGGTGGCGGCGCTGCGCAAACGCCACAAAATGGCTCAGCTAGCCGAGACCCGGCATAGGAATCACCATCCTGATTGATGGCTGCCCAGTCCTCAGGCGCCAAACCGCTGCTGGCGGACCTGCTCGAACAGGCAGACGGCGACACTTGCTGCCACATTCATGGACTCGATGCAGGGCGCCTGCGGGATGGTCAGGTGTCTCGTTGCCTGCGCAAGGAGCGCATCAGACACGCCCTGCCCTTCGTGGCCGAACAGCCATGCGCACGCCGGGCGCAGGTCGGCCTGGTAGATGGTGGCGGTCGCATGCGAACTGGTGGCATACACAGGCACCTTTGCCTCGACTACCAGCCGCTCGAGATCGACATCTTCGATGATATCGATTGCGAAATGCGCCCCCATGCCTGCCCGCAGCACTTTGGGTGACCAGGCCGAGGCCGTACCCCGACCGCAAAACACTTGCGGAATGCCGGCGGCTGCCGCAGTGCGCAAGATCGCACCGAGATTGCCCGGATCCTGCAAGCCATCGAGCAGCAAGGCCGGGCCCGCCAGCGCGGGCAAGGCGTCGGGCACGGGCACATCGACCACAAACAGCAGTAAGACGCCATGCTCGACCTGACTCAGCGGCGCGAACAAGGCGTCGGGCAGAAGCAGGCAGTCGGCACCAAGGCGCTCGCAGTTCGCTAGGACTGCTGCCACTTCCCGCTGGTCGAGCGCCCCCTCGCCAACCACGCACTGCAGGGGCGCCCCGCGCTGCTGCAGCCATGCCTCGCACAGGTGAACGCCATCCAGCAAAGTGCGACCTGCCTTGCGGCGCGCCTGCGCGCTGGCCGCCAGTTGGCGCAGCTGCTTGTATGCCGGGTTGTCGCGCGAACTGATGGAGCGGGCACTCATGCCGTGGCTCCTGGCAACAGCGCCCGCACCGGCGCGTAGGAGCGACGATGTTCAGGCGTGACGCCATGCTGGCGCAGCCGTTCAAGGTGCAGTGCGGTCGGATAGCCCTTGTGGCGGTCGAATGCGTACTGCGGATACTGCCGGTGCAGGTCGGCCAGCACGGCGTCCCGCGCAGTCTTTGCCAGAATGGAGGCGGCAGAGATCTCCATGACCTTGTCGTCACCTTTCACAATTGCTTCGCATCGCACCGACAGCGTCGGGCAGCGATTCCCGTCGATCAGCGCCAGCGTCGGCTGCAGCGACAACGCGTCGACCGCACGCTGCATGGCCAGCATCGTGGCGTTCAGAATGTTGAGCCGGTCGATCTCCGCAGCAGAGCAATCGGCAATCGCCCATGCGCGTGCATCGCGCCGGATTTGCAGGGCGAGCGCCTCGCGGCGCGCTTCGCTGAGCTTCTTTGAATCGCGCAGGCCAGCGATCGGCTTTGCCGGGTCGAGGATGACTGCGGCCGCGAACACCGGCCCGGCCAGCGGACCACGCCCGGCTTCGTCGACGCCGCAGATGATCTCGCCATGCCAGTCGAACAGGGAAAGTGTTTCAGAGCCTGCCATGGCGAGACAGAAGTTCCATCACCGCGTGCGCACTCTGCGATGCGGTATTGCGCATCAGGTCATGATGCAAATCGACGAACCGGCGGCGCAAGCGCTGTCGGTTCTGGTCGTTGGACAGCTGGGCCCACAGTGCGGAGGACAGGCTGGCCGGTGTTGCCCGCCCCTGCAGCAGTTCGGGCACCAGGAACTCGCGCGCCATGATGTTCGGCAGGCCCACCCACGGCTGGTAAGCCATCAGGCGCATTACCTGCCAGCTTGCCGGGTTCATACGGTAGGCAATCACCATCGGCTTTTTGAACAGCGCGACCTCCAAAGTCGCCGTCCCGCTGGCCACCAGCGCCGCATCGCAGGCGGCGATCGCTTCGTGCGAGCGACCGGGCACGACCAGCAAAGGCAGCGCCTTCAGTGCCGGCGTATCGATCAGCTGTTCGAAGTAAGCGCGCTGCGTATCACCCGCCATCGGCACAACGAACTGCAGTTTCGGGTCACGCTTTCGCAGCATCAGCGCCGTCTCGATGAATGCGCGCGCGTTGTACTTCAGCTCTGACATCCGGCTGCCGGGCAGGATCGTCACCACGCGGGCGTCCCGCTCGATGCCGAGGGCATCGCGCGCAGCATCCTGGTCGGGATCCATCGGAATCACCTCGGCCAGCGGATGACCTACATAGGTGGCCGGAATGTCGGCCTTGCGGTAGATCGCCTCTTCGAACGGGAAGATCACCAGCATGTGGGAGACCGCCCGCCGGATCTTGTTGATGCGGCCGCGCCGCCATGCCCAGATCGACGGGCTCACGAAATGCAGGGTAGGAATCCCGGACTGCTTCAGCGCGATTTCAAGGTCAAGATTGAAATCGGGCGCATCGACGCCAATGAACACACCGGGCCGCTCGGCAATCAACTGGTCGCGCAAAGTGTCACGCAGCCCCTTCAGTTCCCGGTAGTGCGCAAGGACCTCGAACAGGCCGCGCACCGCGAGTTTTTCCAGCGGATAGTCGGACACGAATCCATGCTCGGCCATGGCCCGGCCGCCGATGCCATGGATCAGCGCGTCGGGTAGCATGGGGCGCAGCCCCGACAGCAGCCGGGCCGCCAGCAGGTCGCCCGAGGCTTCGCCGGCCACCATGGCCAGCGTCAGCTCAGCGGACGATGCCACGCGTGACGCTCTCGAGGAATTCGCGCATCAGCGCCAGGTGCGGTGCGACGTCCGGTGTAGCCTGTTCTTCGGCCGCCAGTGCCGACTTGGCCTCGTCCAGCGTCAGGCCCGATTTGTAGACGATACGGTAGGCATTGCGGATCGCGTGGATGGCCTCGCGCGAAAACCCGCGGCGTTTCAGGCCTTCGATGTTGATGCCGTGAACCGCGGCCGGATTGCCGTTCAATATGACGAAGGGCGGCACATCCTGCGTGAGGCTGGTGAACATGCCAAGCATCGCGTGCGCGCCAATCTTGCAGAACTGATGGACACCGGAATGCCCTCCCAGGATCGCCCAGTCACCGACCTGGACATGCCCGGCCAGTTGCGCATTGTTGGCGAAGATGGCGTTGTTGCCCACCACGCAGTCATGAGCGAGGTGGACATAGGCCATCATCCAGTTATCGTTGCCCAGCCGCGTGACACCGGCATCCTGCGCGGTGCCGCGATTGAAGGTGCAGAACTCGCGCACGGTATTGCGATCGCCGATCTCCAGCCGGGTTGGCTCGCCCGCGTATTTTTTATCCTGCGGTGCGGCACCGATCGAAGAAAACTGGAAGAAGGTGTTGTCGCGGCCGATGGTCGTATGGCCCTCGATCACGACATGCGGACCGACGCGCGTACCGGCGCCAATCTGCACATGCGGGCCGACGATGCTGTAGGCACCGATCTCGACGCTGTCGTCGAGATCGGCCGCCGGATCGACCATTGCCGTGGGGTGGATCTTTGCCATGCTTATTCCGCTGTCGCAGGCTCGGCAATGCTGCGCATGGTGCACATCAGCTCTGCCTCGACTGCCAGTTGCTCATCGACCATCGCCTTCGCCTGGAATTTCCAGATGCCGCGCGACTGGCGCAGGATCTCGACTTCCATTCGCAGCTGGTCGCCCGGCTCGACCGGACGCTTGAAGCGTGCGCCGTCGATGCCGACAAAATACACCACTGCGTTGTCATCGGGTTTCTGGCCGATGCTGAGGAAGGCCAGCAATGCGGCCGACTGCGCAAGTGCTTCAATCATCAGCACCCCGGGCATCACCGGCTTGTGCGGAAAATGCCCGTTGAAAAATTCTTCATTGATGGTGACGTTCTTGATCGCGGTGATGCGCTTGCCAGATTCCCAGTCGAGCACGCGGTCGACCAGCAGCAACGGGTAGCGATGCGGCAGGTATTGCTTGATCTGGTTGATGTCGAGGCTTTTCATTGTGGTTTTGCCTAATCTCGTGAAAGTGAATCCTTGTCGCCGGTCAGTTGTTTGACCAGCCTTTCCAGTTCGCGCACGCGGTCGCGCATCGCATCGAGCTGGCGCACCACTGCTGCAGTCTTTTCCCAGTCGGCGTTTTTGGCCAGGGGATAAAAACCCGTGTACTGGCCCGGCTCGCTGATCGAGCGGGATACCAGGCTGCCGGACGAGACATGCACATGGTCAACGATCGTCAGATGACCCAGCACCATCGCCGCGCCGCCAAAAGTGCAGTGCCTTCCGATCCGCGCACTGCCCGCGACGCCAACGCAGCCTGCCATGGCCGTGTGCGCACCAATCACGCAGTTGTGCGCGATCTGAATCTGGTTGTCGAGCTTGACGCCATCCTCGATCACCGTGTGGTCAAGCGCACCGCGGTCGATCGTGGTGTTGGCTCCGATTTCCACATCGTCGCCGATGCGCACGCCGCCGGTCTGCGGGATCTTGATCCAGCTCCCGCGATCATTGGCGAATCCGAAGCCGTCGCCACCAATCACCGCACCCGACTGCACGATGCCGCGCCGGCCAATCCGGCAGTCCGCCAGAAAGCTGACATTCGGATGGAAGCAGGTGTGGTCGCCGACCTCAGCGTCACGGCCGATGTGGCAGCCGGCGCCGATCACGCAATGCTCCCCGATCACGGCGCCCGCTTCGACAGTCGCACCCGGGCCGATCGTGGCGGTGGCAGCAATGCGGGCGGCCGGATCGACCCACGCCGCCGGATGAATGCCCGGCGTCGCCGGTACTGACTTGCGCGCGACAAAGTATTGCGCAGCACGGGCGTAATAAGCGTACGGGTTGTCGCTCAGGATGCGTGCACCCGCGTAGCCCTGCAGCTTGTCGTGCTCGATGCGTGACAGGATCAGCACGGCAGCGCCCGTCGCTGCGGCCTGGGCACGCAGCTTGGGATTGGACAGAAAGGTGATGTGGGACGGACCTGCGGCGTCCAGGGGAGCGATCCCGTCGATCAGCAGCGCGGGATCGCCGATCAGCTCCCCGCCCAAGCTTTCGACCAAGTCTCCCAGTCGAGTGCTCATGGCGGTCATCCTGGCTTACTTGCTGAGTGCTTTTAGCACTTTGTCGGTGATATCAATGCGAGGACTGAAGTACACCGCTTCCTGTAGCACGAGGTCGTATTTCTCCGCCTCGGCAATTTGCTTGATCACGCGGTTTGCCTTCTCCAGCACGACAGCGAGTTCCTCGTTGCGACGCTGGTTCAGGTCTTCCCGGAACTCACGCTGGCGGCGCTGGAAATCGCGGTCCATTTCGGTCAACTCACGCTGGCGCTTTGCCCGCTCGGACTCGGCAAGTACCGGACCTTCCTTGTCGAGCTTTTCAGCGGTTGCCTTCACTTTCGCTGCCAGCTCCTGCAAATCCTTGTCCCGCTTTGCAAACTCCTGCTCAAGTTTTGCCGTAGCCGCCTTCGCGGGCGCCGCCTCGCGGAAGATCTTCTCTGTGCTGACGAACCCGACTTTCAACTCTTGTGCCTGCGCCGAGAGGGGCAGACTGGCAGCGATCACCAGCGCTGCAATGGCGCGGCTTGCTTTTTTGATTACAGGCTCCAAAATCGTTCTCCGTGAAGCAAACTTGAATTATGCCATCCTGCGCGTCAGAAACCGGTGCCCAACTGGAACTGGAAACGCTGCGTGTAATCACCGGGCTTGGCATTCATCGGATAACCGAGGGACAACTTGAGCGGACCGACTGGAGAGATCCAGCTGATGCCGATGCCTGTGCTGTAACGCATGTCCGACAGGCGAATGTTTTCGCCATCTTGCGGGTTCCAAACCTGGCCCGCGTCGAAAAATGTGAACCAGCGCAGGCTGCGGTCAGTGCCCGTGCCAGGGAACGGCAGCTGGAGCTCGGCATTCGCGATGATACGCGCCGAGCCGCCGATCGGCAGCCGGTAGCTGGTACCGCTTACGCGCCCGCCGCTGACATTGAGCGAGCCAGCCGTGTAGCCGCGCACCGAGCCAATGCCACCTGCATAGAAATTCTTGAAGATCGGGTACGGGTCGCCCCCGAGGCCGGCACCGTAGTTGATTTCACCATTCAATGCCAGCGTCATCGAGCTGCTCACAGGCCAGAAATACTGGTCCTGATAGGTGGCTCGGTAGTAATTCGCCGTGCCCAATGGCGCAATCTCGAGATTTGCACGGCGATAGCGACCTTTGCTCGGGATCAGCGCGCTGTCCCGGTTATCGCGCTGCCACGCGGCCGTCAGCGGCACCGAGGAGGTCCGCGCGTATCCGACACCCGAAGTGGGCACGTTTTCATCAAACGGCTCGCTGTTATTGTCGGCGACGAATTTCCGGTAGCGGATCGGGCTGGTTTCGAAGGTCGTGACTTGCGTATCTTCAAAGCCAATACCGAGGAACACCCGATCGAATTCGGTGAACGGGACGCCGAAGTTCACGCTGCCGCCACGGGTCTCGACGCGGAAGTCCACGTTGGACAGGTAGATCGGCGGCCGCGAAGTCCGCAGGAAAACGTCGATGGTCCGGCTCACGCCGTCCTCGGTGAAGTACGGGTTGGTATGGCTGAGTGCAATCGTGCGGAATACCTTGCTGGTATTCAGGTTGATGCCAACGTTGTTGCCGCTGCCGAATGCGTTCGCCTGGTTGATGGAGCCGGTCAGCGTGAGCTTTTCCGCGCTCGAGAAGCCGGCACCGACCATGATGGCGCCCGTCGGCTTCTCGGTAACTTTCACATCGAGGTTGACCTGGTCGGGGATACCGGGGATCTCCACGGTGTCGACCGCGGTATCCGTGAAAAAGCCAAGGCGGCCGAGACGGTCGCGCGACAGCCTGATCTTGTCGCCGTCATACCACGAGCTTTCATACTGGCGGAATTCGCGGCGAATGACTTCGTCGCGGGTACGCTCGTTGCCGCCGATGTTGATCTGGCGAACGTAAACGCGCTTGCCCGGATCGACAAAGATCGTGAACGCCACCTCGCCTTTTGCACGGTCGAGATCGGGTACGGCATTCACGTTCGCAAATGCATAGCCGAATACGCCCATGCGCTCGCTGATCTTTTTCGTGCTCTCGTTCATCCGCTCGCCGGAATAGGCATCGCCCTTCTTCAGCGTCACCAGCGATGCCAGTTCGTCTTTTCGGCCCAACAGTTCACCCTCGAGGCGAATGTCGGTGACCGTGTACTTCTGGCCCTCGTTGAGGTTGATGGTGATGTAGATGTCTTTCTTGTCCGGCGAGATAGAAACCTGCGTGGACTCGACCTGCATCTCGAGGTAGCCGCGGTTTAGGTAAAACGAGCGCAGTGCCTCAATGTCGCCGGCAAGCTTTTGCTTGGAATACTGGTCGGCCTTCGAATACCAGGTGAACCAGCCCGACGTGGATTGCTTCAGCTGGTCGCGCAGCTCGCTTTCCTTGAACGCCTTGTTGCCGGTGATGTTGATTTGCTTGATGCGAGCCACCTCGCCCTCGTCAACCACGAAGCTGACGTTCACGCGGTTGCGCTCAAGCGGCGTGATGGTTGTCGTGACCTGAACGCCGTAGAGTCCGCGGGTCAGGTACTGTCGCTTGAGTTCCTGCTCGGCGCGGTCGACCAGCGAGCGGTCGAGGATGCGGGACTCGCCAAGACCGAGTTCCTTCAGCGATTTCCGCAGCTGTTCCTTGTCGAATTCTTTTACGCCGGTGAAGTCGACACCCGCAATCGCCGGGCGCTCCTCGACGGCCACGACCAGCACGTCGCCGTCGACTTCAATCCGGACATCCTTGAAGAAACCTGTCGCGTACAGCGCCTTGATGGCTGCCCCGGCCTTTTCGTCGTTGAAGGTCTCGCCGACGCGCACGGGCAGGTAGCTGAACACCGTGCCGGCTTCAGTCCGCTGGATGCCCTCGACGCGAATGTCCTTCACGGTAAAAGGCTCCACGGCAGCGGCTTGCGTGGCACAGAGCGAGAAAACGGCGGCGGCGATCAGGCGTGGCAGGAACGGCAGCGCATTGCGCTCGAGGTCGGATTTCATCAACAGATTGTTTTGGTTTGTCGGCCTGGCCGAGCTGCCGGTCAGCCGATCAGTCGGGCGATGTCGTTGAACATTGCTACCGCCATCAGCACTACCAGCAGACCCAGCCCGGCACGCTGCGCGAGCGCGCTGATATTTTCAGGTAATGGACGCCCGGAAAAAAGTTCCAGCGCATAATACAACAAATGCCCCCCGTCCAAAACGGGTATTGGCAGGAGGTTCATGACACCCAGGCTGATGCTGATGAAGGCCATGAACGACAGAAAACTGATCCAGCCCACGCGTGCCGTCTGCCCGGCGTAGTCTGCAATCGTAATCGGACCAGTAATGTTCTTCAGCGACGCCTCGCCGATTAACATCTTGCCAAGCATCGTCACGGTCATCACGCTGGTGTCCCAAGTCTTGCGCGTGGCGCGCATGAGCGCTTCACCGGGTGGCGCATCTACCATGACCAAGGTCGACGACAGGTCAACTTGAGCGCGAATTCGACCAACCGTCCGATCGCCGACGCGTTCTGCACGCGGCGTGACGTTCACCTGAAACCTTGCACCGTCGCGCACTCCGGCGACTGTCAAGGTGCGTCCCGCTGCGGCCTGCATGCGTTCAATGAATTCGGCGCCGTCGGCAACGGGTTGGCCATCGACCTCCAGAACCAGATCCCCCTGCCGAAGGCCAGCTTCCGCCGCCGGCCCGCCGGCCATGACTTCCCCCAGCAATGCCGGCGGCCGGGCCAGGTCCAGTCCGAGCCGTTCGAACATCCGGGTATCCAGGTCCGCGGAAGCCAGTGTCTGCAAAGCCAGCACTGACTGGCTCAGCAGGTAGCCGCCGCGACCGTCAGTCCGCTGCAGATCAAGGCGCGCCGGCCGCTCCTGCATCGCCGCCTCCAACAGTTCCCAACGCAACTCTCCCCACGACTGGACAGCCAGCCCATTGACTGCGGTGATACGGTCTCCGGTACGCAGGCCGGCGGACTCTGCCACGCTGCCGGCGGCCACCGAGACACGCGCCGCGGGTTCAGGCATGCCGTAAACATAGAGGCCGGCGAGGATGGCAATGGCCAGCAGGAAATTGGCGAGCGGACCGGCGGCGACGATCGCCATGCGTTTCCAGACCGACTGCCGGGTGAACTCGCGCGGCGCATCCTCCGGCGGTATGTCGCCGATCTCATCGTCGCGAGCATCGAGCATCTTGACGTAGCCGCCGAGCGGAATTGCCGAGAGTGCCCATTCCGTGCGATCCGGTCCAAAGCGGCGCGACCAGATTACCTTTCCCATTCCAACGGAAAAGCGCAGCACTTTAACGCCACACCAGCGTGCGACCAGATAGTGGCCGAGTTCGTGGATGACGACCAATACGCCGATTACCAGCGCGAATGCGAGCAGGGTCTGCACCAGGGCCATGGAAACTCCAGAATCAGTACGAGGCTTGCACCAGTTCGCGTGCGCAATCTCGGGCGCGTCGGTCCTGTGCAAGCAGGCTGTCGAGTCCTTCGACCGCCTCATGAGGCACGCGATCGAGCACGGTCGCAATCAGTTCCGGAATGCGTCGGAAGCCAATTTTCCGGTCAAGAAAGGCTTCGACCGCAATCTCGTTGGCAGCGTTCATCACTGCGGCCGCGCTGCCACCTGCCTGCAGGGCCTCGAACGCGAGCCGAAGGCATGGAAAGCGTTCGTAATCGGGACGACGGAAATGCAATTGCGCGATGCGCGCCAGATCGACCGGCTCGACGCCGGAATCAATCCGCTCCGGATAGGCCAGCGCGTGGGCGATCGGGGTACGCATGTCGGGATTGCCAAGTTGCGCCAGTACAGAACCATCAGCGTAAGAGACCATCGAATGAATCACGCTCTGCGGATGAATCACCACTTCGATTTGTTCCGGCGCCGCACCGAACAGCCAGTGGGCCTCGATCACCTCGAGTCCCTTGTTCATCATGGTCGCGGAGTCGACGGATATTTTGCGGCCCATGCTCCAGTTGGGATGGGCGACCGCCTGCTCCGGCGTCACATCACCCAGCGTCGATACGTCGCGATCGAGGAAGGGACCACCGGACGCTGTCAGGAGTATCTTGCGGATTCCGTGATTGCCGGGCATGCGCCGGTAATCCAGCGGCAGGCACTGGAAGATCGCATTGTGCTCGCTGTCGATCGGCAGCAGCGTGGCGCCGCTGGCGGCGATCGCCTCCATGAACAAGGCGCCCGAGATCACCAGCGCCTCCTTGTTGGCAAGCAGAACCTTCTTGCCTGCATGCGCTGCCGCGAGTGTCGGCTTCAGCCCGGCTGCACCGACGATCGCAGCCATGACGGTGCTGCAATCGGGAGCCGCGGCCACCTCGCACAGCGCGTGCTCGCCGTACGCCACCTCGGTCGGCACATGCTGCCCGCGCAACAAGGCTGACAGCCGGTCGGCTGCCTCGGCACTGCCGACGACAGCCACTTTCGGGCGGAACTGTGCGCATTGCGCAGCCAATTCCTCGACCCGCGAATGTGCGGTGAGTGCGTGGATCCGGTAACGGTCGGGGTGGCGCGCGACGACGTCCAGCGTGGACATGCCGATGGAACCGGTAGCGCCGAGAATGGTGATGGATTGCATGCGCGAGACTATACAGCAGCGGCCGGGGCAAACCGCGGTTTCAGCCGGCCCGCGACGACAGCAGCAAGGCCAGCGGCATCGTTGGCACCAGCGCATCGATACGATCAAGCACCCCGCCATGGCCCGGCAGGAGCGCACTGCTGTCCTTCATGCCGGCGCGCCGCTTCATCAGCGACTCGAACAGGTCACCGACCACACTGGCAGCCACGAACAGGCCCATCAGCACGACCCACACAGGCCAGCCGAACCGGGCCAGCAGGTAAGCCGGAAAACTGTCGGCCAGCAGCGGCACGTGCGCTGCGATCGCCGACAGGACCAGCACCGCCAGCAGCCCGCCGGCCACACCCTCCCAAGTCTTGCCGGGCGAAATGCCGGGTGCCAGCTTGCGGCGGCCGAATGCGCGGCCAGCAAAATAGGCGCCGATATCGGCCACCCAGACGATCGCCATGGCCGACACCATGAAAACCACCGAGCGCTGCCAGAGACCCGCGATCGAAATGAAGCAGCCGAACAGCGCAATCAGATAAATACCGGCGAAAAGCAAGCCGCGCGGTCCCTCCGGCGGCGGAAGTCCGGTGCGCAGTGCTGGCGCGAAGCGCAGTGCCCACAGGAGGACGCACAGCAGCGCGAGTGCGGTCCAGTCGGCGGCGGCACGGTCAGCCAGCGCGGGCAGCAGGATGGCGACCAGCACCGCCACCGGAAGCGCGCGCCGCACGCCGAACAGCCGCAGCGCCTCCCATACCGCAGCACCAAAAAAGAGTGCCAGCGTCAGGTGAAATGCAATCAGAGAACCGGAACCGAGCACGGCAGCCAGGAGCACCAGCAGTGCGACTGCCGTCATGATGCGAGGGCCGAGCATCAGGAGGCTTTCCTGATATCGACCAGCTGGGCGCTGGTGCGTCCGAAGCGCCGTTCGCGTTTCTGGTAGGACGCAATCGCCTCGTCGAGCACGGCGCCGTCAAAGTCGGGCCAATAGGTGTCGGTGAAATACAACTCGGTGTAGGCAAGCTGCCACAGCAGAAAATTCGAGATGCGCTGCTCGCCGCCCGTGCGGATGAACAGGTCGGGTTCCGGAGCATGCGCCATCGCGAGGTAAGGCATCAGGTCGGCTTCGCTGTAGGCTTCACGGCCGGGATGCTCGGCAACCATGCGGTTCATTGCCTGCAGCATGTCCCAGCGGCCGCCGTAATTGGCGCAGATGGTCAGCGTCAGCACCTGGTTGTCACGGGTCTTTTCTTCCGCATCGCGGATCTGCTCCTGCAGCCGCGGGTCGAAGCGTGTCAGGTCGCCGACTACCTTCACCCGGATGCCATTGGCGTGCATTTTCGACACTTCTCGCTCGAGCGCCGTGGAAAACAGTCGCATCAGCGTCGACACCTCGTCCGCTGGCCGCCGCCAGTTTTCGGAGCTGAATGCAAACAGCGTCAGGTATCGAATGCCTCGCTCTATGCAGGCCCGCACCGCTGTCCGTACGGCGTCCACGCCTTTGACATGGCCGGTGACACGCGGCAGGTAGCGAGCGGTCGCCCAGCGGCCGTTGCCGTCCATGATCACAGCGACATGATTCGGCACCAGCGGGGTTTCAGGTATCTGCAGCGTGGAACTGGTCTGGCTCATCAGGAAGCGCCTGCGAAAGAAAAAGGGGGGCAACCGGCCCGGGCGGCCGTCCTGCTTACACCGTCATCACTTCCTTTTCCTTCTCGAGCATCAGCTTGTCGATCTCGGCCACGAACTTGTCGGTCAGCTTCTGGACGTCGTCCTGCGCACGGCGCTCGTCATCTTCCGAGATCGCCTTGTCCTTCAGCAGCTTCTTCAGCGATTCGTTCGCGTCGCGACGGATGTTGCGGACTGCAATTTTCGCGTCTTCGCCTTCGTTCTTGACCAGCTTGACCATTTCCTTGCGGCGCTCTTCGGTCAGCGGCGGCGTCGGCACGCGGATCAGTTCGCCCACAGTGGAAGGATTCAGCCCGAGATCGGATTCGCGAATCGCCTTCTCGATCGTCGACAGCATTTTCTTTTCCCACGGCTGGACGCCGATGGTGCGCGCATCGAGCAGGGTCACATTGGCCACCTGGCCAATATGGGTCGGCGTACCGTAGTAATCAACGGTGACGTGGTCGAGGATGCCGGTGTGAGCGCGGCCAGTACGGACTTTCGCCAGACTGCCTTTCAGCGTCTCGATCGACTTGTGCATCTTCTGTTCGGTATTCTTCTTGACGTCAGCGACAGTCATGCTGCTCTCCTGTGGATCTATTCGGGGTTGCTGTGGGCTCGTCAGACATGGACCAGCGTGCCTTCGTCCTGGCCGAGCACGACGTTCTTCAGGGCGCCAGACTTGACGATGGAGAATACGCGGATCGGCAGCTTTTGATCGCGGCACAGCGCAAACGCTGTTGCATCCATGACTTGAAGGTGCTTCGCGATGGCCTCGTCGAAGCTGATGGTGGCATAGCGGGTGGCGGACGCATCCTTCTTGGGGTCGGAGCTATAGACGCCATCGACCTTGGTAGCCTTCAGGACCACTTCGGCACCGATCTCCGCGCCGCGCAGCGCAGCAGCGGTATCGGTCGTGAAGAACGGGTTGCCGGTACCTGCCGCAAAGATCACGATCTTGCCCTCTTCCAGGTACTGCAGTGCCTTCGGGCGGACATAGGGCTCGACAACCTGCTCGATGCCGATCGCCGACATCACGCGAGCCACCATGCCAGCCTGGCGCATCGCATCAGCCAGTGCCAGCGAGTTCATCACGGTGGCCAGCATGCCCATGTAGTCTGCGGTTGCGCGGTCCATGCCCTGGGCACCCGGCGCAACGCCGCGGAAAATGTTTCCGCCGCCGATCACGATCGCGACCTCGACGCCGAGCGCGGCGACCTCGGCCACGTCGGCCACCATGCGCTCGATGGTTGCCCTGTTGATCCCATAAGCATCATCGCCCATGAGGGCCTCGCCGGAAAGTTTCAACAGGACGCGCTTGTAAGCGGGGGTCGACATGCGTAATGCTCCCTGGTGTGCCGTTCGCTATGGATATTGTTACATTCGGGCACCCGATATTTTACCGGCTGCCCGCTAAAAAAACGGGCCTTTCGGCCCGTTTCTTGCGAAGCTCGATCAGCCTTTCTTCGCCGCGGCCACCTGAGCGGCGACCTCCGCAGCAAAGTCGTCCTGACGCTTCTCGATGCCCTCGCCCACCACATACATCGTGAAGGCCTTCACCGACGTGTTGGTTGCCTTGAGCATCTGCTCGACGGTCTGCTTGTCGTTTTTCACGAAAGCCTGATTGAACAGCGAGACCTCTTTCAGGTACTTCTGCACCGAGCCCTCGACCATCTTGGCAGCGATATCGGCCGGCTTGCCCGACTCCTGTGCCTTCAGCGTGGCAACCGAGCGCTCTTTCTCGATGAGGTCGGCCGGCACCTGCTCGGAGGACAGGGCGACCGGCTTCATCGCGGCGATGTGCATTGCCACGTCCTTGCCGACCTGCTCGTCGCTGCCGTCATACTCGACCATCACGCCGATGCGCGTGCCGTGCAGGTAGGACACCAGCTTGGCGCCCGTCTCGAAACGCTGGAAGCGACGGATCGACATGTTCTCGCCGATCTTGCCGACCAGCGCCGCACGGATTTCGTCAACCGTTTTGCCTTCCAGCGGCAGCGAGGACAGCGCAGCGACGTCGGCCGGGTTCTTCTCGGCCACCAGCTTGGCGATGTCGCTCGAGAATTTCAGGAAATCATCATTCTTCGATACGAAGTCGGTCTCGCAGTTGATCTCGACCAGCGCGCCAGTGCCGCCGGCGATGAAAGCCGCGACCACGCCTTCGGCAGTCACGCGCGAAGCGGCCTTCGATGCCTTGCTGCCGAGCTTGACGCGCAGGATCTCTTCCGCCCGGGCCATGTCGCCGTCGGCTTCGGTCAGCGCTTTCTTGCACTCCATCATCGGCGCGTCGGTTTTTGCGCGCAGTTCGCCTACCATTGCTGCAGTAATTGCCGCCATGCTTATCTCCTATGCATTTGCTGCCCCGGCAGGGAGCAGCGTCAATCAAAATTCTGTGCGACGGCCAGCGGCCGTCGACTGCCCGAAAAAAAGGGGCGAACGCTCGTTGCCCCTTTTTCGCTCAGGCTTGCGCCACGCACATTACGCCTGGTCGTTGACCTCGACGAATTCGTCGGCACCGCCCTTGACTGCCTCGACGATCTCGTTGACCGAGTTGGCACGGCCTTCCAGGATCGCATCGGCGACGCCGCGCGCGTACAGGGTGATCGCTTTCGACGAGTCGTCATTGCCCGGGATCACATAGGTGACGCCGTTCGGCGAGTGGTTGGTATCGACCACGCCGATGACCGGGATGCCCAGCTTGGCCGCCTCGGTGATCGCGCCCTTGTGGTAGCCGACGTCGATCACGAAAATCGCGTCAGGAATGCCGTTCATGTCCTTGATACCGCCGATCGCCTTTTGCAGCTTGTCGAGCTCGCGGTTGAACATCAGCGCTTCTTTCTTCGACATCTTCTCGACCGAGCCGTCAGCGATCGCCGCCTCCATGTCCTTCAGGCGCTTGATCGAGGTCTTGATGGTCTTGAAGTTGGTCAGGGTGCCGCCCAGCCAGCGCTGGTCAACGAAGGGCACGCCTGCCCGCTGCGCTTCGGCGGCGATAATGTCACGCGCCTGGCGCTTGGTGCCGACCAGCAGGATCGTGCCGCGATTGGCCGACAGCTGGCGCACGTACTTCATCGCCTCCTGGAACATTGCCATCGTCTTTTCCAGGTTGACGATATGGATCTTGTTGCGATGACCGAAAATGAACGGGGCCATCTTGGGGTTCCAGAAGCGGGTCTGGTGGCCAAAATGGACACCGGCTTCCAGCATTTCACGCATGGTAACGGACATGATTTCTCCAGGGTTAGGTCTTGAGCTGGGCCAGTAACCCGGCCGGCAATCCGGCGTCGGGCACCCTTGATGGCGCAAGCTCGCGATTTAAAAAGTTTCAGCCTGCCACCCGAAAGATGCGAACTCAGCCTCCGGGCATCGCGGATCCAACCGCTTGCAAACTAACCCGCAATTCTATCCGAAAACTCCCGCGTTGTACAAATTCGGCAAGCGAGCGATCGAAGCCCTCGTCACGGGGCGATAAAAACGCCGCTCGTCTATAATTTTGCCTTTACAGCTACAAGCGGCCGGTCTTTTCCCGGGCGCACACGCACCCCCATCATGGGCAACATCACCATCAAGACCCCGGAAGACATCGCCGGCATGCGCATTGCCGGCCGGCTGGCGTCGGAAGTGCTCGATTTCATCACGCCGCATGTGAAAGCGGGCATCAGTACCGGCGAGCTCGACCGGCTGTGCCACGACTATATGGTGAATGTGCAGGGCACTACCCCGGCGCCCCTCAACTACTGCCCGCCCGGCTATACGCCGTATCCGAAATCGATCTGCACCTCGGTCAACGATGTGGTCTGTCACGGCATCCCCGGGGACAAGGTGCTCAAGACCGGCGACGTGGTGAACCTCGACATTACCGTCATCAAGGATGGCTACCACGGCGACACCAGCCGCATGTTCTATGTGGGCGAGCCTTCCATCCTGGCGAAGCGCCTCGGCGACATCACCTATGAATGCATGTGGCTGGGCATCTCGAAAATCCGTCCGGGTGCGCACCTCGGCGACATCGGATACGTAATCCAGCAGCACGCGGAAAAAGCCGGCTTTTCGGTGGTGCGCGAGTTCTGCGGGCATGGTATTGGCAAGGTTTTCCACGAAGAGCCGCAAGTGCTGCATTACGGCCGTCCCGGCACGCTGGAACAGCTGGTGCCGGGCATGATCTTTACTGTCGAGCCGATGATCAATGCCGGTCGGCGCGAGATACGCGAAATGGGCGACGGCTGGACCATAAAAACACGCGACCGCAGCCTGTCCGCGCAATGGGAACACACGGTGCTGGTGACCGAGACGGGCTTCGAGGTGCTCACCGTCTCGGCGGGCTCGCCGCCCCCACCCGCATTCATCCAGGAGCGACAGGCCGGTGCGCCGGCCGGCGTCGCCTGAGCCATGGCATCGTTGTCCCTTTCGCTCAGGGAGCAGCTGAAGAGCGACCGACAGGCCATCATCGCCGACTACGAGCGGGACCGGCGGGCCGAGCGTCTGCTCAAGCGGATCTGCCAGAACACCGACCAGATTCTTTCGAACGCATGGCGAAGCTTCAGCATGCCCGCCGATGCTGCGCTGGTCGCGGTCGGCGGCTACGGCCGGGGTGAACTGTTCCCCTGCTCCGACGTCGACTTGCTGATCCTGCTGCCGCGCGTGGTCGACCCGTCGCTGCAGGACAAGCTCGAGCAGCTGGTCCAGCTGCTCTGGGACCTTGGCCTCGAGATCGGGCACAGCATACGCACTGTCGACGAGTGCCTGACCGAAGCTGCGGCCGACATCACGGTCCAGACCAGCCTGCTCGAAGCCCGTCTGGTGACGGGCAGCCGCGTCCTGTTCGACGAACTCAAGCGCCGCTGTGCAGAAGCGATGGATGCGCGCGCATTCTTCCAGGACAAGGTGCTCGAACTGCGCCAGCGGCACGTGAAGTACGAGAACACGCCCTACAGCCTGGAACCGAATTGCAAGGAGAGTCCGGGCGGCCTGCGCGATTTGCAGGTGATTCTCTGGGTCGCGCGTGCTGCCGGGCTCGGCGGTTCCTGGCGCGAACTGGCAGCTAGCAACATGATCACGGCCACCGAAGCGCGCCAGCTCGCCTCTAAGGAACGGGCTTTCAAGGACATCCGAATCCGGCTGCACTTGCTGGCGAAACGGCGCGAGGACCGACTGGTGTTTGACCTCCAGGGCCCGATCGCCGAGACCTTCGGCTTTCGCGCCAGCGGTGAACGCCGGCCCAGCGAAGTGCTCATGCAGCGCTACTACTGGGCAGCCAAAGCCGTCACCCAGCTCAATTCCATCCTGCTGCAAAACATTGAAGCGCACCTGTTCCCGCAGGACTGCGTGTCGCGCCCGGTGAACGAGCGCTTCAATGAAGTGAACGGCATGATAGATATCGCGCACGACCGGGTGTTCGAGGAAACCCCGTCGGCGATGCTCGAGATTTTCCGGCTGCTGCAGTCGCACCGCGAACTGAAAGGCATGACAGCGCGCACCCAGCGCGCACTGTGGCATGGGCGCTTCGGCATCGATGCGAAGTTTCGCCGCGATCCGCAGAACCGTGCCCTGTTCCTGCAAATCCTGCAGGCGCCAACGGGTATCACCCATGCCTTGCGCGGGATGAACCAGCTGTCCATCCTCGGCCGTTACCTGCCGAATTTCCGGCGCATCATCGGGCAGATGCAGCACGACCTGTTCCATGTCTACACTGTCGACCAGCACATCCTGATGGTGGTGCGCAATGTGCGCCGCTTTGCGATACCCGAGCACGCGCACGAATACCCTTTCTGCAGCCAGCTGATGGCCGATTTTCCGCAGCCCTGGCTGATCTACATTGCTGCGCTGTTCCATGACATCGCCAAGGGCCGCGGCGGCGATCACTCCGAACTCGGCAAGGCCGATGCCCGCCGCTTCTGTCGCGAGCACGGACTGTCGAAAGAGGATACCGAGCTGGTGGTGTTCCTGGTCGAGCACCACCTGCTGATGTCGCAGGTGGCGCAGAAGCAGGACCTGTCGGATCCGGACGTTATCCGCGCATTCGTGGGCACCGTACACGACGAACGCCGGCTGACTGCGCTGTACCTCCTGACGGTGGCTGATATCCGCGGCACCAGTCCCAAGGTCTGGAACACGTGGAAAGGCAAGCTGCTGGAAGACCTGTACCGGATGAGCTTGCGCGTGCTCGGCGGCGAAGCGCCGTCGGCGGACCGCGAGCTGCGCAACCGCCAGCAGGAAGCGCTCGCCACACTGCGCCTGTTCGGCCTGCCGCGCGACGTGCACGAGCCCTTGTGGAAGAATCTCGACGTCGGTTATTTCCTGCGCCACGACGCCTCCGAGATCGCATGGCAGACGCGCGTCCTGAGCGAGCACGTGAACAGCGACAAGCCGGTCGTGCGCTGCCGGCTCGGGCCGGTCGGCGAGGGCCTGCAAGTAGTGATCTACCTGCGCGACCAGCCCGATTTGTTCACCCGGCTGTGCAGCTATTTCGACCGGAAGAATTTCAGCATCCTGCAGGCAAAAATCCAGACCACCCGCCATGGCTACGCGCTGGACAGCTTTGTCGTCAGCGAGCCGACTTTTGCGGACAACTACCGCGAGCTGATCACGCTGATCGAGCACGACCTGTCGCGCTGGCTGCAGAACGGACAGGAGCTGCCCACTCCCGCCAAGGCGCGCCTGTCCCGGCTGTCCCGCACCTTCCCGATCACGCCGACCGTCCACCTGCAACCGGACGAACGCGGCCAGTACCACCTGTTGTCGATCTCTGCCAGCGACCGCACCGGCCTGCTGTATGCGATCGCCAGTGTTCTGGCCCGCTACAAGCTCAATCTCCACACCGCGAAGATCACTACCCTCGGCGAGCGCGTCGAAGACGTTTTCCTGATCGACGGGCCGGTACTGTCGAACGCACGTGCACAGATTTCCCTCGAGTCGGACCTGCTCGATGCACTACGGGTGTAACCACGATACTGAAACATGACTGAACCTCTCCGCCTCTCCAAACGCATGTCCGAACTCGGCCTCTGCTCTCGCCGCGAGGCCGATGAATGGATTGCCAAAGGCTGGGTACGCGTGGACGGCCAGGTGGTGGCCGAGCTCGGCAGCAAGGTGCTGCCGCATCAGAAAATCAGCATCGAAAAGCAGGCGCAGGCACAGCAGGCAAAGCGGGTGACCGTGCTGCTGAACAAGCCGATGGGCTATGTCAGCGGGCAGGCCGAGGATGGCTACCAGCCCGCCTTTGTCCTGGTTCGCCCGGAGAGCCGCTGGGCCGAGGACAAGTCGCCGATCCAGTTCTCCGCCGCCCAGCTGAAGAGCCTCGTGCCGGCCGGCCGGCTGGACATCGATTCCGTCGGCCTGCTGGTGCTGACCCAGGACGGCCGCATCGCCAAGCAGCTGATCGGCGAGGACACGAGCATCGAAAAAGAGTATCTCGTGCGGGTCAAGTACCAGCGGCCCGGCCGCTTGCCTGACAACGACCTCAAGCGGCTGAACCATGGCCTGTCACTCGACGGCAAGGCCCTGCTGCCGGCCAAAGTCAGCTGGCAGAATGACGACCAGCTGCGTTTCGTGCTGCGCGAAGGAAAAAAGCGGCAGATCCGCCGCATGTGCGAGCTGGTCGGCCTGAAAGTGCTTGGCCTGAAGCGGGTTCGGATCGGACAGGTCAAGCTGGGCAACCTGCCGGTCGGGCAGTGGCGCTACCTGGCCGATGACGAAGGGTTCTGACGGCCCCTCGCCCAGCCTTCAGTCATCCGCGGCATCCAGCCCGGGGAACAGTACCTCGGTAAATCCGAAGCTCGAGAAATCCCGGATCCGCATCGGATACAGCACGCCGATCAGGTGGTCGCATTCATGCTGGACCACGCGCGCATGGAAGCCGTCCACCTCCCGGACGAGCGCCTTGCCGTACGGATCGACACCGCTGTAGCGCAGCCGGGCATGCCGCGGCACCCGGCCACGCAGCCCCGGCACCGACAGGCAACCTTCCCAGCCCTCTTCCATCTGGTCCGACAGGGGCTCCAGCACCGGATTCAGCAGCACGGTCTCGGGCACGGGCGGCGCGTCCGGGTAACGCGCATTGCTGCCGAAACCGAAAATCACCAGCTGCAGGTTGACGCCGATTTGCGGCGCGGCGAGTCCGGCGCCGTTGGCGGCATGCATGGTGTCGAACATGTCGGCAATCAGCGCATGCAGCTCGGGCGTGTTGAATTCGGTGACGCGCTCGGCCTGCCGCAGCAGGCGCGGGTCGCCCATTTTCAGGATGGGTCGGATCGCCATCGGAAACCCTTGGTCAGGTGGATGATTTGCCGCAAGCGGCCGACTCCCGCTGCGCAAGCCATTCGGCAAATGCTGCCCCGGTCTCGGCATGCTGCAAACCGATCTCGACGGAAGCTTGCAGGTAGCCCAGCTTGGAGCCGCAGTCGAAGCGGCGGCCCTGGTAGCGGTAGGCCAGCACGGTCTCATACTGCATCAGCGCCTCGATGCCGTCGGTCAGCTGGATCTCGCCGCCGGCCCCTTTGCCGATCTTTTCGAGGCAGGAAAAAATGCGATTGGTCAGCAGGTAGCGGCCGACCACGGCCAGCGTCGAAGGCGCGGATTCCGGAGCGGGTTTCTCGACGATGCCATTCACTTTTTCAAGCCGCTCGGCGAACGGCTCGGTGCTGACGATACCGTACTGCCTGGTATTTTCGCGGGGCACGTCCTGCACGCCAAGGAGGCTGGCCTGCTCGCGCGCAAAAGCCGCTGTCATCTGCGCCAGCACGCCCGGGCCGCCGGGATCGCCCTGCATGAAGTCGTCAGCCAGCAAGACCGCGAACGGATCGTCGCCCACGATGGGACGTGCGCACAGTACCGCATGGCCAAGCCCGAGCGCCTGCGGCTGGCGGATGTACATGCAGTTCACGTTTTTCGGAATCACCTCGCGCACCATGTCCAGCAGTTTCTGCTTGCCGGCTGCCTCGAGTTCGGCCTCGAGTTCGTAGGCCTTGTCGAAATGGTCTTCGATCGCGCGCTTGTTGCGGCCGGTGATGAAGATCATCTCGGTAATCCCGGCTTCCACCGCCTCTTCCACCGCATACTGGATCAGCGGCTTGTCGACGATGGGCAGCATCTCTTTCGGTTGCGCCTTGGTCGCGGGAAGAAAACGGCTGCCAAGCCCGGCCACCGGAAAGACGGCCTTCCTGATTGCAGTGTTCATTCGCGGGTCTCCAGTAATTTCAATAATGCAGGTTCGTCGAGCACGGGAATGCCAAGTTCCTCAGCCTTTGCTAGCTTGCTGCCGGCTTCCTCACCGGCCACCACATAACTCGTTTTTTTCGATACCGAACCCGCGACTTTGCCGCCGGCCGCCTCGATCAGGGACTGCGCCTCGTCGCGTTTCAGGTTGGGCAAAGTGCCGGTCAGCACGAACGTCTTGCCGGCCAGCGGCGTGACTCGCTGCTCCGGCTCCGATTCTTCCCAATGTACTCCGGCCGCGCGCAGCTGCTCGATCAGTTCGCGGTTGAGCGGATCCGCCAGAAAGCCGAGCACGGACCGGGCGACCACCGGGCCGATGTCATCGACCTCGAGAACCTGCGCTTCCGACGCCCCCAGCAGGGCATCGAGCTTGCCGAAGTGGCGGGCAAGCGCCTTGGCGGTCGACTCGCCGACATGCCGGATGCCGAGCGCGTAAATGAAGCGAGCCAGGGTGGTCGACTTCGATTTCTGCAGGGCCTCCAGCACGTTCTGCGCAGACTTCTGCGCCATCCGGTCCAGCTCGGCCAGCGCAACCAGCCCGACCTTGTAGAAATCTGCAGGCGTGGTCACCAGCCCGCGGTCGACCAGTTGTTCGACCAGCTGCTCGCCGAGGCCTTCGATATCCATCGCGCGCCGCGAGACGAAATGCAGCAGCCCGCCCTTGCGCTGCGCAGCGCACTTGATCCAGCCGCCGGAGCAGCGGGCCACGGCCTCGTCTTCGGGCCGCACGATCGGCGAGCCGCACACCGGGCAGTTGGCCGGCATGAGGAATTCACGCGCATCCGCGGGACGCCGCTCGGGCACGGGCGC
>JAIXTG010000241.1 GCA_027484285.1 Oxalobacteraceae bacterium | reverse complement strand
GCCACCAGCTTCTGCTGGCCGCCGGAAAGCAGCAGTGCGCGCCGCTCACGCATTTCCTTCAGTTCGGGCAGTACGCCGTACACGAACTCCAGCTGCCGGGAGATGCGGGCGGAGTGCGTGGCCCACAGCGGCACCAGGATATTTTCTTCCACCGACAGCTCCGGTACCAGCCCGCGGTCTTCCGGCATATAGCCGATGCCGAGCGGCGCGCGCAGGTGCGGCGGCAGGCGATGCAATTCATGCCCGTCGAAATGCAGCGTGCCGCGCTGCAGCGGCAGGTGCCCCATGATGCTGCGCAGCGTCGTGGTCTTGCCGGCGCCATTGCGCCCGACCAGTCCCACCATCTGGCCGCTGCCCACTTCGAGCGAGAGGCCGCGCAGCACTGGCGCCGACTGTATGGTGACGGCGATGTCGCGTACCTCAAGCATTGGCAGCCCCCCTCAAGCGGTGGCCGGTGACATGGCGCTGCACATCCGCGTCGGCCAGCACGCTGTCGGCATGGCCGTCGGCGATGATGCGGCCGCTGTAGAACGCCACCACGCGTTCCGCGTAGCGGGCGACGATGTCCATGTCATGCTCGACGAACAGCACGGTGGTCTGCTCCTGCGCCAGCGCGCGCATCACGGTCTCCATCAGCGGGAATTTTTCATCGGCCGACACGCCCGAGGTCGGCTCGTCGAGCAGCAGCACTTTCGGCTGGCGGGTCAGGGCCATGGCAATGTCGAGCAGCTTGCGCAGGCCGCCGGGCAGCTCGCTGACCAGACGGTCGGCATGCACCGACAGCTCGAAGCGCTGCAGCAGGGCAGCAGCACGCTCGCGTGCTTCGGCATGGCCTGCCGGACGCAACGGCGACAGCTGGCCCGACTGCGAGGCGATCGCCACCAGCAGGTTCTCGGTCACGCTGAGTTCACGGAACAGCTGCGGCACCTGGAACGAGCGCGCGATGCCCATGCGGGCGATGGCGCGCGGCGGCAGTCCGAGGATGCTGTCGCCGTGCAGCAGGATCTGGCCCGCGTCCGGCCGGATATAGCCGGTCAGCATGTTGACGAAGGTAGTCTTGCCGGCGCCGTTGCTGCCAATCAGGCTGACGCACTGGCCGGCGGGAACATTCAGGTCGATGTCGGCCGCAGCCACCACTGCGCCAAAGCGCTTCTGGATGCCGACGGCGCTGATCGCAAGTTCGTAATGGGTCATGCGTGACCCCTTGCCGCGCGGCGGGAAAGCCACAGCGAACCGATGCCCGACGGCAGGAACCGGATCACGACGAGCAGGAACATGCCCAGCGCGAGCTGCCAGCTGTTCGGGAAATAGGCGCTCGAAAACGAGCGCACGATCTCCAGCACGGTCGACGCAACGAATGCCGCCAGCACGCTGTGGTGGCCGGCCAGGATGGCGACGAAGACGAAGTCGCCGGAGCGGGTCCAGTAACTGAACTCCGGCTCCACATGGCCCAGCGCCATCACGGTCAGCGCGCCGCCGATGCCGCCGATGAAGGCGGCGACGATGAAATGGCTGGCGATCAGGGACTGTACCGACGTGCCGAGATATTCGACCCGTATCTCGTTGTCGCGCGCGGCCAGTGCAACCAGCCCGCGCGCGGAGTCGAAGTAAATGCGCATTGCAATGCCGATCAGCGAGGCCAGCACGACGGTCAGCGCATAGCCGGCGTAGGCACTGTCGGCCGGCTGCATGCCGAGCAGGGTAGGGCGGCTCATGTTGAAGCCGTCGGACCCGCCCAGCGTCTGGGATTTCATCAGCAGTCCGTACAGCACCATCGACAGCGCCAGCGACAGCATGGCGAAAAAAATTCCGCGGTAACGTGCGATCAGCCAGGAAAACGGCGCGGCGATAGCGACTGCCACCGCGCCGCCGAGCAGCGCCAGCAGCAGGGCATCGGTGATGCCAAGCGAGCCGAAGGCGAGGGCGGCAGTGTAGCCGCCGGCAGCAAAGACCAGTCCCTGGCCGAAGGAGACCACACCGCACCGCATCAGCAGCACGATCCCAAGCGATACCAGGCCCTGCGCGGCCGCCATGGTCAGCAGGAAAGTCAGCCAGCGCGGCATGACGGCGCCGGCGGCAAGCATCAGCAGCGCCAGCGCAAGGCCGGCAGCCATGGTTCTCGGGGCAGAAGCGCGTACGGCCTGCATGTCAGATTTTCCTCGCCTGGACGCGCTGGAACAGGCCTTCGGGCCGGAACACCAGCACGATGGCCATCACCGCATAAATGGAGAACAGCTCGGCTTCCGGCATCAGGTGCACGGCGGCGGAGCGCGCGAGGCCCACGATCAGTGCGCCGATCGCCGCGCCCGGAATGCTGCCGAGCCCGCCGATGATGACCACCGCGAACGACACGATGATCACGCCGACCGACACGCCGGGCTGCACCGAGATCATGGGGGCAGTCAGCGCGCCTGCCAGCGCAGCCAGCAGGATGCCGGTACCGAAGGCCAGCGTGTACACGCGCGATACATTGACGCCCATGCTGGATGCCACTTCCTCGCTGTGGATCACCGCCAGCACGATCTTTCCCGTGCGGGTGCGGTTCAGCCCCCACCAGACGGCGAGGCCGACCACCAGTGCCACGGCCACCAGCACGAAGTCGTAGCCGACATAGGACAGCTCGCCGAACTCGACCGTGCCGAACAGCAAATAGGGCTCGGACACGTACAGCGGGTTCACGCCCCACAACAGCTTGGTCACGTCTTCCAGTATCAGGAACAGCGCGAAAGTAACCAGCACCAGCAGCACCTCGTCGCGGCCATAGAAGGTTCGCAGCAGCCCGCGCTCGCACAGCGGCGCTACCAGTGCGGCCACGGCGACTGCGGCCAGCAGCATGGCAATTACCGATAGCCAGGGCGCAAATTCCATGCTGGCGAACCAGCCGACCAGGCTGGCGGCCGCATAGGCCCCGAGCGCATAGAAGCTGCCGTGCGCGACATTCAGGATCTTCAGGACCCCGAACACCAGGGTGAGCCCGAGAGCCACGATGAACAGCCATGACGCATAGGTCAGGCCATCGACGAGGATGGTAGCGATCAGCATGCCGTTTGCCGGTGGCCGCGGGTCAGTCGCATTTCGCGCCGGGGAAGCCGGCCTTGATCCAGTCCTCGGACCGGGTACCGGCAGGCGGATTCACGCACTCGGCAGCGAAGCGCTGGATGTCTTCCAGCACGACGAGCTTTTTCGCGGCATCCCATTTGGTGCGGCCGATGGCCGTCGGCTGGATGGCCTGCTGGCCTTCGCCGAGCGCCATCCGGATGCGGCCGGCCGGCGATTCCCACTCCGAGCCACGCAGCGCGGCTGCAATCTGTTCAGCATTCGGCTTCTTGCCGCCATTGGCTGCCATTGCCTTTTCGACCGCCAGCTTGACGCCCATCAGCGACTGCGCCATGCGGTACGGCGCCTGTACCGGATAGACGCCGTTCGCGTCCTGGTACAGCTTCCACCACCAGTCGTTGAGCGCCGATTTCGGTGCGAGCATGCCGTAGGCGCCGCGCGCGCCGAGGATCACGCCGTTCGGCATTTTCTCGCCGAGCGGCACCAGCACATGGTCGGCCGCCGTCAGTACCACCTGCGAGCGCTTGAACAGGCCGCGCGGGGCCGCCTGCAGCACGAAGGCCTGCAGGTCGCCGCCCCACAGGCTCGAATGCGTGACGTCTGCGGTACGCGACATCAGCTGCGAGATCTCGGTACCGTACTGGCCGGCACCGAATTTCGGGCGCTGGTCCGACTGGATCTTTGCATCCGGATAGAGCACCGCCATCGACAGCGTGAAGTCTTTCAGCGAGTCATGGCCCCACGCATAGTCCTGATTGATCAGGTTGATGGTCGAGACTTTGGCGTTGCGGGCTTTCAGATAGCGGGCAACGGCCACGTTATCCATTGCGCCATGCGAGGCAGTGCGGAACACATAGCGGTACTTCGCTTCCTCGAAGATGCGCGGCGTGCCGCAGTCGTACAGCACGAGGAGCTTCTTCATTTCCTCGGCCACCGGCGAGACCGCGAGGCAGTCGCCGGAGCTGACATAGCCAATGACCAGGTCGACGCCGGCCCGGTCGTAGAGGTTGCGCAGTTCCTGCACCTGTTTGGTCGGCCCGCCGTTTTCATCGACGTAGACCGGAACGATCTTCAGGCCGCCCATGCCGGGCTTGTCATAGGGAGCCGGCGCACTGCCGTTGTTGAACGCATCGATCAGCGCTTTCGCGCCATTGACTGCCGGGACGCCGAAACTGTCGGCTGCCTGACCGGACAGGAAACTGACGATGCCGATCTTGATTTCCTGCGCGGCGGCATTGCCTGCAAGGCCGAGCGCCAGTGTCACTGCCGTGGTTGCGGCGAGCTTGCGCAGCGCGGCTCGCGTCGGCGCAAGTCGGGGCGTGTGCTTCATCGTCTCCTCCCTGGGGATAGCTTTTGTAATTAGAAGCAACATCTCGGCCGGCAAGCGGCCGCTCCGTACATTCTGTCTCGACAACAGCGTTGATGGTCTTTGTCGTTGCAAAACCGACCGTCAAAGAATGCGCATCCCTCGTCGATGCCGGATGCTGTGGCGCAGCGCGGCAAACGCATGCTGCAATGCAGCGCCTGCGACCGATGCTTTATTCGAGAGAGGCCCGCGCATCCGGGGCAACCAGACGCCTTCGACGTTTATCCGGATTGTTTGCCGGGCGACGGGGGAACCGGAGGCGGCGGTGCGTCGGCCGGCTTGGGCGGAATGCTGCGGATCATTTTCTCGGTATCCGCCTGGCCGGGAGAAGGCTCGCCGCTGCCCACATCCGGCTCTTCGGTTCGATGTGCAGGTGTGGGCGTGGGCTTCATTTCAGGAGCGGGACGTCGGGGAGAATCAATCTGACGCCCGCTAAAGACCTTGGTTCCTGTATCGGCTTGCCCCCACCGACGGTGGACAAGCTTGTGGACAAGGTTTCATTCCGTTACTTAAGTGATTGATCCGCCTGGAAATTTCCGGATTGATCAAAAACAAGGCAGATCAGTTCTCGCGGCCGAAGACAAACTGGGTCTGTCCGGGATCGGACGGTGGCGAGCGCTTTGCCTTCCCGCGCCGTACCGGCTGCGGACGCAGCGACACCGGCACCAGCTTGTTGACCGAGCGGCGGATCGCAAGCATCTGTTCGGCGCGGGACAGGCGAAGTATGCCCAGCAGGGCCTCGCGCGCCAGGTAGGCTTCGCGCGCACTATGGCTGCCGTGGGCGGATGCGCGCAGAAATTCTTCCATCAGGTCGGCGGAAGTTGGATACCAGTTCACTGTGCAGGAAGTCATAGCGTCTCTCATCAAGGAAGCACGCAAGTTAATGGTCAGAAACGGAGTCTAGTCGCATTGATTTTGAAGTCCAGTAGAAGCGGCTTGAGACAAATCAACGCGCTGCCAGAGTCTGCGAATTCTCAAGGAATTGTTCTC
>JAIXTG010000218.1 GCA_027484285.1 Oxalobacteraceae bacterium | reverse complement strand
GTCGAGTTCGATGCAATGACGATTCCGTCGGTCGCCTATACCGATCCCGAGATCGCGTGGATGGGCGTGACCGAAGCGGAAGCCAAGGCCAAGGGCATTCCGTTCGAGAAGGCCAGCTTTCCTTGGGCTGCGAGCGGCCGCGCGCTCGCGATGGGTCGCGACGACGGCGTTACCAAGCTGCTGTGGGACCCGACCACCAAGCGCATCATTGGTGCCGGCATCGTCGGCGTGAATGCTGGCGAGTTGCTGGCCGAGACCGTGCTGGCGATGGAAATGGGTGCCGACCTCGAGGACCTTGCCCTGACTGTGCATGCGCATCCGACCTTGTCGGAGACGCCAATGTTTGCGGCGGAAATGGGGCTGGGCAGTATTACCGACTTGTATATTCCTCCGAAGAAATAAGCCTTTTTGTGAAGAACAACGGCCCGCAATGCGGGCCGTTTTCTTTTGCATCTGCGCTGCACTATGGCCCGTGACGGGCGTGAACCGCTTGAATGAGCTGGCAACTACTTCCATTGAGGGAGGGGCTCATCGTGAAGACCATCAATCTGACCATTACACCTAACGACCATAATGCAATTCAGCAACTTGCCAAACTCGGGGTCCTGCGGGTTGAGGGCTGGATGCAAACGGATCAGCGCATGCAAATTGAATTGCATGAACGTACCTGGGGTGAATGGATTGGCGAGCTCTTTGATCCGAAAAAAGCGGCGCAAGCACGGCTCGACGCGGCTGACGCGTTTGAACGGGCAATTAACGTTGCCGGAGTTCACCGGCAATTGGCGCAAAACATACGCGACAAAAAAAATCAAAACGCAGATATTACCGGTGAGGCACTGGCACGCGACTTTGCATTGATTGGCAACGGCAAGCCTCCCGCGCCTGTGAGGGGCGGAGCGATCGTCGTGGACAACCAAGGAAAACGTGTCGATTTCATCCATGCGCGACCGGAGAAAATCCAGTGTCATGACGCAGTCCTGCGGACTGACACGGCAAAAAGGGAGTTGGATCGCCATATTCGCTCGAGCCAACGCATTACCGTGTTCTCCAGATATTTCAATAGTTCAGAGGCACGTGAATTCTCGGATCAAGATTCGCGAATCGCAGCTTCAGTTAGCGAAACCTTTTCGGTCGGATTGGCTGCCAAATATTGGACATGCATCGAGGATGTCCAGTTGCCTGATACCGGACGCGGCGATGCTCAGTTGTCCGCGCAGCAAATGAAAAACCTGACCAAGCGAGCCTTGGAAGGCAAGCGTGGTGCGGTGGTGATCGAGCCAGTCCCGGACAAGTTCAACCAGCGACATGGCCAAGTCAGTCGCGGTTATTCGAATGAAGGGCTGCAAGCGCAGCTGGAAGCCGCCCGAGAGGCGACGCGGGCAGCGGATGGCGATCTGGTGGTCAGTTTTGCCTGTGAGGATGAAGCGGTATTGAACAAACTCCGGGAACTGCATCTTGCGGCGGAGTCAACCTCTACCGTGGACACAACGGAATCAGCAGTCGAATCCGACTTCGGCATTAACTTGAGCAATCGCCGACTGGCAGACATCCCCGCAAAAGAAAAAGTGAAGTGGAAGCTCACCAGTGATTCAAACCTCCAGCGAATGATGTCTGGCCAGTCGCCGGAAGGTCAGGCACTGATCGAAAAAGAGGAGGGGGACGGCTATATCCAGGGATGGATGACGCAGGATATCTCGACACCCAAAAACGATGCAGACAAATACCGCGAGCGTAAACATGTACAGATGATGTGGGCCTATCGTCAGGTACTGACGAGGGCCACGACAATAGTTGCCATTGCGCCGATTGAGGACATACCTTTCGACGAGCAAATCGTTCGGGTGCAGGATGCCGACGGCCGCTGGCATCAGGAAGGCATTATCTGCTGTTCCGATGACAGCATTGCGTTGTTGATCGATGCCATATCGGAGGCGCAGGAAAAAAACCCGGCACTGAAAGTCATCATTGCTTGCGGCGAGTATAGGGATCGGGCGTGGCTGTTATCGCGGGTCGATCGCTGCATTCGACTGGACGGCCGGATGGATGAACTCCGCTGATCGGGCCACGTCGTCCTGACACTGGATAACGACCGTAATTCCCCTCGGCACATCGTCGCCATCGGGTCGATTTCTGCGGTCGCAGCCTGGGCGACATACAGCAGCAGTATTTCAAAAGGCACGCTGCAGAACATTTTTCGCCAGCATTTTGTTCCGCTTTGCGCTTTTGCGAACCATTTTGCGCGTCTTGTGAACCCAGCCAGGGAAGGAGAAAAGATTCATGGTCAAGAACAGTATCGCCCTCAATCCCGGGCAGGATTACACGACTGCTTTGAAAGAAATGAAAGGCCTCGGAGTCCTTCGTGCCGGACGAGATCTCGCCTCCGGAACAATTGTCTTGCATGAGCGCGGGTGGAAAGAGTTTGCAGCCGAGCTTTTCATTCCCGGAAGGGCAGAAGCGGCACGGCAGCTTGCCGCCAATGCATTGACACAAGTCTTCTCCGATCAGGAAGCGTCAGTGCGACTGATGGAAAACATCTGGAAGCGACTCGAGAAAAAAGAAGACATAACGGGCGCCATGCTTTCGCAAGGATTTACGCCAGTGGCGAGTAAACAAAGTGATTCGATCGGGTTCATTGCTGCACCGGCAGAAAAAGTTGAATGCAACTGTGCAATCCTTCGCACGAAGACGGCGAGAGACGAATTGCGCCGCAAGGATCCGGATTTCAACAATAAAAAGCTTGTCGAGTGCTACGCCAAGTTGAGTACGTTCAGGGAGGGGGTTTGTCAGGCATTTTCAAACCCTTCTGCTCCCGCGAAGATATGGATTTGCAGCGAGGATCTCTCCTCACTGCCGGCCGGTACAGGAAAAACAAGCTTGTCGACCGATCAGTTGAAGATGCGGCTTAAAAGCGCACTATCCCAGCAGCAAGGCGCAGTCGTTATCGAGCCGATGCCTGACCAGTATGCTGCGGAAGACAAGACGAACCCTTACCGCTACACGGATGAGGGTTTGGCGGCCCAATTGAAGGCGGTCAGGGACGCCATGTTATGGAAAAGTAATCTCACAGTCAGCTTCGCCTGCGAGAACCAGGATGTCCTGGAAAGACTGAAGGCGATGCAAAAAGATTGGAAGGCTGGAAGCGCGAGCGGACTTGCGGCGGCAGATTTTCCAAAGCAAGCCCCCGGTGAACCGGGGCTGCATTATCTGAGTCATTTACCTCTGGAATTGTACGCGGAGCGCCTGATCATGCCATCTTCCCTGCTGGATGAAACGAGATTGAAAGCGATTACAGGAACGGAGATAAAAGAAAACAAAGAGGGAGCGTTCGAGGGTATTCAAGGCGTACAGCTGGTTGCTGTGGCGGTTCCGGATCGGCCCGCTCTCGACCTGCAGCTCAGTAAAAAGGCAGGCGCCGAAGACAGGCAACGTGAACTCAAGATTCCTCTCGCCGAGCGGTTCGAGGATGCCCTGCGTGGAGCAACCGGTCGGGTCGTGATTTATCCTGGCAGCAGAAGCATAAGGGAGTATCGGGAAATCCTGCCGGTAATTAACAAGGCTCTCGAGGACAATCCGGCGCTTTCAATCAGCATCGTGCAACCCGCTGACGAGCGGCAGGGCTTGCTGGAAGCTGCGATGGTCCCTGCCGGACGAGGGGAAGAAGCGCCTGAGCTTGACTGGAAAGAAATCTGAGCGTCCCACGGCCAGCGCAACCAGCCCGGCGGCTGGTTGCCAAAGCGTTGGCGGGCTGGGGCGCAAATGCGTTCGGCTGATCCCCGTTTGTGTTGAGCGCCTCAGTCCCGCGGCAGGTTTGCGATCACCCCCGACACCATCTCCAGCATCAGGTCGATCTCTTCAGTCGTCACATTCAGCGCCGGCATGAAGCGCAGCAGGTCCGGGCGCGGTGCATTGAGCAGCAGGCCTTGCGGCTCGAGGTCGCGCGCGATCTCGACGATCTTGCCACCGATCGGCGAGCCCAGCTTCAGTGCGCGCAGCAAGCCTTCGCCGCGCTCGCCTTCGAGGCCATGCTGGTCGCACAGCCTCAGCAGGCCGGCTTTCAGGTACTCGCCCTTGTCGAGCACCGACTGCAGAAAGCCCGGCGCAAGCAGGGCTTCGAGCACTGCGATGCCGACCGCGGTCATCAGCGGATTGCCGTTGTAGGTGCCGCCCTGGTC
>JAIXTG010000118.1 GCA_027484285.1 Oxalobacteraceae bacterium | reverse complement strand
TTCGGCGTGGAATGGCTGCTGCGGGACGTGCTGTGGGCGACGCTGGCGGCGATTGTGATCGGCGTCGTGCTGGGGGCGCTGATGGCGCGCGCCGGCTGGGCACTGCGCGGCCCGCAGACAAAACATGAGGTGCTGGACGACTTCGTCGGCCTGGGGCTGATTGCCGTGGTTTACGGATTGTCCCTGACAGTGCATGCCTGGGGCTTCCTCGCGGTGTTTTTCGCCGGCGTCGGTCTGCGCCAGACCGAACTCGGGCTGGCGCGCCGTGCCGGCATCCGACCGGACCTGCTGAATGCCGATGTGGCTGAACCGGCCGACGCGAAGGCCGCCGGCGTCGAGCCGCCGGCCATCGTGAGCGCCGAGGCACTGGTATTCAAGGAGCACCTGGAGCGGCTGTCCGAGCTGGTGCTGGTGCTGCTGCTGGGCGGAATGATGGTCCTGCATTATTGGAGCCTGTCGGCCCTGGCGCTGGCTGCCTTCCTCTTTTTCATCGCCCGCCCCCTGAGCGTGCTGGCGTCACTGGCCGGCACGCCGACCAGTTGGCGCATCCGCTGGATGTGCAGCTGGTTCGGCATTCGCGGTGTCGGCTGCCTGTACTACCTGATGTATGCGATCAACCATGGCCTGCCGGAGCCTCTGGCACAGGAGCTGGTGGCGCTCACGCTGGTGACGGTCGCGCTGTCAATCCTGGTGCACGGCGTCACGGTGAAGCCGATGCTGCGGCGCTTCTGGCGGCGCAACCGGGAGCGCTGAAGGGCCGCTGCCGGCAGTGCGGGACACGGCTAGAAGACCGCGTGGTCGCCGAGTTCGAATGCCTCTTCGCCGGACAGCAGACGGTCGTAGTAGTCGAACAGGGTCTGGTTGCCGAAGGCCGGTGTCGCGTCGGCATCGTAGGCCTGCGCCACCGGATCCCACGCCAGCATGGATTCGGTGGCGTAGTAGCGACCGATCCGGGCGAGCTCTGCCTTTTCTTTCCACGACGGCAGCCAGCGCCCCCCGGCACCCAGCGCACGGATCAGGACATCCAGCAGGGCCACCGGCACCTGCCTGAAACGCGGCTGCCTGCCGAGGCGACGGAACAGATACTCCCCCTGCTCCAGCGGCGTGATTGCGCTGCCCGGTCCGCCCACCGGCAGAATGCGGTTGTGCCGGGTCGGGTCGGTGAGGCACAGCGCGAGGAAGCGGGCGAGATCCCCGTCGCTGATGGGCTTGCAGGCAGTCAGCTGCCCATCGCCAAACACGAGGAAGGGCTTGCCCTGCTGCACGCGCCGGATCTGCCCGGACAGCGATTTGAAAAAAGCGGTCGGCCTGACGATGCTGTAGCCAAGTCCCGAGTCCGCCAGTTCTTTTTCAAACGCGAGCTTGGCCTGCTGGAAGGCCAGCAGCGGCTTCTGCACGCAGATAGCCGACAGCAGCACAAAGTGCCTGACCTCGGCCGACCGGGCCTGCTGCAGCAGGTCGGCGTGCAGCTGGTAATCCACTGCCCAGGCGTCGGCCGGCGCGCCGGTACGGGAGGCAAGGCATGACACGACCCCATCGATGCGCTCGCGCCGCAAGAAATCCGAGCGGGCAGAGAACAGCGATCCATCGTCACTGAAGCGCAGCTCGGCGCCGGGCAGTGCTGCGCGGACGGCACTCTCTGTCAGCCCGCGGTTGAAGCCGGCCCGACGGCGCACCGGACACACCACTTCATGCCCTGCCCCGAGCAAGGCATGTGCCGTTGCCCGGCCGATCGTGCCGGTGGCACCGAAAAGCGCGACACGCATGGCTCAGCCTTCCCGGCGCAGCCGGATAGCCGCGACTGGCATGGTGCCAGGGGCGGGAATGCGGCATTCGCCGCTCGACGTTAAACGCGCGGTGGCAGTCGCGGGGACAGTGCTGTCAGTGACCTGCATCAGGGGTTCCGGGAAACGTGGTTATCGACGGGGATTCGGTGAATGGTGTCCGGTATCGGTCGAGGCAGCATCACTGGCCCGACAGGCCGACCAGGGAAAACTTGTCAATTGAACTTCTTTTAATGCCGGCAATCCATCATAACGCTGTCCCGGACCGGCATGCCCGGACGTTCCACCAATTTTCAGGGAAACGCTGATGGAGCCACGCACAGGCCAGTTCGACGGGATGATGGACAGGAAAAGCTTCGGCGACCGCTTCCGGGCGTCCTTCGGTCATCCCCGCTTCCTCGAGATCGCGGAGGCGATGGCCCAGGTCGAGGAAACCGCGTGGCAAGCCTATATTGCCCATGACAAGCCGGCCGCGACGGAAAAAGCAGGCGAAGGCTATGCCGACCCCGAGTATCAGCTGTCGGTGGAATGGAAGGAAACGCGCAGCCGCCTGCTGGCGGCGGAGCAAAGGCAGAAAGACCCGGCATCGCCCTCCCGCGTGCTGCTGATCTGCGGCGCGGCGAGGAATGACGGCAGCTGTCCGGGCGAGATATCGAAGACCTTCCGGCTGCTGCAGATTGCAAAGGCAGAATTCGCCGCGGCCGGCGTGCAGGTGGATGAACTCGACCTGAGCCGCCTTACCTCCGAGTACGACTGGCACATCCATCCGTGCAAGGGTTGCGTGTCGACCGCGATGCCGCTCTGCCACTGGCCGTGCAGCTGTTATCCGAACCATGCGCTGCGGCAGACCAACGACTGGATGGGTGACATCTACGAGCAATGGGTCGCGGCCCACGGCATCGTCATCCTTTCCCCGGTCTACTGGTACCAGACCCCGAGCGCCCTGAAACTCATGATCGACCGGCTGGTCTGCGCCGACGGCGGCAATCCTGATCCCACGCTCACCCAGGGAAAAAGTGCGGCGAAAGCGAAGGCGATCGAAGCGTCCGGCTGGTCTTACCCGAAGCACCTGGCCGGCCGAATCTATGGCCTGGTGGTGCATGGCGACGTGGCCGGCATCGAAGGCACGCGGCGCGCGCTGTCGGACTGGCTGGACTGGATGGGCCTGCAGGATGCCGGCGCCCAGTCACGGCTCGACCGCTACATCGGCTATTACGAAGACTATGCGTCCAGCCACGAGGCGCTGGATCGCGACGAGGCGATGCAGGAAGAAGTGCGCAATGTCGCACGCGCAGTGAGCGAGGCGATCAGGCAGCTGCGCAGCGGGAGGCTGCCGGCACCGGACGGCGCCCTCACGCAGCCGCGCCCGAAGTAGGCGCGGGACGCAAGCTCAGGAAAGGCACACCGGGTACGCAGTGGCCCGCCGGGCCACTGCGTACCGCACCGGATCTTTTTGCAGCCGATCCGGTTGCGACAGTTCACTTACTGGCTGTCGCTGTTCCCCGGGATCGGTGAGTTGAGATAAGGGAAGCGGTTCTGGTACTGGGCAGCCGACTTGCGCACGCCATCCGTCAGGGTGAGGCCGCCGGCCGGCGCATCCGAGGGCCGGCATCCGACGCCCAGTGCGTCCTGCGCTCCGGTCAATACGCACAAGGCTCCCATCGATACCCGCAGCGACAGATCCACGACGTCATCAGCGGGACGCCGGCCGTTCGGGAAACCGGCCCGGTCGCCAGCCGCGACACCCAGCGGGTTCTGCGCCCCCTGTGCCGTGGGGGGAATCGAGGTATTCAGGCGCAGCATCTCGGAAGCGACTCCATTGGATGGCTGGTTCAGTCCCGGTATGCCGCGCAAAAACACGGTGACGAGATCTGTCCTGGGGAAGTTGGTCGGTGCGGTTGCCGAGGGAAAGAGCGTCTGGATCAGCGCCGGCAAGCTGGGATTGGTGACATAGTCGGCAAACTGCGCGTCATCCTGCGGACGCGCGCCGTTGAACCGGTTCTTGTCATCCATGCCGATCACGACCTCGTTCACCAGCGGCATGCCCAGCCGCGAGACTTGCACATATCCTCCGTCCTGCCGCGATGCGGTGTTCAGGCCCGAGGACGGCGTGGGATCGAGCAGCCGGCGTTGCGGCAGGCTGGAGGTGGTCCACGCGCCCACGATGGGCTGGCTGCCAGTGGTCAGGCAACTGATCGGGACCTCCATCGCAATGCTGCTGACGTTTTTCCCTTCCAGGTTGTTTTCGTTTCCGCCCGACTCCGGCCCCAGCGGGTTGAGGTTGAAGAGGTCAAAGGTTTTCCCGACCGCGATGTAAAACGATTCTTTGCGCTGGCCGACGAACACACGGGCATTGCCGCATCCGGCAATCGGCACCTCGTGGATGTGCCGGTTGGCATACGTCTCATACCCGCCCGGAAAACTCTTTTCGCCAATGTTGTCCACCGGCTTGTCGAGCGGGGAGGCAGTGATTCGGCCGCGGCTGCCGCTGCGCCGGTCGCCGCGCACCAGGTCGATGGTGTAGGTTTCCCTGACGTTCAGCAGCGGTGAGTTCACCGCATCAATCGGACCGGAATTGATCAGCGGGATTTTTATCTGTTTGCCGCCCACCGGCACGGCAGCAGCCTTGGTCTGATTGTTGAAGCGGAACTGGAAACTAAGGTCTTCGCGTGCGTCGCCGTTAGTGTCGAAATGGATTTCATACAGCGCGTTCGGATCGAACTGGTAGAAGTTCGGTCCGCCGAACGGATCCTGGAACGGAATGTAGTTGGCAATCACCGTGACATACGCCTCCCGGCCGGGTTCGTAGCTGCGAAAGAAATACAGGTCGGTCGCGTCCACCTTGGGCTGCTCTGTCAGGAAAGGCGCCTCCCGGTGGCTGGCGGCGTTGGCAGTATGGGTGAGAGTCAAAGCAAGCAGAGACAGGCCTGAAAGCATCCGCGCTGTCGAAAGAAGAGCTGTTCGCATACAGATTCCTTGGTGAATAAGGGGAACGCTCCCCTAGCGCAAGCCATGAAGTATCGGAGTTTCGACGCTCCGTTCCTTGCAGGGTTCGGTCGCAGGCTTGATTTACCGGCCCGTTGGTTTGAGCAGGCTCTGATGGGAGTCACTCTCGTGTCCGAAGCAGGATTGATACACTCGATTTTCTAACCTCCGGAAGACGGGCCGCGCTCCAGACGCTCTTGTTCGAGACTCCCGGGTCGATTGATTTTTTTGCGTCATCAGGACCCCGTCATGCGGCTCATTTTGTTTTTCCTGTGGCTGCTTTTGCCCGCGTCTGCGTTCGGCCACGAGTTCTGGGTCATGCCCAGCACCTTCATTCCCCCAGCTGGCCAGCCGGTTTCCCTGCGCCTGTACGTGGGCGAATTCTTCAGGGGCGACTGCGTGCCGTTCACGGGCACCTTTGTCCGGTCCTTGCGCCATTTCTCTGCCGGGGGAACGATGGAGCAGCCGCTCGGGCAACCAGCGCCTGTGTGTGAAGCAGGCATGCAGGTACGCCCGGAAAAGCGCGGATCACTGGTCTTTGCGATCGACACATTCCCCCGACAGGTCGTCCTGCCGGGAGAGAAATTCACCGATTACCTGCTTGCCGAGGGGCTGGACGAAGTCGCTGCCATGCGATTGTCAGCGGGGAGCGCAGACAAGCCGGGACGCGAGCGCTATCGCCGCCACATCAAGACCCTGCTGTCGGTGGGCGGCAAGAGCGATGCCACGGCCATGGCGTCGACCGGACAGGCAATCGAGATCATCCCGGCCTCGCCGCCGGACAGCTGGGGCAGTGGACAGCCGGCAGAACTTCGGGTGCTATTCGATGGCAAACCGCTGAAGGGTGCGCTGCTGAAGGCCTGGCCGCAGCGCGGCACCGAACCTGTCACGCCGGCAACCGATCGCACGGACGAGCGCGGGCATGTGCGGTTCGACGTGCCAGCTGCAGGCGTCTGGATGTTCAGCGTCGTGCACATGGTGCCCGCAACGGGTGTCGACGAAGTCGACTGGGATAGCTTCTGGGGCAACCTGACCGTGCAGGTCGGGCGGGCCGCGCAAGCTAACTAGCGGCAAGGGCGGAGGCAGGAACTCCCCGGCGGCATCAAAGCCCCTGCCCGCTCATCTGTTGCCGGGAAGCCGGGTCACGAATTCAGCGTGCTGCCCGTGCGCGCAGCCGGAACAGCATCGTCACGATGATAACGATGTTGAGCAGGTTCCATCCGATGCCGTTGATGAAGGCCGCGTGGTAGGAGCCGGTCAGGTCGAATACCTTGCCGGACATCCAGCCGCCGAGTGCCATGCCGACCTGCACGCCCAGCACCACCACGCCCACCCGGGCACCGGCCTCCTGCGGAGGGAAATGCTCGCGGACGATGATGGCGTAGGACGGCACGATGCCGCCCTGGAAAAGGCCGAACAGCGCGGAAATCACATACAGCGACGCAAGGCTGTCGAACGGCAGGAACAGTGCCAGCGCGACAGCTTGCAGGGCCGACCCGAGCAAGAGCGTGCGCAGTCCCCCGATGTGATCGGAGACCCAGCCGGACGCCAGCCGGCTGACAATCCCGAAACCCAGCATCACCGACAGCATCTCCGCACCCCGGGCCGCATTGAAGCCCAGGTCGGTGCAATACGCGACGATATGAACCTGCGGCATTGCCATCGCGACGCAGCAACCGACCGCAGCAGTGAACAGCAGCCACTGCGCAAGGCCGGTCGACATGCCGAACGGACGGTCGCTGGCATGATGCGAGGCGCTGGTCCCGGCCTTCGCGACGCTGGCCATTGGCGGCCGCTGGCGCAGGCGCCTGCACAGGAGCGCCATGCCGAGTCCGCAGATCACGCCGAGCGCGACATAGGTGTGCCGCCAGCCGAAATGCTCGATGCCCCATTGCACGATCGGGGGCCACACGGTGCCCGACAGGAAATTGCCACTGGTGCAGATGCCCACGGCGAGGCCGCGGCGCTTGTTCCACCAGAGCGAAGTATCGGCAATCAGGGGCACGAAGGAACTGCCGATCGCCAGCAAGCCCACCAGCACGCCGTGCGCCAGGGCGAACACCACAATATTCGGTGCGAAGCCGGCGATGATGAAACCGGCGAATGAGCCAAACGCGCCCAGCGCCAGCACGCGCGAAATGCCGTAACGATCGGCCCAGCGTCCGCAGAGGATGCCCCCAAGGCCGAAGCCGATCATGATCAGGGTGTAGGGCAGCGATGCGTCGGCACGGCTGATGCCGAATTCTTTCTGTACCTCCGGCAGCATGACCGCCAGCACATACATCCCGCCATTGCCGAGCGTGACCAGTGCCAGAGTCACGAGCAGGCGCATCGCTGCAACCCGCGAGTCGATTAGCGAAGGATC
>JAIXTG010000262.1 GCA_027484285.1 Oxalobacteraceae bacterium | reverse complement strand
TGCGCATTCTGGAAGCGGGCGACGAACGGCTCGATGGCCTTCACGCCGCCGGACATGAACATCGGCAGCATCGCCTGCAGGTCGGCGCCGGCAGAAAATGCACCGCCGTCGGCCGCGTCTGCCTGCCAGATCACCAGCGCGCGGTAATGGCGCTCGGCCTCGTCGACCGCGCGCTCCAGCCCGGCGATTACGTCCGGCCCCATCACATGCATCTTGGTCTTGAAGGACAGCAGCAGCACGCCATCGTCCTGATGCCACAGGCGCACGGCGTCGTCCTCATGCACCGTGCTGCCGGCCGCAGCGCCCCCGGCCGTGCCCTCGCCGACCAGCGGCGCGCGGAAAGCCTGGCGCGCATAGACGGGCAAGGACGAGCGCGGCACATACGCTCGCTTCGACGGCGACCATGAGCCTTCCGGCCGGTGCACGCCGTCGCGGCCGTCGGACACCCAGTCCGGCAGCGGCGCAGCCGACAGCGCGCGGCCGGCATCGATGTCTTCCTTCACCCACTGCGCGACCTGCTGCCAGCCGGCCGCCTGCCACAACTCGAACGGCCCCTGCTTCCAGCCGAAGCCCCAGCGCAGTGCGAAGTCGAGCTCGCGCGCGTTGTCCGCGATTGATTCAAGGTGCACGGCGACATAGTGAAAGGTGTCGCGGAAAATCGCCCACAGGAACTGCGCTTGCGGATGGGTCGCGTCGTGCAGCGCCTTCATTCGCTTCGCCGGGTCTTTTTCCTTCAGGATGCGGGCCACCAGCTCGTCTGCCTTCGCGCCCGACGGCACATAGTCATTCTTTGCCGGATCGAAGCGCAGGATGTCCTTGCCGGCTTTCTTGTAGAAACCGGCACCGGCCTTCTGGCCGAGGCGGCCGTCGGCAATCAGCGACTGCAGCACGGCCGGCGGCTGGTACAGCGAATGAAAGGGATCGTCCGGCAGCTTGTCGGTCATGGTGCGGATCACATGGCCGAGCGTGTCGAGGCCGACCACATCGGCAGTGCGGAAGGTGCCGGATTTCGCGCGCCCGAGCTTCGCGCCAGTCAGGTCATCCACCAGGTCGACGCCGAGCCCGTACTGCGCTGCCTCGTGCATGGTGGCCAGCATGCCGAAGATGCCGACGCGGTTCGCGATGAAGTTCGGCGTGTCGAATGCACGCACCACGCCCTTGCCGAGCGCACTGGTCAGGAAAGTCTCCAGCTGGTCGAGGATGCCGGCGTCGCTCGATGCCGTCGGTATCAGCTCGACCAGGTGCATGTAGCGCGGCGGATTGAAGAAATGCACGCCGCAGAAGCGGCGGCGCAGTTCATCAGGCAGTGCGCTTGCCAGCTCGGTGATCGAGAGTCCCGAGGTATTGGTCGCGAAAATCGCATGCGGCGCAATATGCGGCGCGATCTTCGCGTACAGCGCATGCTTCCAGTCCATGCGCTCGGCGATCGCCTCGATCAGCAGGTCGGCCTGCGCCAGCCGGCCGAGGTCGTCATCAAAGTTGCCGACTTCGATCAGCGCCGCCTGCGCGGCATCGGCCAGCGGTGCGGGATTGAGCTTTTTCAGCTGCTCGAGCGCACGCTCGACTAGGGCATGGCGCGGCTGCCCTTCCTTGCCGGGGAGGTCATACAGGATGACCGGTACACGCGCATTGATGCAGTGGGCGGCAATCTGCGCACCCATCACGCCGGCGCCGAGGACGGCGACTTTTTTTACGAGGAAGTGGGACATCGTGGCAGGGCTCCAAATGTCGATATCATTTTTCGACGCTGGATCCCGGCCTGCGCCGGGATGACGGTTTTACGGCTGACGGCTTTTCAAACGTCATCCCGGCGCAGGCCGGGATCCAGCGACTTGTGTGATCAGAACAAAGCTTCTTCCATGCTCATCAGATTGCCGGCCCCCGACCGCGCCTGCCGGATCAGCATCGCGGTTTCCGGCAGCAGCCGCGCGAAGTAGAAGCGTGCAGTAGCAAGCTTCGCCCGGTAGAACGGGTCGCCTCCGGCTTCGTTGTCGATCGCAAGCTTTGCCATCCGCGCGAACAGCCACGAGAACACCAGATGGCCGGCGACCCGCAGGTAAGGCACGGCCGCAGCGCCGACTTCATCGCGATTCATGAAGGCTTTCATGCCGATTTCCATCGACAGCTTCGACATCTTGTCTCCGATGTCGGCCAGCGGCGTGATGAACTCGGCCATCTTCTCGTCGGTTCCATGCTGCTCGACAAAGGTCCGGACCTTCTCGCCGAACTTGCGCAGCTTCGCGCCGTTATCCATCAGCACCTTGCGCCCCAGCAGGTCGAGCGACTGGATGGTGTTGGTCCCCTCGTAGATCATGTTGATGCGCGAATCCCGCAGGTACTGCTCCATGCCCCACTCGGCGATATAGCCGTGGCCGCCATAAACCTGCAGCGCTTCCGAACAGGCGATCCATGCGTTGTCGGTCAGGAAGGCTTTCACGATCGGGGTCAGCAGCGCCACCTCGTCTGCGGCTTCCTGCCGCACTGCCTCGTCAGGATGGTTCAGTTCGCGATCGATCATCAGCGCCACATGCGAAGTGAACGCCCGTCCGCCCTCGGCAAAGGCACGCGCCGTCAGCAGCATGCGCCGCACGTCCGGATGCACGAGGATGGGGTCGGCCGCCTGCGCAGGCGCCTTGGTGCCGGTCAGGCTGCGGCCCTGCGACCGCTCTTTCGCATAGGCGACTGCGTTCTGGTACGCGACCTCGGTCAGCCCCAGCGACTGCATGCCGACGCCCAGCCGCGCGGCATTCATCATCACGAACATCGCATTCAGGCCACGGTTGGGCTCGCCGATCAGCCAGCCGGTCGCGTCATCGAGGTTGATCTGGCAGGTCGCATTGCCATGAATGCCCATCTTGTGTTCGATCGCGCCGCAGAAGATGCGATTGCGTTCGCCGGGATTGCCGCTGGCATCCGGCAGGAACTTCGGCACCAGGAACAGCGAAATGCCCTTGGTGCCCGGCGGCGCATCCGGCAGGCGCGCCAGCACGAGGTGCACGATGTTGGCCGCCAGGTCATGTTCGCCTGCAGAGATGAAGATCTTGCTGCCGGTTAAACGGACACTGCCGTCCGGCTGCGGCACGGCCTTCGTCTTCAGCAGGCCGAGGTCGGTCCCGCAATGCGCCTCGGTCAGGCACATGGTGCCGGTCCATTCACCCGACACCAGCTTCGGCAGGTAGAGCGCCTGCTGCTCCGGCGTGCCGTGTGCATGCAGGCACTCGTAGGCTCCATGCGACAGGCCGGGATACATGGTCCAGGCCTGATTGGCCGAGTTCAGCATTTCATAGAACGAATTGTTCAGCACCATGGGCAGGCCCTGGCCGCCGAAACCGGGATCGCAGGCCAGCGACGGCCAGCCGGCATCCACATACTGGCGATAGGCATCGCGAAAGCCGGCGGGGGCTTTCACGCTGCTGTCGGACGCATCGAAACGGCAACCCTCGCGGTCGCCGGCCTGGTTCAGGGGAAACAGCACTTCGGCTGCGAATTTGCCGCCCTCTTCCAGCACCTGGTTGATGGTATCGGCATCCAGTTCCGCATGCGGCGGCAGCTGGGCCAGTTCCTTGTCGACTTCCAGCAACTCGTGCAGCACGAACTGCATGTCTCTCAGCGGGGCGCTGTAACTGGGCATCGCGGTCTCCTGTCGGCGTGGTGGATGGATGGAATCTACGGCTTTTGGCGGCGGTGGTGGATGCTGTTTCGCATGTGTATGGCTGGCCGCTGCATCCGTCACTGCCGGCTGCGCGCGGCATCGATCAGCCGGGCAAAACCCGACTCGGCACGGGCCACTGCGCGCGGGCTGCGGATGAAGCGGGCGTCATGGTGAAGGGCCAGCACCAGTCCGTACATTTCGAACACTAGCTGGTCGGCATCGGTCTGGGGCGACAGGTGGCCTTCCTCGATGGCCTGTCCGGCGGCCCGCCGCAGCGCCTGCTGCCACAGCCGCACCATGACAACCAGCTGCTCGCGTATTGGGCCGGGCCGGTCGTCGTATTCGACAGCGCCGCTGATGTAAATGCACCCGGAAGCGATCTCCCGGCTGACCCGCGCGACCCAGCGCGCGAACAGCCCCTGCAGCCGCGGCAGGCCGCGCGGCTCGCGAATGCCCGGGTAGAAGACTTCCTGCTCGAATTGCTGGTGGTACAGCTTCAGCACCTCGATCTGCAGGTCTTCGCGCGATCCGAAATGGGCGAAGACGCCGGACTTGCTCATGCCCATGCGATCGGCCAGCAAACCGATGGTCAGTCCTTCCAGACCGTCGCGACTGGCGAGGTCGAGCGCGGCATCAAGAATGCTGACGCGGGTCTGCTCGCCTTTGCGCAAGGGTTTGGACGATGGAACGGTCATGCAGAAACTCCCGAATCAAAAATCGAACGACCGTGCCATTATGCACAAAACCGTCGTTTTGTGGGAGTTGAATGCAGATCAGGGAGAGATGCCGGCGTTTTCCAAAGGAATTTTTGGCGAAACACTCAGCGTGAACGATCGAGCTGGCGCCGGTCGCGCTTGGTGGGCCGGCCACGGAGGCCATCGGCCGGCTCGGCAAACAGGCGCCGCCGCTCGGCTTCCTGTTCGCGGCGCTGCAGGCTTTCCGGGGTTTCCTCGTATAACTGGCGCGCGACCGGTGCCGGCCCGCGCTGGTCGGACAGCGCCACCACCCGCACCTGCCATTCGGTGCTGCCGTTGTCGATGTCGAGCAGGTCACCGGGCTTCAGGCTGCGCGCCGGCTTGCAGCGCTCTTCATTCAGCTTCACGCGGCCACGCTCGACTGCGTCGGAGGCCAGCGAGCGCGTCTTGAAAAAGCGCGCGGCCCACAGCCATTTATCGATTCGGGTACTGTCCATGGAACGCGATTGTAGTCCTCAGCGGGTATAGCTGCCGAGGCTCAGCACTTGCAGCACCGCGCGGTAAAGGCCGTACGCGAAACGGTTCCACAGGCGTCGGGGCAGCGACAGCCGCGCGACGTCGGCCGCGGTAACCTCTCTGCCCTCGGCGACGCCCTGCAGGATGTAATTGCGCAGGGCATGCGCAAACCCCGCATCCCGCACGATGATGTTGGCCTCATGATTGACGAACAGTGACAGCCCGTCGAAATTGCTGGAGCCGACAGTGGCCCAGTCGGCGTCGATCACCGCGACCTTGCCATGCAGCTGGGTGCAGCGATATTCGACGATGCGCACCCCTTCGCGCACCAGTCGCGGGTAGAAGGACTGGGCAACCGCATCCTGCATCAGGAACTGTCCGGCACCAATCAGCAGGGTGACGTCGATGCCGCGCTGCGCGGCCAGCATCATGGCCTTGCGCATTTTGCGGCCCGGCGCGAAATAGGGCGTGACCAGCAGCGCACTGTGGCGCGCGCGACCGAGCGCCTGCAGCAGGGAACGCTGGATGGCGCGCCGGTTGCGCAGGTTGTCCCGCACCACCAGCGCCGCCTCGGCGACCTGGACCGAACGCAGCGGACGGCGGGCGGCAATCGTCTCGCGCAGGCGCTCGATGCGGGTCAGCAGCGGCCTGGGCGCCAGCTTCTCCCACTGCGCCAGCACTTCCCGGTGAATCGCGTTCACCAGCGGGCCCTCGATACTGACGGCGAAGTCCCAGCGCGGCGCCGGCAGCACGTCATCGCTGCCGTCATCGGCGACCAGGTCGTCATTGATGTTCAGCCCGCCGAGGAAAGCCAGCCGGCGATCCACTATGGTGATCTTGCGGTGCATGCGCGCGATCCCGCGCCGGAACCACGGATTGAATGCCGCGAAGCGCACACCGGAGGACAGCAGCTCGCGCGCCAGCTCGGCACGGTCGCGATTGCTGCCGAGCCAGTCGACCATCACGTGCACGGCGACGCTGCGCGCAGCGGCTCGCCGCAGCGCATCGGCCACCTGCCGACCGGTCGCATCCAGCGAAAAAATGTACGTCTCGATGTGGATTTCCGACTCGGCGCCATCGATGGCCGCGATCAGGGCCGGGAAGAATTCTGCGCCCCGGTGCAGCAGGGTCAGCTGGTTGTGGTGGCTGTAGTTAGCCGCCCGCATGCCCGCTCTCGCGAGATGCCGCTGCGCCGACGGCCGGCGCCAGCATCAGCTCGGCCACGATCGGCGCATGGTCGGACAGGCGGCCCCAGTGCGCACCGAACTTCACTTCGGCCGACAGCACATCGAAGCCACGCACATAGATGCGGTCCAG
>JAIXTG010000325.1 GCA_027484285.1 Oxalobacteraceae bacterium | reverse complement strand
ATCCAGGCAATGCAGCCTGACGATCCCATGTTCGACGCCAAAGTCAAAGTCCTGGGCGAATACATCGAGCACCACGTGGAAGAGGAAGAGAAGGAGATGTTCCCGAAGGTGAAGAAGGCGAAGCTCGACCTTGAGGCGATGGGTCAGGAAATGTGGGAAGCGAAGGAAGCGGCGAAAACGGGATTCCTCGCCGGCAAGGGCAAGGGCAAAGGGCAAGGTCGCTCGGCGCGAACCTGATCTGATGCCGGGCCAACCCTGCGGCTCGCAGGACACGGATGCCGGCAGCGAGATTCGCCTCACTGGCGAAAGTCGGTATCCGTCTTGAAGACCGCTGGGGAGTTTCGTTCAGCAGGACTGCTGGAGGAGGAAGTTGGTGCCGGCTGCACGCGTCCAACCACTGAATGTCCTTCAGGGGAGTCAATCATAGTGGAGATGTGGGTTTGAGAGCAACCGGAGTAGCACTGCAATGTGATACCAAACGCCAGCGCAAAGTGATACCGGTAAGCCTTTAATTCACAGCGTCCATGCCTCGTGATAATCTCGCCGGCTTACTGAAGGAGTAAGTCGTGCTTGTCCGAGTTCATGGAGCTTGTAAAAACTGCCAGTCTGAAGTGTCGGTAATCCTTCTGGATGGCCAGATATTGGAAAATTGCCACGAGTGTGGAGAACCCCCGTTTGCCTCAAAGCAGGTCGCGGGGATGATTTACATCGCGCACAACCCCCATATTGGAGGTGTGAAAATCGGTTTGACTACGAAGCATATCGAAGAGCGATTAAAGGCACTGAGTTCCACTGGCGTACCGGGACGCTTTGACGTCATTGCGATCTTCCCATCTGACAAACCCAAGGAAGATGAGCGGAAGGTTCATGAAAAGCTCAAAAGGAAACGCCTCGACAAAGAGCATTTCCAAGTCGAGCCACTTGAGGCCGCATTGGCTGCATACCGCGCCTTGAACCGCCGCGAACCAATTTTTTACGACTCGGATCTTCAAGATGCTTTCTACTTGAGGCTGGAAAGCGACAAAATAACAATGCAATTGAAACTAAAGGGCCACAGCGTCTGATGAAGATTTACACAAGCAGAAATCGAGCGACTCAAAAGGCGAAAAATTGGCTGGCAGCTTTTTGTGCAACTTTCTTAATCGCAGGTTGCTCGACTCCGGTGCAATACTCAAAAACTCCCCTGTCTCCTTACGACAAACACACGGACGTTGGGTTTGCCAGCCTCGAGGACGGGTTCGAGATCAGCATTCTTTACTCTCGATACCAATATATCCCTGAATCAGCAGCAGTGGCCACTGCCTGCAAGGCAGCTCTCACCTCAATCGCATGGGAATATGCGCAAAAACAGAATAAGCGCATTGAACCGGTTAATGACCAGCGCATCAGGCTGTCAATGGGCAGAAATGGGCTGACTGGCGTCACCTCGTGTGCGGCGACAGCTGCGGTGAAGTGGCAGTGAGACCTATACCTGCGGTCGTTCACGAGGCCAATCAACGCCTCGTGTAACACCGGCCGCTTTTCTTGCTGTCCCAGCGGGACACCTCGTCCCAATTCCATTACTTAATGGGACAACCAAAGAAGTCACAAACTGCATCAGAACTCGCTTTGGTCTTCCTTTCCAAACTGGAACGGGAGCTGGACTTCCTCGATGAACTCAGCAACAGCAGAAACGAACTCCTCAGGAAACGCCTGAGCCTTCTCCCCGAAGTGCTTCACCAAGTCCTCCACGAACCGCTTGACCACCAAATCATCGAGGTCACCCGCAGGTTCCTCAACTGATTGCCACTGGGAGAATTCCTTCCAAAGCGGCTGGCGTTTCATGATGTACGCCCGATCAAAGATTTCCCCGGCTTCACGGGCTTCATGCTCGAACAGAGGCATCAGCTCCTTCGCCTTCTTCGTCATCCTTTCGGCAGTTGACTTCCCGACACTGTAAGCCGCTTCGATCTGCCTGTAGGAGAGGGCCGAAAGGTCTCCAGCAAGGATCATCAGCCAGACTTCCTGCCTTCTCTCGTCCTGCGTCATATTCAGGTTGGTCCGCTGGTTCTTCGCAAAAGCGAATTGGCGAGCCTCCTCCGCACTGCTCGCTTGCAGCCTCTGTACCCAGACAGCCTGATTCGCAGGAGCCTTCATATCCATCAACGCAGTCATGCGGTGATGTCCATCGACCACCCAGAGATCCGCGTTCGATGATGTAGGGTCTTCCCATACGATCAGAGGGTCCAGGCTGCCTCCGGCTTCAATCACTTCCTTCAAAGCCTCCACAGCTTGGTCCGATGCTCGGTCCTGCATCCGCCTACGAGCGAATGTGTTTGCATCGTGGTTCCTTACTTGAAATCGCTGAGGATCGACCTTGAGCCTTCCGAATTCCACCTGCTCCATCACGCCGACATCAGGGTGCTGTAGACCCATCAGCTCAGTCATCATCCCATCGTCCTTCTTCATTGCCCGGTTCTTCATCATGTAAGTTGTGTCAGTGCTCGATTCAGGCTTGCCTGTTCCTGCGCCTTCCGTTCCCGGTCCGTCCGCTCGAGTCTCGCCAAGCTGACCCCTGCTACCCCGAACGCTTCGACAAGAAATTTTGCGAGAGTGTCGGTTGTCCTTGGCTTGCTGTCCCTGTAGACACGCTTCACAGCTCCTGTCTCCGTGTCGTAGTAGGTACCAATATGCCCATCAACCAGAGCGCGGACCCTCCTCACCATCTGCCTACCGAACGCTTGGTGAGACCGGAAGCGGCGGGGTGAATCGTCTTCCAACAGGTACATCGCCAGCGTGACCTCGATCACCGCTTCCAACTCGGCAAATTGCCTCAACTTCCGCAGCTCGTTCATCGCCTCCATGAGGTGCCTGCTCATCGGCACTCCTCGCTGCTGGGACTGCAGTTGCTCCTCTGCGTAGCTCGCCAGAGCCTCCCAGCGTTTGATCAGCATGGCCCATACCTCACTGTTCGGATTCTTCTTAATCCTGGCCTTCACCAAGGCTCGGTAGGGGGCCAACTCACTGCTCGTAACGCCTGACTGATCTGGATGTCCATGCCGCCTGTTTCTTCTCTTGTGACTGTCGCAGTACTTGCTGTACCCCGACACCTCCTCCGTACAGCCATTCAACCTACAAATCCTCACTCGCCCTCCTTTCTTGTCCCCGTCTCCCCACAGGGACAGGCACGCTTTCTGTAGTGGCAGGCAGTCCCTGCCCGCCTTGTTTCATGCTTTCACAACTGCGAGCACACTTGCTCGAGAGACCGCATACAACCTCGCCAAGGAACTTACGGACTCTCCGGCCTCATACCTCTTGCGCATCTCCTCACGCTGCTCCAAGGTCGTTTTCGATGGTCTGCCAAGGGATTTCCCCTCGGCCTTCGCTCGTGCCAGACCCGCTTGGGTTCGTTCGATCAGGAGGTCTCGCTCCATTGCCGCCACTGCAGCAAGCATCGTCATCATCATTTTTCCTGCTGGCGAACCGAGATCGAGCTTACCGAGCTGCAACACCACAACCTCCACACCCCGGTCACCGAGGGAACGGACTGTACTCAGCACATCCTCCGCATCCCTTCCGAGACGGTCCAACTTGGTTACTACCAGAGTCTCTCCAGTCCGAATGCGATCAAGCAGAGTCGTAAACTGGGGTCGTTGCGTGGCGTGAGTCTTCCCACTCACTCCATGGTCCTCGAACCAGTAATCGACTTTGAAACCTGCAGCCTCGATCTCCAGACGCTGGTTCCCGTTGTTCTGCTCCTTGGTGCTCACCCTGCCGTAGCCGAAGATCGCCATGCCCTCTCCTGTTGGAAAAGGGTGTCAGTTTCACAAACTATGTTGGAAAATACAAGGGCTATATTTCCAACATATTTTCAAGGGAGTAGCGCCCCTGCCGGAAAGGGATCGTTTTCCCACGCTCAAATCGGCCATGCGCCGCAAGTTGTGACGGGGGAAGTACCGTGCTACAACAATGCCAATATTCTTTCCCGCTCGGAGAGCTATGCCCACCTACAATCTTTCCACGGACGATGGCAGAACACTCGAAGCTGATTTTGACCTTGAAGACTCAGCGATCATTCTCCACAGCAGGGGTGGAACCAAAGGTAAAAATGCAAGAAATACGGACTACGGCCTTGCTCTCCGACTCATTCTTCAAAGATTGCAAATTCACCAAGTGCCTGTAAAGGGGGCTTGGGTTGCAAGCTCAAGAGTGGCAGGGTTGCCTCTCAATCGCCGCGAAATTCTTTCAGCAAGTGAGCAACAGAGAAGCCCAGATCAGTTGTTCACGCTTATGGCCTCGCGAATGGAGAAAGTCGAACATATTTCTGGCCGAACCAACAGTCACGGCAACCGAACAAAGCGCATACGTATCGAAGTCTCCCGTCCTCTTCAGGCCATCGAACTGGCAAAGCTCCTTCTTGCACATTCCGTGCAAAGAGCCGCCTCCGAAAACAAGAGACTTCCAGCATCTGAGTTGAACAAAGTTACGGCAGAGAATGTTTGGAATGCTGTCCAGCGTCTGTGCAATGGGTTCAAAGATCATGGCTTTGGACTATCCACCGATTTTGATCTTATTGCAGACGACGATCAGCGCCTCCCGCCCAAAGCAGTTTTTGGTGTAGCCGCGACAGAAGCCCTTGGGTTTCCGGTGAAGCCAGAACACTTCTCTGCGGGTGATTCAACCCCATGCTTTCGTATTTTGAGAGAGGCTGGGTACAAGATCGTACCCAAAGCAGAAAGGGAAGCGACAACTTCCTCCCGCCCTCCATCACTACCTGAAGACGAAGAATGGACCGAAGGCCAAACCCGGTTAATCTCTCATTTGAAAAAAGAGCGAGGAAGAGGGCTGGCCACGGCAAAGAAGGTCGCGTTCAAGCGGATCAACGGCAGACTCTCCTGCGAACGGTGCGGCCTCGACCCAGTCATTCATTACAAGAACGAGGAAGCTGAAGCTTGCATAGAGGTTCACCACAAGACCGTTCAAGTGAAAGATATGATGGACGGACACAAGACTAAGCTTGAAGATCTCGAGTGTTTGTGCGCCAACTGCCATCGTCTTGTACATCGTCTACTCAAGAAGCAAGTAATGAGTGCAGTAACAGAATCAAACCAGCTCTCGCAATGAAATTCAACGAATGCGCATAGCAGACAGCTTGCGGGTATGGGCAAGACAACTCAAGCGAGACAGCGTCACCCTCTGGTTCGCTTGCAAGCATCCTTCCACCCCGCGCTCTGCGAAAGCAATGGGTGCTTTCGTTGTGGCTTACGCTCTCAGCCCAATTGACCTGATTCCTGATTTCATCCCGATACTTGGCTACCTCGATGAGGTCATCCTTCTGCCAGGACTGATCTGGTTGACCATTCGATTGCTTCCTCGCCCGATCCTCGAAGAGTGCCGCGCACAAGCAAACGACTGGCTTGAGAAGGAAGGCAAGCCTCGCACAAAGTGGGGCATCGTCTTCGTGCTCTCAGTATGGGCGATAGTCGCGTACGGCTTGGGGACATGGTTGCGCCCGTAGTTCCCCCTGGCACGGGGGGAAAGATACAGCTCTCAGATCGCGAGTAAGGTCACGGATTTTTCCGCCAGATTCGGCTTGACGGTTTGTGCGAGCCAATTCCAGATCATCTCTTGAGGGTAGCCGGTTCCATACTTCCCCCCCACCCCGGGCGTTGACCATCCGCCGATACGGTCAATGATCTGTTCCGGGCATCCAATCGCTCGCAGCCGATCTCGCATCGAGTGCCGGAGACTGTGGCAAGTCCTCGGAATTCCAAGGCTCTTAATCCGCTTGTTCAAAGTGGCTGAAGCAGCGTTTGCGTTGCACGATTTTTCGTCCGTGTAACGGGCGAACAAGAATTCGCTCGACTGCTTACGAGCCGCTTCCAAAGCGAGAGAGGCAGCGCGCAGCGCCTCTCCGACCAGTGGCACAGTTCGCTCAGACGAACCAGTCTTCAGTCTACGATGTGGGTAATTGCGGATGCGAAGGATCGGCACGGGACCATCCAGTTCAAGGTCATCAACCTTCGCACCTACGATCTCAGCGAGCCGTGCGCCAGTATCCAGGAGCATACCGAGAATTTGGGCACGGTCGTCCACCTTCCTTGCCGATGAAACAGATGAGCGTAGGACCTCAAGCTGCTGCTCATCAAATGGCTTACGGTCTTCCACATCGCCACCCTCTCCCGGCACGATTACCTTGTCAAAGGGATTGGCGAACGACAGTTCGCGTTCACGAATGGCAAGATCGAAGATGGTTCGAAGAGCGTTGAGCCGCCTCCTGACCGTTGCGGTCCTCTGGCCTCTGTCGAGCAATTGTCCGATAAGCTTATTTACGTCGGCTCGACGGTACAACTCGACCTTCCTGTCCCCGCACGTTTCGATGAGGCTATTTACCGCGAAGGTAGGAATCTTGGCGAATTCCTTACCCTTGCCACGGCCTCTCAGCTCCAAGTACTGGGCGAGAGCGTCAGAAGCCTTGAAGTCACCGCAGGCCATTCTGAAGGCCAAAGCCAAGTGAGGAGGGAGATGATCAGCAGGATCTGCGCCGTCCTCGACCTTCTCCATGCCTTCAAGACTGAACGCATCTTGAATATAGTCGTAGAAATCGTAGACTTGCTCGGCTTTATTATGGTGAACTTCTGCCTTGGGATTCCGATGATCAATCCCAAAATCATTCAAGACCTTCTCGGCCTCAATTCGGATCCAATCTGATTTTCCCTTGCGAATCCGGGACCACTCTTCGTCATCTTCCTTTGCCAGCTTCGCAGCCATCGTCGCAGCAGTGAGCCGGTCAGCGGTACGTAGACAGATCACCTTCATACTTGATGGAGGGTTAATCGTCTCAACAATGTCCTTGGGAAGCCTACGGCGGTAATACCAAGACCCATCCGGCGTCTTCTGCCAGAGATGTTTCATCTTCAAAAGTAGAAACGGAGCGAGTTTGACGAGCATGATTCCTTCCGAGTGAATCCTCTGTGATACCGGAGTGGTACCAAAAGTGATACTGGAAGGACATCCAATGAGGTAACTAAGTCTTTTATCTCAATGACTTAGCCGATTTTGAACTGGTGCCGGCTGCAGGACTCGAACCCGCCACCCCATGATTACAAATCAAGTGCTCTACCTGATGAGCTAAGCCGGCAACGCGTGAGATTATACGTTATTTGATTCTTGTCAGACGCGGTCGGCCACCGGGTTTCGGTGGCGGCTCGTTATCGTCGCCTGCGCGCTCTGCATGATCAGCCGCAGCACGGCCATCATCGAGATCCGGTGACGCCGTTTCCGTATCGTCGGCCTGTTCCGCAACTGCGGGGGCCTTGCGCAACTTCAGCGCAGGCGCCCGCTCCTCGGAAGGCTGCTGATCGGCAGGTTTTACCTCGAACGCCATGCCCTGCCCGTTTTCGCGTGCATATATGGCGCTGACATTGTCGACCGGGATCTCCAGCTCGCGAGCCACGCCACCAAACCGGGCCTTGAAACTGATCAGGTCATTGTCCATTTTCAGGTT
>JAIXTG010000065.1 GCA_027484285.1 Oxalobacteraceae bacterium | reverse complement strand
TGGCGGATCGCCTCGCGCGGGGAAAGACCCTGCTCGCGCTCGGCGGAGATCGCGAAGTCGATCATCATGATCGCGTTCTTTTTCACGATGCCGATCAGCAGGATGATGCCGATGATGCCGATGATGCCGAGCTCCTGTCCGGCTAGCATCAGTGCCAGCAGCGCGCCCACGCCGGCCGACGGCAGGGTGGACAGGATGGTCAGCGGATGGATGAAGCTCTCGTACAGCACGCCGAGCACGATGTACACGCAGACCACGGCCGCCAGGATCAGCCAGAGCTGGTTGGTCTGGGCCGCCTGGAAAGCGCCGGCCGCGCCGAGGAATTCCAGATTGACCGAGGCCGGCAGCCGGATCTCGCGCGCCGCGTCCCGGATGGCAGCCACAGCGGCGTCGAGCGCCACGCCGGGCGCGGTGTCGAAGCCGATGGTGGCCGCCGGGAACTGGCCGACCCGCGTTACCTGCAGCGGTGCGGCCTGCTCGCGCACGTCGGCGATCGCATTCAGGGTGGTCGGCTTGCCGGAGCCGGTGCGCAGCGGCACGTCGCCGACCGCCTGCGGCGCGGCAGCGCTGCCGGGCGCGGCTTCGAGGATCACCCGCAACTGGTTGGTGTCGGTAAAGATGGTCGAAACAATGCGCTGGCCGAACGCACTGTAGAGGGCATCGTCGATTGCGGCCGCAGTCAGCGCCACGCGCGACGCGCTGTCGCGGTCGACGCTGACCAGCACCGAGCGGCCGCTGGCGCCGGCGTCGGTGCCGACATGGCGCAGCCGGGGATCTTCGGCCAGTCGTTCCACCAGCCGCGTGGTCCAGCGCTGCACGGTATCGCCGTCCGCCCCCTCGACGGACAGCCGGTAGCGGGTCGGGCCGCTTTCGGCGTCGATGGTCAGGTCCTGTACCGGCTGCAGCTGCAGGCTGGCGCCGGGCACGCGCAGCGCCCGCTCGCGCAGCCGCTCCATGGTCTGCTGCAGGTCACCGCTGCGTTCGGAGGCGAGGTTGATCAGCAGGCTGCCGGTATGCAGCAGGGGATTGTCGCTGCCGCCGACGCCGACCTGCGAACTGAGCGACGCGACATCCGGATCCTGCAGCAGCTCGCGCACCACCGCCTGCTGCAATTGCGCCATCCGTTCGAAGGAAACCGAGGTCTCGGCTTCGACCCGCGCCTGCAGCTGGCCGGTATCCTGCTGCGGGAACAGGCCTTTCGGAATCAGCAGGTAGAGCAGCACCGTCAGCGCCAGCGTCAGCACGGCGACGGCCAGCGTCATCGGCTGGTGGTTCAGCACGGTGCCCAGCAGCTTGTCATAGCCGCCGGCCAGCCGCTCGAAGCGCGCCTGCAGCCAGCCTGCGACGGCGCCGCTGCGGTGCTCGCCGGCGGCGCGCAGCCAGCGCGCGGCCATCATCGGCACCAGGGTCAGCGATACCAGCGCGGAAATCAGCACGGTGACTGCCAGCGTCACCGCGAATTCGCGGAACAGCCGGCCTACCACGTCGGACATGAACAAGAGCGGGATCAGCACTGCCACCAGCGACAGCGTCAGCGAAATGATGGTGAAGCCGATTTCGGCGCTGCCTTTCATCGCAGCCTGCATCGGCGTCTCGCCGGCTTCGATATAGCGGACGATATTTTCTTCCACCACGATCGCGTCATCGACCACGAAGCCGGTGGCGATGGTCATGGCCATCAGGGTCAGGTTGTTCAGGCTGTAACCGAGGAAATACATTGCGGCGCAGCTGCCGATCAGCGAGATCGGCACCGCGAGGCTGGCGATCACCGTGGCGCGCAGGTTGTGCAGGAACACCAGGATCACCAGCACGACCAGTGCAACCGCGATGAACAGTTCGGTCGTCACATGCGCGACCGAGGCACGGATGCCGGTGGTACGGTCGGACAGCACATCGACCCGCACCGCCTCCGGCAGGCCGGCCTGCAGTTCCGGCAGGCGCTGCCTGATGGCATCGACGGTCTCGATTACGTTGGCGCCGGGCTGCCGCTGCACGTTCAGGATGATCGCCGGCTTCAGGCCGCTCCATGCGGCGATGCGCACGTTCTCGGCGCCTTCGACCACGGTCGCCACGTCGGACAGCCGGACCGGTGCGCCATTGCGCCAGGCGACCACCAGGTTCGCATAGTCGCGTGCCGACTTCAGCTGGTCGTTGGCATTGATCGTGTAAAAGCGGCTGTTGCCGTCGATCGTGCCTTTCGCGGTGTTGGCGTTGGCCTGGGTAATCGCGGTACGCAGGGAGTCCAGCCCGAGGCCCGCCGCGGCCAGCGCATTCAGGTTGGCCTGGATCCGGATCGCCGGTTTCTGGCCGCCGGACAGGGTGACCAGGCCGACCCCGCTGACCTGGCTGATGCGCAGCGCCAGCTGGGTGTTTGCCAGGTGCTGCACCTCGGTGAGCGGCAGCGTGTCGGAAGTTAGCGCCAGTGTGAGCACCGGCGCATCGGCCGGATTGACCTTGGCATAGGTCGGTGGTGCGGGAAGGTCGGCCGGCAGCAGGCTGGATGCGGCATTGATCGCGGCCTGCACCTCCTGCTCGGCGACATCGAGCCGCACGCCGAGCGAGAACTGCAGCGTGATGCGCGAGTTGCCGCTGGCGCTGGACGAGCTCATCCGCTGCAGTCCGGACATCTGGCCGAACTGGCGCTCCAGCGGCCCGGTCACGGTCTGGCTGATGACTTCCGGGCTGGCGCCGGGATAGGCGGTCTGGACCTGGATGGTCGGGAAGTCGACCTGCGGCAGGGCCGATATCGGCAGGAAGCGCAGCGCAACCAGGCCGGCCAGAACGATTGCCGCCATCAGCAGTGCCGTGGCGACCGGCCGCAGGATGAACGGACGGGACGGGTTCATCCGCCGCTCGCGTCGCGCCGGCGCGGTGCGCCGCCTTCGGCGCCGGCCGGGCGCTCCGCCCTGCGGCCTTCCTTGCCACCGCCGTCCTTGCCGCGTCCCTCGCGGGCGCCGGGCAGCCGCACTTTGGCGCCGTCGGTGAGTCGGTCCGCACCTTCGGTGATGACCTGTTCGCCCGGCTCGAGGCCGGACAGGATCTGGGTTTTGTCCGCGCTCGACAGGCCGCGCTCGACGCGGCGCAGCGATACCGTCTTTTCTGCCGGGTTCAGCACGTAGACGAAGGGGCCGTTGCCGCCATTGCGCACCGCCGATACCGGGACCGCGGTCGCCCCCTCGATGCTGCGCAGCTCCAGCCGCACGTTGACGAACTGGTTGGGGAACAGCTGCTGCCGCGGATTCTCGAAGCGTGCCTTGGCGCGCACGGTGCCGGTCTGGGTGTCCACCAGGTTGTCGAGCGCAAGGAAGCGGCCGGTCGCGAGCGGCGTGCTGCGGCTGCGGTCGTAGGCCGTCACCGTCGGCGATTTGCCGCCGGCCAGGGCCTTTTTCAGCTCGGGTACCGCGTCCTGCGGCAGGGCAAATACCACGTCGATCGGATCCAGCCGGGCAATCGACACCAGGCCGGCCGTGTCGGACGGGGCCACCAGGTTGCCCACGTCGACGGTGCGCAGGCCGATGCGGCCGGCGATCGGTGCCGAGATGCGCGAATAGTCGAGGTTCAGCTCGGCGCTGCGTACGGCAGCGCGGTCGATGGCCACTGTGCCTTCGAGCTGCCTGACCAGCGCCACCTGCGCATCGACTTCCTGCCGGGCGATCGAATCCTGCGCGAGCAGTTGCCGGTAGCGGCGCTCGTTGACACGCGCCACATCCAGTTGCGCTTCGTCACGCTGCAGCTGGCCGCGCGCCTGCATCAGGGCGATTTCGAAGGGGCGCGGATCAATGACGGCCAGCAGCTGGCCGCGGGTCACCATCTGGCCTTCACTGAACAATACCTGCTGCAGCACGCCGGATACCTGCGCCCGGACCGTGGCCGTGGCGGTTGGCGTCACCGTACCCAGCGCATCGAGCTGCACCGGAAAACTTTCGCGGCTGGCGGCCGTCACGCCGACGGTTGCCGGCGGACGCCCGCGCGGCATGCCCTTGCGGTCTTCGGCGGGCTTTTTTCCGGCAGTCACGTACCAGACCAGCGCGGCGATCGCGCCCACCAGCAGGATGAGCAGCAGCCAGGGCAGCCAGCGCCGCGGCGGGCGGGGGGGCAGGTCAGGGGCGTGGCGGGGGGCAGTGACGGTGTCGGTGGCGGAGGG
>JAIXTG010000067.1 GCA_027484285.1 Oxalobacteraceae bacterium | reverse complement strand
GCCTGCGCCGGCAGGCGCAGCTGCAGCTCTACCTGCTCGTGATACAGGTGCACATCAATGGTGTCGAGCAGTGGCGCGTCGGCCGGATCGACGGCCTCGACCGGCGCACCGGACTGGCTGCCCAGCAGGGCGGCCTGGTGCCGGAAGCTTTGCAGCTGTGGCTGGTGGCGCACGTCGTCGCCGGCTGCCACATGGTCGAGATGGCGCGCCAGCGTAGCGACCAGCCGCAGCGCAAGCCGCTGTGTCACCCACAGTGCGCGGCGCGACCCGTCAACTGCCAGCACACGGGCCAGCAGCCTGTCCTCGCGCGGCTCGTAGTCGAAAGTGACTTTCTCCAGCTGCAGCGGGTCGCTGCTACCAGCGGTCATTCTTCCTTCATTGCTGCGGCAATGCGCTTGGTCAGCGGATGCAGCAGGTAAGTCAGCAGCGAGCGCTCGCCGGTGCGGATCAGGACTTCGGCGCCCATGCCCGGCTGCATCTGGCGATCGCCGAGCTGCTTCAGGCCCTGCGGCGTCAGGCTGACGCGTGCAAGGTAGAACGAGACATTGCCCATCGGCGTCTGCTCGCTGACCACATCGCCGGAGAGCGAGTCGATGACTGCATCGGCCACCAGTTGCGGCGAGTGCGCGAATGCCGAGAAGCGCACCGCGACCGCATCGCCGGCGCGCACGCGGTCGATCGAGTGGGTCGGGATGCGCGCCTCGAGCACGACACCTTCGCTGGCGGGCACGATGTCCATCAGTTTTTGTCCGGGAGCCACTACGCCGCCGATGGAGGCAATTGCGAGGCCGACCACCTGCCCGTCGACCGGCGCCTTGATTTTCACGCGCCCGAGTTCGGCGGTAATGGCATCGAGCTTCTCGCGACCTGCCAGCACTTCTCGCCTGACCTCGGCCAGTTGAGCCGCCGATTCACGCTGGCCTTCCTGCTGGCGCTGGGATTTGCGCAGCTTGAGCTCGGCGATTGCGCGCTCGGCACGCAGCCGGGATGCGCTCAGCTCCGCCAGCACCGCTTTCAGTTCGGCCTGTGCCTGCTCGAGCTGCAGCGCCTGGTTGCGCGGTACGTAGCCTTCGGCTGCGAGGTCGGCAATGCTCTTCAGGTGCTCGGCCTGCTTGTCGGCCTGCACCCGCCGGCTCTCGAGCTGCAGCTGGATGCCGGCCAGCGTGGCTTCCTGCCCGGCGATCGCTTCGTCGACCGCGGCCAGTTCGCTGCGCAGCGCGGCGCGGCGCGACTCGAGCAGCTGGGTCTGGGTCTGGATGTGCTGCCGGATCACCGGGTCGCCGCTGGCGGCCGCCACGTCGGGATGGAAGCTGATGGTGTCGCGACGCTCGAGTTCGGCCAGCAGCCGGCTCTCGGCAGCGCGCTGGGCCATGTAGTTCTGCCGGATCGATTCGAAGTTCGCGCGGGTCGTCCCGTCGTTGAGTTCGACCAGCGTGTCGCCTGCTTTCACGCGCTGTCCTTCGCGCACGGCGACCCGCTCGACCAGCCCGCCGCTCATGTGCTGGATTGCCTTGCGCTTGGTGTCGATGGTGACAGAGGCCGGTGCCGGCACGCCCTCGTCGAGCGGCGCATAGGCGGCCCACGCGAGGAAGCCGCCGAAGCCGAGCACCAGCGCGATGACGCCGAGCCGGATGGTGGAGCGGGTATCGGTGGGCAGGTCGGGTGTCAGATCGGTGACATTGCGTGCGTCGACGGCGTTCTGGGTAGCGAGGTTGAGATGGGGCTTTGCCATGTCGGTTTCCTGGTGACTTAGTTGACGCGCGCCGTGGCAAGCTGCCCGGACGTTCCGCCGATATCGAGTTTTCCGAATTGCGCGATGCGGCCGTCGGCCATCACCACGACGCGGTCGGCGAGCGCCAGCAGGTTGCGCTGGTGCAGCACCATGAAGACCGTCTTTCCTGCCGCCTTGAGTTCACGGATGGCGCGCGCCAGTGCTGCTTCGCCCACGTCGTCGAGGTTGGCGTTCGGCTCGTCCAGCACCAGCAGCGCCGGCGAACCGTAGAGCGCACGCGCCAGGGCCAGCCGCTGCCGCTGGCCGCCGGACAGCAGCTTGCCGGCCTGCCCGACCGGGGTGTCATAGCCGGCCGGCAAGCGCAGGATCATGTCGTGGATGTCGGCGCGCCGGGCGGCCTCGATCACCGCTGCCGAATCCAGTTCGCCGAAGCGGCAGATGTTCTCGGCGACCGTGCCTTCCAGCAGCTCGATGTCCTGCGGCAGGTAGCCGATGTGCGGGCCGAGCGCCTCGCGCGACCACGAGCGGATGTCGGTGCCGTCGAGCAGCACCTGGCCGGAGATGCCGGGCCAGACTCCGATCAGGCAGCGCGCCAGCGTGGACTTGCCCGCGCCGGACGGGCCCACGATGCCGATCACTTCGCCGGCCTCGAAGCGGGCGTCGAGCTTGTCGAGGATGGGCTGGTCGCGATGGCGCGCATAGGCCGACAGCTGGCGCAGCTCGAGCTGGCCATTGACTTTGTCTGCCGTGTGCCCGGCCGCGCGCAGCGGATATTTGTCGAGCAGCGTGCCGATTTCCTGATACGACTGGCGGGCCTGCGAAAACTCTTTCAGGGTTGATACCAGGATGCCGATCGGCCGCAGTGCATTGCCCATCAGGACATTGGACGCGATCATGGCGCCGAGCGTGATCTCGCCGCGGATGGCGAGCCAGGCACCGAGCGCGAGGATCAGCGACTGCTGGCTGTATTGCACGAATTTCGAAAATGCCGCCGCCTGGCCCGAACGCTCCTGCGCCTGCCAGGCCGCGCCCGCATGCTCCTTGTACAGCAGCAGCCAGCGGCGTTTCAGGTTGCCGAGCATCCCCATGGCCTCGACCACTTCGGCATTGCGCAGCTTGCCGCCGAGGTAGGCAGTGGTGTCGGTCTCGGCCGTGGTCGCGCGTTCGAGCCGGGCCGAGGTCAGCCGGCTGGTGACGAAGGCCAGCGTCGCGAGGAAGACCGCAAAGCCGACACCGAACCAGCCGAGCATCGGATGCATGGCAAACAGCACGGCCAGATAGATCGGTGTCCAGGGCAGGTCGAAGAAGGCGATGATGCCGTTCCCGGTCAGGAACTGCCGCAGCCGGGTCAGCGCCGAGAAGCTGCCGGCATTGTCGGCGCGCGACTGTTCGAGGTTGGCCTCGAAGGTGGCGAGGAAAATCCGGGTGTTCAGCTGTTCGTCGAACCGCACGCCGGCGCGCACCAGCAGCCGCGAGCGCACCCATTCGGCGAAGGCCATGACGGCCACGAAGAGTGCAGTGATCAGGGTCAGTGCGACCAGCGTGATCTCGCTCTGGCTGAGCATGACGCGGTCGAAGATCTGAAGCATGTACAGCGTGGGGGCGAGCGTCAGCAGGTTGGCGACCAGGCTGAATGCGCCGACCCAGAGGAACTCCTTGCGGAAGGCCCACAGGCTGCGGTTCAACGAGGGCAGCGGCGCGTGGCCGCGGGCGAGTGCGATCTGGCTCATGCTGCACCTCCGGCGAGTTCGGCGGCAGCCGGTGGTGTCGGCTGGGCGGGCACGGCGCGCGGTGCGGCTGCCTGCCGCAGTGCGGCCAGCACCTCGTCACGCGGCCCGAAGGCCGCCACCTGCCCGTCGCGCAGCAGCAGGATTTTGTCCGCGGCTGGCAGCACGCTGGTGCGGTGGGTGATGACGATGCTGGTGCACTTGCGCGCCTTGAGCGCCATCAGGGTGCTCATCAACGCCTGCTCGCCGGCTTCGTCAAGACTGGAGTTGGGCTCGTCGAGCAATATCAGCGTGGGATCGCCGTAGATGGCGCGCGCCAGGCCGACGCGCTGCCGCTGTCCGCCGGACAGGATCGCGCCTTCGTCGCCAATGCGGGTATCGACGCCGTCCGGCAGTGCATCGACCATCGTTCCCAGTCCGACCTGCTCGATGGCGGCATGCACGCGCTCGCGGTCGATGTCGCCGAAGCGCGCAATGTTCTCGGCCAGCGTGCCGTCGAACAGTTCGACTGTCTGCGGCAGGTAGCCGATGTGCGGCCCGAGTTCATCCTTGTCCCATGCGTGGATGTCGGCGCCGTCCAGCCGTACCTTGCCGCTGGCGGCCGGCCAGATGCCCATCAGCAGGCGCGCCAGCGTGGTCTTGCCGGCGGCTGAAGGCCCGATGAGCATCAGCGTTTCGCCCGGCTGCAGCGCGAAGCTGACGCCGCGGATGATCGGCAGGTTGCTGCCCGGCGCAGCCGCCACCACGCCTTCCACCGACAGCTGCCCGAGCGGTGCCGGCAGTGACATGCGTTCCTGCTCCGGCGGCGGGGCGCCGAGGAACTGGTCGAGCCGGCGGTAGGCATCGCGTGCATTGACCACCGTCCGCCACTGCGCGACGAGCTGCACCAGCGGCGTCAGCACCCGTCCGCCGAGGGTCGAGGCGACGATCATCATGCCGCCGCCGCCGAGCAGCATGCCCTTGACTGTCAGCCAGCAGGACAGGCCAAGGATCAGCGAGCCCTGCATGGTCTGGATGAATTTCGAGGCCGCCGAGTTGGCGCCGGCGGTGTCGGAGGCAACCGCTTGCAAAGTCAGGAACTTCCGCTGGCGCGCGATCCAGCGCTGGTAAATGCTGTCTTTCATGCCCATTGCCGTGATCACCTGCGCATTGCGCAGCAGTCCGCTGGCATAGGTCTGCGCGCCGATGGCCGCCTGGTTGGCTTCGGTCAGCACCGGCATGGTCTTGCGCTCGGTACTGATGCCGATGAAGACCTGCACGATCGCGCCGAGCAGCGCGACCACGCCGAGCCAGGGATTGATGATCGAAACCAGCACCAGGAACAGCAGCGAGGACGGCGCATCGAGCACGGCGCTGATGGCTGGCGAGCCGATGAATTCGCGCACGGTGCGCAGGTCGGAGAAAGGCTGCACCGAGGACGCGCCATGGCGCAGGCTGGCGGCAAAGGTGGCGTCATGCAGCGGCTCGCGCAGCGCCGCGTCGACCCGCCAGCCGGCCTGCTGCAGCAGCCGGCCGCGCAGCAGTTCCAGCACCTCCATCAGCACATAGAGGCCGATCACGCAGGCCAGCAGCGAAAACAGCGTGGCGTCGCTGCGACTGTTCACGACGCGGTCGTAGACCTCGAGCATGAACAGGGTCGGCGCCAGCACCAGGATGCTGGTGACCAAGCTGAAGGCAAGCGCCTTGCGATAGATGGGCATCTGCGCGCGCAGCGCCGCATTGAGCAGCGATTGCTGTTGCGAGGATGCCGTGGTCGGCGACTTCGGGGTCATGCAACTTCTCCCATGGAGGCATTGGTGTCAGGGCTGCCCTTGTCGAGCAGCGTGACATATTCGGGTAGTGCGGCGTCGGCGACTGCGCCGGATTCATCATCGCGCGCGGCGAACAGGAAGCTCAGCCGGTGGCGGCCGCCGTCGGCCGACAGCACGATTTCCCGCAGCCGCTCGCGCTGGAAGCGCTGCTCGTCGGCCTCGCTGATGCTTAGGCGGAAGCGGATCCGGCCGTCCAGCGTGTACATCGACACGATGCCGTTGCGGATGCTGAGTGTATGGCGGTCGAAGTAGACCGGTGCGCTTGCCGCGAACTGCAGTTGAGGCAGCGCACGCTCGCCCAGCCGCGCAAGATTGAACGGGCTGCCCGGGCTCTGGAACAGCAGGCGGCAGGTGCGTGACACCGAGTAGATCGCGTTGCAGATCATTTGCGAGCCCATCTGCGGAAAACGCTCGCGCAGCCCATGGTAGACCAGGTGGTGCAGCGCGACCCGGTTCCAGCAGCGGGTCTCGCGCGCGACCGGCGCGATGGCATTGCAGACCTCGGCAAACGCGCGCTGCAGCTCGGTCAGCTGGGCGGACAGTTCGGGCGAGGTATCGAGCGCAATGACGAGCGGCTGGTTCATGTCGCGGTCGGATCCGGGCCGGCCTTCAGTCGGTTGCCTGGAACGCGCCGGCGATCCGCGCCAGCACGTCGCTGTCGAGCACGCCGCCAGCCGCATGCAGCCGCAGGTAGGCGAGCAAGTGGCCGTGGCGTGCGTCGGCCAGGTCGCGCCGTGCGAGGTAGAGCTGCTGCAGCGCGGTCAGCACGTCGAGGTTCACGCGCTGGCCGCCGGTGACGCTTTTGCGCGTAGCCTCGACCGCTTCCGCGGCGGACATGGCCGCCTGTGCGGTGGCTTCCATCTTCGCGCGGGTGCCGGCCAGCAGCTGGTACTGGCGCCGCACTTCGACCACGGCCTTCTGGGTCGCTGCATCGAGTTCGGCACGGCCTGCGGCCAGCCGGGCCGCCGCTTGCCGGGTCTGTGCATTCACGCCGCCGCCGTTGTAGATCGGCACCGACATTTGGACGCCGACCGAGTTGACGGTGGACTGCTGGTTGAAGGTGAACAGCGAGTCGGCGGTGTTGCGGCTGTGCGAGGCCACCAGGTCGACCCGCGGATAATGGCCGGCGCGGTTGCGCTCGACTTCGGTCTGCGCATAGTCGACCGAGTGGCGTTGCACGCGAACCTCGGGATTGCGCTCGCGTGCCAGGCGTTCCCACTCGGCCAGCGAGGCAGGCGCCAGCGGCAGCTCGGGCAGGCCGCTGGCCAGGCTGTCGAGCACGCCCGGGTCGCGGCCGATGATCACGGCCAGTTCGTTGCGGCGGTTGTCCACCTGGTTCTGCGCTTCCACCACCTGTGCCTGGCCGAGCTCGAAGCGTGCGCGTGTCTCGAGCATGTCGGTGCGGGTGCCGGCGCCCAGATCGAGCATGCGCTGGTTGGCCTGCTGGTTTTCCTGGTAAGCGTCGCGCTGGGCGATTGCGAGCCGCAACTGGTCTTCGGCCAGCAGCGTCTCCAGATAAGCGGTGGCGAGGCGCACGATCAGGTCCTGCGCGCCGCCGGAGAAGCGCGCATCGCTGTAGCTGACTTGCGCCTGGCCGCCTTTGTAGCGCTGCCAAGCATCGAGGTTGAACAGCGGCTGGCGCACCGACAGCGTCATGACCCGGCTGTCGTACTGGGGCGCATCGTTCTGGCGGTTGCCGTTGGCGAGCGTGATGGTGCGGTCCGCCTCGTTCTTGCTGTAGTTGTAAGAGAGGCCGGCAGTCGGCAGCAGGCCGGCGCGGCCAATCGCTTCGTATTCGTCGCCCGCCACCTTCTCGAAGCGCACGCCCTGGAAGGTCGGGTCATTGTCCACCGCCGCCCGGTAAGCCGACATCAGGTCCAGCGCATGGGCAGGCAGCGCGAGGCCGGCGGCTAGTAGCGCGGCAGCGATGCGACTTGGGCGGGGCAGGCAGCGGTTCAAAGGTGCAGAACGTCGGAGGGGCTGGGATGGCATGGGCTCGGTTCTTGCCGCTTCCGGGGATGGCCTGCGTGCGCACGAAGCACACGGGTCGGCCCGGCAGTCGGTTGCATATATGAGTTTTTTGTAGAAATGTACCGGGCGGAACCCGAAGGCCGATGTGATCGTGGTCACATCGCTGAAATGGCCGCGAACGCCGGCAGGGTCTTGAAAGCCGTTATTATGCCCGGCTTGTGTGACAAATCATTCCCCCCATTCAACATGAAAAGAGCCGTTGATGTCTTGATTGCCGCCGGGCTGCTGCTGGCCCTGCTGCCGCTGTGGCTGCTGATTGCCGTGCTGGTCCGGCTCGATTCGCCCGGGCCGGTGCTTACGCGCTCGCACCGGGTCGGCCGCAACGGCCGGATGGTGAAGGTCTGGGAATTTCGCACCGCGATCGCCGATCCGGATGCGATGGAAACCATCGGGGGCTGCGAAGGCGAACAGCTGACCCGCATGGGGGCGCTGCTGCGCCGGTCCGGGCTGGCGCGCTGGCCTACGCTCCTGAATGTGCTGAAGGGTGATTTTTCGGTGGTCGGGCCACGCGCGGAACTGCCGCGTTATGTCGGCTGCTATCCGGGCGACGTGCGCAAGCGCGTGCTGGCGGTCAAGCCGGGGCTGGTCGACTTGTCGACGATTGCCTTCCGCAATGAGCGCCAACTGCTGGCCGGACTCGAGGGCGACGCGCTGGAAACCGCTTATGTCGAGCAGGTGCTGCCCGTGCGGCTCGATTATGCGCAGCGCTATATCGAACAGCGCGGCTTTCTGACGGACCTGAAGATCCTGTCCGGCGTATTGTTGCTGCCGCTGCGGTAGTGCTGAAGAGGCGCCAATGAAAAAGGCCGCCCGGACAGGCGGCCTTTTTTGCCGGATCGGGCGCCGCTAGTGGCGTGGATCAGGCGTGGATCAGGAACTGGGCCTTGTCGCGGCCAGCCATCCATTTCGGCGCCTTGCCGCGGCCGCTCCAGGTTTCGCCGGTGGCGTTGTTGCGGTACTTCGGTGCGACCGGCCGCCGCACGGTTTTCACTGCCTTGCGCTTGGCACCGCCAAAACCGAGATCGTCTGGCGAGATGCCGAATTCTTTCATTTTTGCGTGGATATCGGCGATGGCATTCGCAAGTTCGGTCTTGCGTGCCTGCTCGGCCTCCTTTTGCAGTTTCTCAATCTGGCTTTGCAGTTCCTTGTAAGTGCTCATGGTAATCCCCATTGTCTAAATTTCTGCTGGAAACAGGTCGCCCGTGATTCACTGAGCCCCAGCGACGGCGGAATTATAGCGGATTATTAGCACTATGGTATTAATGGGCGGTCTGTCGCAGGGCGATAATGCAAATCTCTGATTTTTAACGGATAGTATGAAAGCGTATTAATTCTTAGAAATTTTTTTTGGCGCTGAGAGGAATGTTGTTCGCGTATTAGCTACTTGTTCAATTATGCGAATGTTTCCATGCTATATATGCATCGCAATTGATCTTCGTTCAGGGAATGCCGATTTAAATCACGATGCCGCCGGAAAATCGCCGGATTTATGGCTTTCCGGACGGCTTTTTATCGGTATGAAGTTCCATCATCGCCTGCTCGTGCCGGCCGTCGCAAAGCAGCGGAATAACCGTCAGGGATTTGCCAATCGCTTCATCAATCGCTGACTGCTCTTCGGCGCGTGGGCGATGCAGCACGAAATCGACCACCGGCTGCTGCAGTTTCAATTCGCGCGGATGGCCTATGCCGATCCGCAGTCGCCAGTAATCCGGGGTGCCGAGTGCGGCAGTAATGTCCTTGAGCCCGTTGTGCCCGCCCGACGAGCCGCCCTTTTTCAGCCGCGCCGCACCAGGTGGCAGGTCGAGTTCATCGTGCACCACCAGCACCTCGTCCGGGCTGATTTTGTAGAAGCGCGCAATGGCCCCGACCGACTGGCCTGAGCGGTTCATGTAGGTCTGGGGCTCCAGCAGCCACACCTCGCGGGCGCTGATGCGAGCTTTGGCGGCCAGCGCATGGAAGCGCGCTTCCTTGCGCAAATCGCCGCGCGCCAGCTGGTCGACCAGCCAGAATCCGGCGTTGTGACGGGTTGCTTCATATTCGGCGCCGGGGTTGCCGAGGCCGACGATCAGGCGAATGGGAGCGCTGGGCATTGCAGGTTCGGGATGTCGATCGGTTGAGGGGGATGCCATCCGGCAGGGCCGGCCGGTACGTGCCCGGCCTGCGGATTATCTTCCGGCAGGCGAAAAAAAGCCCGTCGCGGGGACGGGCTTCGGTCTGCCTTGCAGCAGCTTACTTCGCTTCGCCTTCGCCTTCGGCCGTCTTCGCACCGCGCGGGATGGTCGCGGTGGCGATGGTCGGGTTGTCCTTGGCGTGGACGGCGGTGACGCCGGCCGGCAGCTTCAGGTCGTTAACGTGGAACGAACCGCCGTCGGTCATGCCCGACAGGTCGACTTCGATGAACTCCGGCAGGTCTTTCGGCAGGCAGCTGACGTCGAGCTCGTTCAGCACGTGGCTGATCACGCCGCCGGACAGCTTGACCACCGGCGAGATTTCGCCGTTGATGAAGTGCAGCGGCACTTTCACGTGCAGCTTCTGGTTCGGATCGACGCGCTGGAAGTCGACGTGCAGCACGAGCTGCTTGTACGCGTGCACCTGGAAGTCGCGCAGCACGACCTTCTCGGTCTTGTCGCCGACTTTCATGTCGAGGATCGACGAGTGGAACGCTTCTTTCTTCAGCGCGTGGAACAGCGCATTGTGGTCGAGCGCAACATTGACCGGCGCCTCAGTGCCACCGTAGACGATGCCCGGTGTCTGGCCCGCACGGCGCAGGCGGCGGCTCGCTCCGGACCCCTGCTCGGTACGTGGGAATGCAATAACTTCCATGACTACTCCTGTTGAGGGCGATTGCCCTGGTTACCGTTCCCCGCGACCAGGGAACGTTAAAAGGGGCGCCGATCGCTCGCCGCCCCGCAAAACATCAGCTGCCTGCCTCGTCTTCGGCAAACAGCGACATGACTGAATCGCCCTTGCTGATGCGGCGGATGGTTTCGGCCAGCAGCGGAGCGCAGGTCAGCTGGCGGATCTTGCTGCAGGCTTTCGCCGCATCCGACAGCGGGATGGTGTTGGTGACCACCAGTTCATCCAGCGGCGACTTCTCGATACGCTCGATCGCCGGGCCCGACAGCACCGGGTGAGTACAGTAGGCAACGACCTTCTTCGCGCCGCGTGCCTTCAGCACCTCGGCTGCCTTGGTGAGCGTGCCGGCGGTGTCCACCATGTCGTCCATGATCACGCAGTTGCGGCCGTCGACCTCACCGATGATGTGCATCACTTCCGAGACATTGGCCTTCGGGCGGCGCTTGTCGATGATCGCGAGGTCGCAGTTCAGCTTCTTGGCCAGCGCACGGGCGCGCACCACGCCGCCGACGTCCGGCGACACGACCAGCAGGTCTTCGTAGTTTTTCTTGACGAGATCGTCCAGCAGCACAGGCGACGCATAAATGTTGTCGACCGGGATATCGAAGAAGCCCTGGATCTGGTCGGCATGCAAATCCATGATCAGGACGCGGCCGACGCCAACATCCTGCAGCATGTTGGCCACCACCTTGGCCGAGATCGCGACGCGCGCCGAGCGCGGGCGGCGGTCCTGGCGGGCGTAGCCGTAGTAGGGCAGCACGGCGGTGATGCGGCCGGCCGACGCACGCTTGAGCGCATCGACCATCAGCATGATTTCCATCAGGTTGTCGTTCGTGGGGGCGCAGGTGGACTGCAGCACGAACACATCCTTGCCGCGGACGTTCTCGTTGATCTCGACCACGATCTCGCCATCGGAAAAGCGGGAGACGACGGCCTTGCCCAGGGGGATGCCCAATTGCTGGGCAACGCCGGCGGCGAGGTCCGGGGTGGCTGTCCCGGTGAACACCATCAGGTTCTCGTGGACCATGGTTGCTGACTCACGTAAAAGTTGCAAAAGCCGCCAAGACCGGGCTGCTTGCCCTGTATTGGCGGCTTTGTAAGATTTGTTGCGCTTTTTTTATCGAGGCCCCCAGCATGCCTGCGGGCCAGATTCAATGGCAGGGGAACAAGGATTCGAACCTTGGAATGCCGGAATCAAAATCCGGTGCCTTAACCAACTTGGCGATTCCCCTACACAACCTGTTATCCGGCCGATCGGCCAGATGAATTCGCGTCACGTTTGCAGCAGCGTCGCCATCGGGTGGGCATCAAGTGTCCTGGTCTTCCACGCCCGCCACATCGGCGGCACTCGCTTCAGCGCGGCATCCGCGTCAGCTTCGGACGCGAAGGCGGCAAACACACAGGCACCAGAGCCGGTCATCCGTGCTTCGCCAAAATCCGACAGCCACTTGAGGGCGTCTGCGACCGGCGGGAACTCACGAACGGCGACTGCTTGCAAATCGTTCTTTCCAAACCCGGGGAGGCGCTTGGAAAAGTCCGACATTGTGACCACTTTGGTGTTCCGTGTCAATTCCGATGCGCTGAAAATTGCAGGCGTCGGTACCGAGACCCCCGGATGCACCAGCACGAACCAGCTTGCCGGCGTATCGAGCGGAGTCAACTGCTCGCCGATGCCCTCGACAAAGGCATTCCTGCCCAGCAGGAAGAACGGCACATCCGCGCCGAGCCGCAGTCCGAGCTGCATCAGCTCGCTGCGCGTGAAGCCGGCCTGCCACAGGTGGTTCAGCGCCATCAGGGCCGTGGCCGCGTCCGACGAGCCGCCGCCGATGCCGCCGCCCATCGGCAGTCGCTTGTCGATGGCAATGTCCACGCCGGGCACGTCCAGCCCGCGCTCGGCCGCCGCGTTCTGCAGCAGCCGGGCCGCGCGGATGACCAGGTCGGTGTCTGCCGGAACGCCCGGCAGGTCGGTACGCCGCAGGATGCGTTCGTCATCGCGCAGGTCGAAATGCAGCTGGTCATGCAGGTCGACCAGCTGGAATACCGACTGCAGCAGGTGGTAGCCGTCGTCGCGCCGGCCGGTCACATGCAGGAACAGATTGATCTTGGCCGGCGCCATGCAGCCATGCAGCGAGCGTTTCATTGCCTCACTCCCCGGCGCGCCAGTCGTCGATCACGATCCGCAGTGCGATCTCGCCGCCCTGGCCGTCGTCCCGGCTCAGGTCAACGCGTTTCGGGATCGCTGCATTGCCGGCCGACTGCCAGTCGGTGACCCTGATCAGCCAGCCGTCGCTGCGGAAGCTGTCCGGGCCGGACGGCGCGGCCGCCGGCAGCACCTGCTGGCCTGCACGGTCAAACCCCTGCAGCCAGTAGCGCAGGCCGTCGACCGGCAGCGGCCAGCCCAGGGTCTCGCGGGTCAGTGCGTCGGCGCTGGCAGCAGTCCGGCTGGCCCCGCGCGCCGTTTCGAAGGTGGCGCGGCCGGGCGCGATCGCTATGCGTGCCAGCGTCTGGCCGAGCGGCGAGTAGAGCTCGATCGCGGTCGAGCCGAGCTGCTGTGACCAGAGGAATTTGCCCTGCACTGATTGAGTCTTGCCGTTTTCCGGATAGCGCACCGACAGGCGTCCGCCAACGGTGACGACCTCGCGGTAGCTGCGCTGGCCGGACGGCAGCGGCACCACGCTCGCGCAGCCGGCCAGCGTGGCCAGCAGCGCGAGGCCGCCGGCCAGCAGGCGGCGCCGGTGCGGATGGGGGACTGCGTTCAGAGCTTCACCTGCAGGCGCTGCAGCGTCCCCTGCAGGGTGGCGTTGCGCGGATCTTTCGCATTGGCGTTGCGCCACAGCGTGCGTGCTTCCTCTTCACGCCCGAGTACCCACAGCACTTCGCCGAGGTGCGCGGCGATCTCGGGATCGGGCTTGAGGCCATACGCGCGGCGCAGCGTCGTCTCGGCCTGCTCGTAGCGCCCGAGCCGGAATTCGACCCAGCCCAGGCTGTCCATGATGTACGGATCTTCCGGCGCAAGCGACATCGCCTTCTTGATCAGGTCGTAGGCTTCCGGCAGGCGCAGGTTACGCTCTGCCAGCGAATAGCCAAGCGCGTTGTACGAATGCTGGTTGTCGGGCGCCAGCTTCATCATCTTGCGCAGCTGGCGTTCCATCAGGTCGAACTGTTTCTCTTTTTCGGCCAGCATCGCATGCTCGTACAGCAGGTCGACGCTGTCGGCGTGGCTCTCGAGCGCCTCTTCGACCAGTTGCATTGCCTCGCGCACGCGGCCGGCGTCACGCAGCAGCTGCGCCTCGCTCACGATCAGCTTGATGCGCTCGTCATCACTGGCGACATCCGCGCGCTGCAGCAGCGCGCGCGCCGCGTCGAGCTGCCCGCCCTGCGCAGTCAGTTGTGCGCGTTTCATGACGGCGCCGATGTAGCTGCCCTGCGCGCTGCCGTCGACCATCTCCAGCCATTTCAGGGCGGCAGGTATATCCCCGCGCTGTTCGGCAATCTGGGCGAGCACCATCAGCGCCTGCGTCGAATCGCGCTCGCGGTCGGGTACGCCGTTGAGCGTCTTGATGTAGGCCGCGAGGTAGCGCTCCGCATCCGCCAGCTCGTTGGCCTGGGCAGACAGCAGGCCGATCGCATACAGCGCAGTCTGGTCTTGCGGATACTGCTGCAGCAGGGTTTCGAATTCGCGCTTTGCGTCGGCCAGGCGGTTCTGCTCGAACAGCATGCGCGAGTAGGCTAGCCGCGCCTCGCGCGCCCGCGGATTTTTCTTCAGGAAGTCGGCCAGCACCTTCGCGGATTCGTCCTTGTCGCCCACGATCTGCGCCAGCGTCAGTGCAGCCAGCTCGGAGGCCGGGTGCTTCTCCAGCGCGCCGCGTGCTTCGCGCAAGGCGGTCGTGCGGTCTCCGCTAACCATCGCAATCTGTGCCAGCGTCAGCTGCGCATCGACCAGATCCCGGTAGGGTTCGAGCAGTTCGCGCATCAGCGCCATCCCGCGCTGGCGGTCCTGTACGCGCGCCAGCTGGCGCTGCACATTGGCGATCACGGCCGGCAGTATTGCCGGCGAGGCAGCGGACAGCTGCCGCGCCAGCGCCTGCTTTGCTTCGTCCAGGCGGCCGCCTGCAACCTGCAGGCCGACCAGCGCCTGCGCCGCTTCTTCCGAACGGGGAGCGAGATCGCTCCAGAGCCGCGCTGCCTTCAGGGCCTCGGTCATCAGCGATCCGGCGGCCGCAAACTCGACGGCGCGCCGCGCCAGCCGCGGGTCGCCGGTGCCGCGCGCGACCGAGAGCATGGTCGCGTAGGCGGCAAATGCATCGCCGCGCTGGAATGCGAGCTCGGCAGCCAGCACCTTGTACATCACCTCGTTGGTGAGCTGCGCATTCGGCGGCGCTTCACCGCTCACGCTGGCCGGGTTCGGCGCCTGCGGTGCCGCCTGTGCGTAGCCTGCGGACGCGAGCAGGGCCGACAGCGTTAGAATGGTCGAAATAGTTTTCAAGAGACTTTCCTGCGCGGGTGTCCCGCTCCTGATCCGGTGAAGCTGCGAGTTGAGATTTGCGGAAAACGATTTTACGCCGAAAGCGGTATTCTTCGCCCCGCACGCCGGTATGGCTCAACCCCACCTCGCCGCTGACTCGCACGCATGCCTGAATTGCCCGAAGTTGAAGTGACCCGCCGCGGCATTGCGCCGCATGTCGAAGGACGCCTGCTGACCCGCGTCATCCTGCGTCGCAGCGGGCTGCGCTGGCCGTTCCCGCCGGCACTGCCGGCATTGCTCGAGGGACAGACGCTGCGGTCGACCTCGCGCCGCGGAAAGTACCTGCTGCTGCAGTTCGACCACGGCAGCCTGCTGGTGCACCTCGGCATGTCGGGCCACCTGCGCATGCTGCCGGTCGGTCACCCCGCCCAGAAGCATGACCATGTTGACCTGGAATTTGGCAGCGAGCTGATGCGCTTTACCGACCCGCGCCGCTTCGGCGCGCTGCTGTGGCACGGGAACGAAGACGGCGAACTGGCTGCGCATCCGCTGCTGCGCAGCCTCGGTGTGGAACCGCTCGGACGAGACGACCTGGCCCAGCTGCTGTACCGGAATACGCGCACGCGGTCGGCGGCGATCAAGCAGGTGCTGCTGGCCGGTGACATCGTGGTCGGTGTCGGCAACATCTATGCGTGCGAGAGCCTGTTCGAGGCCGGCATCCATCCGAATACGGCCGCGCGCCGGATTTCGCTCGAGCGCTACGCGCGGCTTGCGCGGGCAATCCAGCGTGTGCTGGCTGCTGCCATCGCCCAGGGCGGCAGCAGCCTGCGCGACTTCATCGGCGTCGACGGCGCATCGGGCTACTTCCAGCAGAGCTATTTCGTGTATGACCGCGAGGGCGAGGACTGCCGCCAGTGCGGCAGTGCGGTGCGCCGCATCCTGCAGGGACAGCGCTCGACCTTCTATTGCGCGCGCTGCCAGCGATGAAGCGACTGGCCGACTCCCCGGCAGCCCCTGCCGACCCCGCGTTTTCCGAACTGCTGGTCGCCTGGCAGAAGCAGCACGGCCGCCATCGGCTGCCGTGGCAGCAGACACGCGATGCGTACCGCATCTGGCTGTCGGAAATCATGCTGCAGCAGACGCAGGTGGCGACCGTCATTCCTTACTACCAGCGCTTCCTGCTGCGCTTTCCCGATGTGGCGGCACTGGCGGCTGCGCCGGTGGAAGAGGTGATGGCGCTGTGGGCCGGACTGGGTTACTACACCCGCGCACGCAACCTGCATCGCTGCGCACAGGCGGTGGTGGCGCAGCATGGCGGGCGCTTTCCTTCGGACGTGGACCAGCTGGCCGCACTGCCGGGCATCGGGCAGTCGACTGCCGCCGCGATCGCGGCATTTGCGTACGGCGCGCGCGCTGCCATCCTCGACGGCAATGTGAAGAGGGTGTTCTGCCGCGTGTTCGGCATTGACGGCTTTCCCGGCCAGGCCCAGGTGGAGAGGATGCTGTGGCAGCGCGCCGCAGCATTGCTACCGGCGCGGGATATCGAATCGTATACACAGGGCCTGATGGATCTCGGTGCGACGGTCTGCACGCGCAGCCGTCCGCGCTGCGGCGACTGCCCGATGCAGTCGCGCTGCGTTGCCCATGCCAGCGGGCGCACCGCGGAGCTGCCGGTGCGCCGTCCGCGCAAGGCGGTACCGGAGAAGTCGACCGTGATGCTGGTGGTGATGCATGCGGATGAACTGCTGCTGGAACAGCGCCCGCCGACCGGCATCTGGGGCGGCCTGCTGTCGCTGCCAGAACTGGACCGATTGGGCGCTGCAGCCGACGGCGAAACCGGGAGTGAAGTCAGGCTGGCGCTGGCCGGCATCGGGCAGGTGGCGACGATCGAGCCGCTGCCGCCGTTCGTGCATGCGTTCACGCACTACCGGCTGCACGTGACGCCGCTCCAAGTGCTGCTTTCATCGCGCGAGGCGATGGCCGGGCAGTCGCCCTATGGCTGGCATCCGACGGGGAGCCTGGCGCAGGCAGCGCTGCCTGCGCCGTTGAAGAAACTGCTGGGACTGGGCTGACTGCCGGGGCTCAGATCACGCCGTTCTGCTGCAGGACGTCGCGCACTTTTTCCAGCCGCAGGCTGGCATCGCTGGTTTCCAGCAGCTGCTGTTTTTCTTCCAGGCTGATCGGCAGCATCTCGCTCCATCGGTTCGCTACCCAGCCGGCATCATCCAGCCGGTGCGGTTCGGGGAAGGGGCTGATGAAATCGTCGCCCGCCTCGGCGCGTGCCCGCTGCAGCAGGTCGTCGATCACGGCGCGCAGCACGTTTGCACACAGAGGCAGTGCATCGCCGCCATCGCCGGCGTTACTGGTGTCGTCGGCCGGCAGCAGCTCGGTGCGCGCCTCGAGCAGCTGGTTCGGCAGTGTGCGCGTCTCGAGGATGCGAAAGCGGTCGCCGCCGCGGGTATTCAGCAGCAGCACGCCCAGCTCGGGCATGTCCCAGTCGACGATGTGCGCGAGCGTGCCGACCTCGCAGGGATCCGCTGCCGCCCCGACTTCGGCGCCGGCACGGATCGCCACCACGCCGAAGGGCGCGCTGCGCTTCATGCAGTCGCGCACCATGTCCACATAGCGCGTCTCGAACACGCGCAGCGGCAGCACGCCGCCGGGGAAGAGCACGGTCTTGAGCGGAAACAGCGGCAGCCAGTCAGTGCGATCGGTCGGCATGTCAGTCCAGTTCGCGATGGCGCACCAGCACGCGCGCGCGGTCGTGGAAATGCTCGGCCAGCTGCTCGACCATGAACACCGAGCGGTGCTGTCCGCCGGTGCAGCCGATGGCCACCGTCAGGTAGCTCCGGTTGTCGCGCTGGAAGGCAGGCAGCCAGCGATCGACGAAGCCGCGGATGTCGGCCATCAGGGTCATGGCCTCCGGTTGTGCAGTCAGGAAGTCGATCACGGGCTGGTCCCTGCCTGTCAGCGGGCGCAGCTGCTTGTCATAGAAAGGGTTGGGCACGACCCGCACGTCGAACACCAGATCGGCGTCCAGCGGCACGCCGTATTTGAACGCGAAGGACTCGAACAGCAGTGACATCGGCGCACTGCGGTCGGTGCGCACGAGTTCGCGTATCCACGCGCGCAGCTGGTTGGCCGACAGCCCCGAGGTATCGATCTGGTGCCCGAGCCCCTCGACCGCCGACAGCATCTCGCGCTCCTTGCGCAGGCATTCGACCAGGGTCGGCATATCGTTCGGCGCCGCTTCCTGCGCGATGCGGTGCGACAGCGGGTGGCTGCGCCGGGTTTCGGAAAAACGGTTGATCAGCGACTCGGTTTTTGCAGTCAGGAATACCGTGTCGACATGGTGGCCGCGCGCTTTCAGCGACGCGATCGCCTCGGGCAGCTCGGCCAGCGACGAGGCGCTGCGCGCATCGACGGCGATGGCGAGCCGCTCGGCACCTTCCTGCTGGCAGGTGTCGACCAGCGCGCGCAGCAGCGAGGGCGGCAGATTGTCGACGCAGAAATAGCCGGCGTCTTCGAGAGCGTTCAGGCCGACGGATTTGCCGGAACCCGAGAGGCCGGTGAGGAGGATGATGCGCATGCAGGCATCATATCGGAAAGCGCCGCCCGGCAGGCGGGGCGCGCTATTCGCCGTCCATTGCGCGCTGCTGGCGCTCCATGAAATTGGCCAGCGTATCGATGCCGCGCATCTGCAGGATGGTGTTGCGCACCGCGGCTTCGAGCAGCACGGCGATGTTGCGGCCTGCCTCGACCGGAATGACCACCTTGCGGATCGGCAGGCCGAGCACTTCCTGGGTCTGCTGGTTGAGCGGCAGGCGCTCGTAATTTTCTTCCAGCGTCTTGCGCCGTACGAGATGCACGATCAGCTTCAGCCGCATCTTGCGGCGCACTGCGGTCTCGCCAAAGATGGTCTTGATGTCCAGCAGGCCCAGGCCGCGCACTTCAAGCAGGTTTTGCAGCAGCGGCGGGCAGCGGCCTTCGATCATGTTAGGCGCGATGCGGGAAAATTCGACCGCATCATCGGCCACCAGGCCATGGTCGCGCGAGATCAGTTCCAGTCCCAGCTCGCTCTTGCCGAGCCCCGATTCGCCGGTAATCAGCACGCCTACGCCGAGCACGTCCATGAAGACGCCGTGCATGGTCACGCGCGAGGCCAGTTTCTTGGACAAGTAGACCCGCAGGAAATCGATGACCTGCGCGGCAGGCATCGGCGTAGTCATCAGCGGTATGTTGTGATCGTTGCAGACCTGCACGATGTACGGATGCGGCTCCAGCGACTGCGCGATGATGAAGGCAGGCGGTTCGCCAGCCACCAGTTCGCGCGTCTGGAATGCGCGGCTGTTGTCCGAGATGCGCAGCAGGTAGTCGTGCTCCTGCTGGCCGAAGACCTGGATGCGCCCCGGGTGGATCAGGTTCAGGTGTCCGACCTGGTCGGCGGCCGACGCCGCATCGCCGTAAATGACGCGCCCGTTGCCGGCATGGCCGGCCAGCCAGCCCAGCCGCAGCGATTCAAGGTTGTCGTCGTACAGCTGCTGGATGGACAGCGGAGTATTGGAGGGCATGTCAGGCGGCGCTGCGTTCGGACGGCTGCCAGTTCACCAGCCGCGTGTGCAACTGGGTTGCGCTGGCCTCCTCCGACATCTCGGTGCGGAAATTCTTGTCCGAGAACATTTCCGCGATCTCCGACAGGATTTCCAGGTGCTGCTGGGTCACGTTGTCGGGTATTAGCAGGAAGATCAGCAGCCGGACCGGTTCGCCATCCGGGGATTCAAACGGGATCGGCTCGGACAGTCGCACGAAAGCAGCCAGTGGCGCCTTCAGGCCGCGGATGCGGCCGTGCGGCACGGCCACGCCGTGGCCGAGGCCGGTCGAGCCGAGCCGCTCGCGGGCGAACAGGTTGTCCGACACCGTCGAGCGGGCAATGCCGCAGTTGTTTTCGAAGATCAGGCCAGCCTGCTCAAATGCGCGCTTCTTGCTCGAGCATTCAAGGTCGAGGACGACATTTGCCGCCGGCAGAATTTGGCTGAAATGGGTCATGATGCAATGCACAATAAGGCCGCCGCCCGGCATTATAGGAGTTTTCAGGGCGCGAGGCGCAGAAATGTCCGTGAGCTCAAGGGCGCTGTTCCGGTCGAGGCCGAGGCCTTGGCGTGGCCATCGCCGGCGCGGTTGTCGAAATGCTCATACTGGAAGTTGTCCGGGCGCTCAATCTATACCTGCCAGTGTCTTGTGGCAATTGCTTTGACGACCGGCGGCGCAGAAAGTTGGCAGCCAGTTGTGCTGCATCATTGGCGCGCATTGCGCTTATTGGCGGGCATGCTCGACAGCGAGAAATTGCTGCGCCAGGGATTAATGTCAATTCCGCCCCGGCGCGTGTAGCGAGCGCTCACAAACAGCTTGGTTGGCTGGCACTGGCGCAGCAGGTCCATGAAGATGCGTTCGACACATTGCTCATGGAATTCCTGATGCGCGCGAAAGCCGACCAGATATTTCAGCAAGCCTTCCTGATTGATCGGGTTGCCGACGTAGCGGATCTGCACGCTGGCCCAGTCCGGCTGGTTCGTGACCAGGCAATTCGACTTCAGCAGATGCGACACCAGCGTCTCTTCCATCGGCGCCTCATCCGGATTCACCTTCAGCAGTGCCGGGTCTGGCGCGTAGTCGTCAATGTCCACATCCAGCCGGTCCAGCAGCAGGCCGTCGAGTTCACCCATCTGCAGCTTGCCGAAATCCTCGGCCAGCGTCAGCTTGATGCTCACGCTGGCACCGAACGCCGCCGACAGGTCGGCGCGCAGCAACTCGAGCAGCGCGTCCGGTCCAGCGACCTTCGACTGGTTCAGCGAATTGAAATACAGCTTCATCGACTTCGACTCGACGATGTTCGGGCTGTCGGCCGGCACCAGCAATGTCGCGATCGCGACCTGCGGTTTGCCGCGCATGTTCAGCCACGAGACCTCGTACGCATTCCACACGTCCATGCCGAAGAAGGGCAGGGTGCCGCTGATGCCGAGTTCATCGCGCTTGTCGGCGCGCGGCATCGGGAACAGCAGCGACGGGTCGTAGCTGTCGCTGTACGGCGTGGGCTTGCCGAGGGGGGAGTCGGACGGATGCTGGGTGTCGCTCATGGATAGGCTTCGAAAGACGCTGGATCACGCCTTGCGCGGGGATGACGTTTCAAAAGGCACCGACCTCCAAATTCGTCATCCCGGCGCAGGCCGGGGATCCATGCGGGATTAACGATGGCTTGTATGTGGTCGGAGCAGGCCCTGAATCAAAGGAACAACTTGTACGCCGGATTCTCGCTCTCGTCCCACGCACGATACCCGAGCGTGGAAAGGAATGCACGGAAGTCCTTCATCTCTTTCTTCGGCACCTGCAGCCCGACCAGCACGCGGCCGACATCGCCCCCCTGGCTGCGGTAGTGGAACAGGCTGATGTTCCAGTTCGGCGCCATGCTGTCGAGGAAGCGCATGAGCGCACCCGGGCGCTCGGGGAATTCGAAGCGGTACAGGATCTCGTGCTGCGCCAGCGTGCTCTTGCCGCCGACAAGGTGACGGATGTGCAACTTGGCGAGTTCGTCATGCGTCAGGTCCAGCGTGCGGAAGCCGAGTTTCTGGAACTGCTTGCAGATGCGTTCAGGCTCGTCCCGGTCGGCCACCTGCAGGCCGACGAAGACATGCGCTTCCTTCTCGCCGCTGATGCGGTAATTGAACTCCGTTACCGAGCGGGCGCCGACCAGCTGGCAGAAGCGCTTGAAGCTGCCGCGCTCTTCCGGGATGGTGACCGCAAACACTGCCTCATGCGCCTCGCCCACCTCGGCACGCTCGGCCACGAAGCGCAGCCGGTCGAAATTCATGTTGGCGCCGCAGGCAATGGCCACCAGCGTCTGGCCGCGCACCGGCTTGCGGGACTTGGCAGCGCGCTCGACATAGGCCTTTGCGCCGGCCACCGCCAGCGCCCCCGCCGGCTCGAGGATGCTGCGCGTGTCGGTGAATACATCCTTGATCGCGGCACACACCGCATCGGTGTCGACCAGGATGATCTCGTCGACGACCTGTTTCGCCAGCCGGAAGGTTTCCTCGCCGACCTGCTTGACCGCGGTACCGTCGGAAAACAGGCCGACGTCGTTCAGCATCACGCGGCGACCGGCGGCCAGCGAGCGTGCCATCGCATCCGAATCGGTCGTCTGCACGCCGATCACCTTGATCTCCGGCCGTACCGCCTTGATGTAGGCGCCGACGCCGGCAATCAGGCCGCCGCCGCCGATGGCCACGAATACCGCGTCGATCGGGCCGGCGTGCTGGCGCAGGATCTCCATCGCGATCGTGCCCTGGCCGGCGATCACGTCCGGGTCGTCGAACGGATGCACGAAGGTCAGCTTGTGCTTTTTTTCCAGCGCCAGCGCATGCTGGTAGGCATCCGAATAAGAGTCGCCGGCCAGCACCACTTCGCCGCCGCGCGCGCGCACTGCTTCCACTTTGACGGCCGGCGTGGTGGTCGGCATCACGATCACTGCGCGACAGCCGAGGGTTTTCGCTGACAGCGCGACGCCTTGCGCATGATTGCCGGCGGAGGCGCAGATCACGCCGCGCTTCAGGCGGTCCGGCGGCAGCTGCGCCATCTTGTTGTATGCGCCGCGCAGCTTGAAACTGAACACGCTTTGCATGTCTTCGCGCTTGAGGTGGATCCGGTTGCCCGTGCGCTCGGACAGGACGGGCGCCATTTCCAGCGGCGTCTCGATCGCGAGGTCATACACGCGCGATGTGAGAATCTTCTTCAGGTAATCGGTACTCATGGCGGCGCATTATAATCGACCGCCTTTTGCCCTCTTGAACACGGTCTTTCGCCCGAATGCTCTCTGCGCTCGTCACCACGCTGCTGAATGCGCTGTCGCTGCCGACGGTCGGCCTGCCCGCGCTGTTCGTGATTGCGCTGGTATCGGCCACCCTGCTGCCGATGGGCTCGGAGCCGGCGGTGTTCGCGGTCGTCAAGCTGAACGGCGAGCTGTTCTGGCCGGCGGTGCTGGTCGCCACGGCCGGCAATACCCTCGGCGGCGCCATCAGCTACGGCATGGGCTATGGTGCCAAGCGCGCGCTCGCGCGCGAGAGCGAGACCCGCTGGTTCGGCTGGCTGCAGCGCTTCGGCCCGAAAACCCTGCTGCTGTCGTGGCTGCCGGTGGTTGGCGATCCCCTGTGCTCGCTGGCGGGCTGGCTGAAGATGCCTTTCTGGCCCTGTCTCCTCTTCATGGCCATCGGCAAGCTGGGTCGCTACCTGACCATGACCTGGCTGTTGCTCGAGGTGCCCGACGGCCTATGGCGCGCCCTGCTCGACTGGAATTGAACCGGTCGGCCCGGAAAGCCACAGTAATTCAAGGGCTTCTGCCCGGTCCTTGTGCAACGCAATACGTTAAAATGCTTCTTTAGTTTTTCAGGCACGTTTCCTCTGATGAACGCCCCAGCGCAAATCCACGCCTTGCTTACCGACGCGCCTGAAGGCAGCACGCCTGCACGCCTGCGCGAGATCCCGTACAACTACACGTCGTTCTCCGATCGCGAGATCGTCATCCGGCTTCTCGGCGACACCGCATGGGACCTGATCTCCCAGCTGCGCAGCCTGCGCCAGACCGGCCGCTCCGCGCGCATGCTGTATGAAGTGCTGGGCGACATCTGGGTCGTGCGACGCAATCCCTACCTGCAGGACGACCTGCTCGACAACCCTTCGCGGCGCGAAGCGCTGATCGATGCCCTCTACCACCGGCTGAATGAGGTTGACCGCCGCCGCATGGTGGCCGAGGGTGACGAGACGCTGGATCCCGAAACGCGTCGCCGCAAGCAGCATGTCGGCACGCTGATCGAGCTGGCGCGCAAGGCAGTCGAGGAATTCGCCGCCGAGTTCCGCCAGGTCCAGGACCTGCGCCGGCGTTCCCGCAAGGTGCTGGGCCGCTACACCGCGGCCGACAACATCAAGTTCGACGGGCTGTCGCGCGTATCCCACGTGACTGACGCCACCGACTGGCGCGTCGAATATCCGTTCGTGGTGCTCACGCCGGACTCCGAGGAGGAGATGGCCGGCCTCGTGAAAGGCTGCATCGAGCTCGGCCTGACCATCATCCCGCGTGGCGGCGGCACCGGCTACACCGGCGGCGCGATTCCGCTGACGCCGATGTCGGCCGTGATCAACACGGAAAAGCTCGAGGACCTCGGCGCCGTCGAAATGACGCGCCTGCCCGGCGTCGATCGCGACTACGCGACCATTTATTCCGGCGCCGGCGTGGTGACCAAGCGCGTGTCCGACGCGGCCGACAAGGCCGGCTTCGTGTTCGCGGTCGATCCCACCTCGGCCGAGGCCTCCTGCATCGGCGGCAATATCGCGATGAATGCCGGCGGCAAGAAGGCCGTGCTGTGGGGCACCGCGCTCGACAACCTCGCCAGCTGGCGCATGGTTGACCCGAACGGCGACTGGCTGGAGGTGACGCGCCTCGACCACAACCTTGGCAAGATCCATGACGCGCCCGTAGCCCGCTTCCGCCTCGAGTGGACGCATCCGGCCGAGCGCGGTCGCAAGAATGCGCCGTTCCGAACCGAGGTGCTCGAGATCGCAGGGCGCAAATTCCGCAAGGAAGGCCTTGGCAAGGATGTCACCGACAAGTTCCTTGCCGGCCTGCCCGGCGTGCAGAAAGAAGGCACCGACGGCCTGATCACGTCGGCGCGCTGGATCCTGCACAAGATGCCGAAATACGCGCGCACCGTCTGCCTCGAATTCTTCGGCCAGGCGCGCGATGCGATTCCGTCAATTGTCGAGATCAAGGATTTCCTCGACGCCGAAACGAAAAAGGGCGGCGCCATCCTGGCCGGCCTCGAGCATCTCGACGAGCGCTACCTGCGGGCAGTCGGCTATGCCACCAAGTCCAAGCGCGGCGTGCTGCCCAAGATGGCCCTGTTCGGCGACATCGTCGGCGACGATGAAGAGGCAGTGGCGCGCGCGACCTCCGAAGTGATCCGCCTTGCCAATACCCGCGTCGGCGAAGGTTTCGTTGCCGTCAGTCCGGAAGCGCGCAAGACCTTCTGGCTCGACCGCGCACGCACTGCCGCCATTGCCCGCCACACCAATGCCTTCAAGATCAACGAAGACGTGGTGATACCGCTCGACCGCATGGGCGAGTACACCGATGGCATCGAGCGGATCAACATCGAACTGTCGATCGGCAACAAGCTCAAGCTGCTGGCCGAGTTGCAGTCCTTCTTTGCGAAAGGCCACCTGCCCCTCGGCAAGAGCGAGGATGGCGAAGGCGCCGAGATCTCGCCGGCCGGATTGCTGGGAAATCGCGTGGCCGAAGCCATGTCCCTGCTCGACGGCGTGCACGCGCGCTGGTCATGGCTGCTGGCACAGCTCGACCTGAAGCTGGCCGATGCGAAGGACCGGCTGCCTGCGTTCGGCCTCGACGCGCTGGCTGCGGGTATCGATGCCCGTCTCGCGCAGCAGCCCGGCGCCACGCTGTTCGACCTGCTGCAGGACCGCACGATCCGCGTGTCCTGGAAGGCCGAAGTACGCGCGCAGCTGCGCCAGATTTTTGGCGGCGCCGCCTTCAGGCCCATCCTCGAGGAGTGCGAGGCCATCCACAAGCGCGTGCTGCGCGGCCGCGTCTTCGTCGCGCTGCACATGCACGCGGGCGACGGCAATGTGCACACCAACCTGCCGGTCAACTCCGACGACTACCAGATGCTGCAGGCCGCGCACGCGGCGGTCGAGCGCATCATGGCGCTGGCCCGCTCGCTGAACGGCGTGATCTCCGGCGAGCACGGCATCGGCATTACCAAGCTCGAATTCCTGACCGAGGCCGAGATTGGCGAATTCCGCGAATACAAGCGGCGCATCGATCCCGAGGGGCGTTTCAACAAGGGCAAGCTGCTCGCCGACGCCGACCTGCGCAATGCGTACACGCCGTCGTTCGGCCTGATGGGCCATGAGTCGCTGATCATGCAGCAGAGCGACATCGGTGCCATTGCCGGCAGCGTGAAAGACTGCCTGCGCTGCGGCAAATGCAAGCCGGTATGCGCAACCCACGTGCCGCGCGCCAACCTGCTTTATTCGCCGCGCAACAAGATCCTCGCCACCTCGCTGCTGATCGAGGCCTTCCTGTACGAGGAGCAGACCCGGCGCGGCATCTCGATCCGCCACTGGGAAGAGTTCGAGGACGTGGGCGCGCACTGCACGGTCTGCCACAAATGCGTCAACCCGTGCCCGGTCGACATCGACTTCGGCGATGTGTCGATGAACATGCGCAACCTGCTGCGCAAGATGGGCAAGAAGTCGTTCAATCCCGGCACTGCGGCATCGATGTTCTTCCTGAACGCGACCGACCCGGCCACCATCAATGCTGCGCGCCAGGTGATGATGGGCTGGGGCTACAAGGCGCAGCGGTTTGCAAACGACCTGCTGAAAAAGCTGGCGAAGAAGCAGACCAAGGCGCCGCCGGCCAGTGTGGGCAAGCCGCCGGTGCGCGAGCAGGTGATCCACTTCGTGAACAAGAAGATGCCGGGCAACCTGCCGAAGAAGGCGGCGCGCGCGCTGCTCGATATCGAGGACAGCAAGTTCGTGCCCATCATCCGCGATCCGAGGGCGACCACGGTCGATACCGAGGCGGTGTTCTACTTCCCGGGCTGCGGCTCCGAGCGCCTGTTCTCGCAGGTCGGCCTCGCCACGCAGGCGATGCTGTGGCACGTCGGCGTCCAGACCGTGCTGCCGCCCGGCTACCTGTGCTGCGGCTATCCGCAGCGCGGCAGTGGCGACTTCGACAAGGCCGAGAAGATCATCACCGACAATCGCGTGCTGTTCCATCGCGTCGCGAACACGCTGAATTACCTCGATATCAAGACCGTGGTGGTGTCCTGCGGTACCTGCTACGACCAGTTGCAGGGCTATGAATTCGAGAAGATCTTCCCCGGCTGCCGCATCGTCGACATCCATGAATACCTGCTCGAGAAGGGCGTGAAGCTCGAGGGCGTGAATGGCGTGCGCTACATGTACCACGATCCCTGCCACAGCCCGATGAAGCAGCAGGATCCGCTGAAGACGGTGAACAGCCTGATCGCGACTGTCGACGCGCAGAAGATCGAGAAGAACGACCGCTGCTGCGGCGAGTCCGGCACGCTGGCCATCGCCCGTCCCGACATCTCGACCCAGGTGCGCTTCCGCAAGGAAGCGGAAATGGTGAAGGGCGCCGACAAGTTGCGCGCCGACGGCTTCACGGGCGATGTGAAGATCCTCACGTCCTGCCCGTCCTGCCTGCAGGGCCTGTCGCGCTACGACGAGGATTCCGGCACGTCCGCCGACTACATCGTGGTCGAAATCGCGCGCCACCTGCTGGGTGCGAACTGGCTGCCCGAGTATGTGGCGCGCGCGAACGATGGCGGGATCGAAAGGGTGCTGGTCTGACATGAGCCTGACCGTCGTCGGCTGCGAACTGTGCGAAACCCCAGGCGGCGAAGTGCTGCACCAGGGCGCGCAATTCCGCGTGGTGCTGGTCGACGACGAACAGTATCCGGGCTTCTGCCGCGTCATCTGGCGCGACCATGTGAAGGAAGTCACCGACCTCTCCGAGCTGGACCGCATGCTGCTGATGGACGTGCTGTGGCAGGTCGAGCATGTGGTGCGCGAAGTCATGCAGCCGGAGAAAATGAACCTCGCGTCGTTCGGCAACATGGTGCCGCACCTGCACTGGCATGTGATCCCGCGTTACACCGATGACCTGCACTTCCCGCAGCCGGTCTGGGGCCAGCCGCAGCGCACGCCGCAGCCGGCGTCGCTGCAGGTGCGGCGCGAGCGGCTGGATGCATTGCGTGCCAAAATGCGGCAGCGGCTGGCGACGTATCTCTGACCGCTGCCAGCCGGCTGATTCAAGACGCTGGATCCCGGCCTGCGCCGGGATGACGTTTTAAAATGCATCGCTCCTCAAACTGTCATTCCGGCGCAGGCCGGGATCCAGAGCATATCTTCGAACTCAGGTGCGGCGCATTCGACTGAGGCGAGAGAAGAGCGCTGCGCAAGCTGCCAGAAAAGGATCGTAGTGAACACCCCCCGCATACCGACAGAAATCACCCTGCACAAAGCCTCGCGCACGCTGGAACTCGTCTACGACGACCAGAGCTACCAGCTGCCATTTGAATTCCTGCGCGTGCTGTCGCCGTCAGCCGAGGTGCGCGGCCATGGCCCGGGGCAGGAAACCCTGCAGACGGGCAAACGCCTGGTCGAGATCAAGGGCATCGAGCCGGTCGGCCATTACGCGATCCGCCCGGTGTTCTCCGACGGCCATGACAGCGGGCTGTATTCGTGGGAGTTCCTGCACGAACTCTGCGTGCATCGCGAACAATTGTGGGAAGACTATCTGCGGGCGCTGGAAGCCGCCGGCTTCACCCGCGATTCCGGCCGCGATGCGCCGATGATTGCCAAGGGCGGCGGCTGCGCATCACACTGACCGGATCGCACCCGGCCCGCTTGTATAATTCGGCCGGTTGACCACCGGCCTTCCGGCCCGCCCAGACCATGACCCAGACCCATTTCGGCTACCAGCAAGTCCCTGAAGAACAGAAGGTGAAAAAGGTGGCCGAAGTCTTTCACTCGGTCGCCGCCCGCTACGATGTAATGAACGACCTGATGTCGGCCGGACTGCATCGCATCTGGAAGGCATTCACCGTCGCGCAGGCGGGCATCCGCCCCGGCTTTCGCGTGCTCGACATCGCGGCCGGCACCGGCGACCTGACCAAGGCCTTCGCCAGGCGCGCCGGCCCGAGCGGCGAGGTCTGGCATACCGACATCAATGAATCCATGCTTCGGGTCGGCCGCGACCGCATGACCAATGCCGGCCTGCTGCTGCCGACCCTGATCTGCGACGCCGAGAAACTGCCGTTCCCGGACAATTATTTCGACCGGGTGTCGGTCGCCTTCGGCCTGCGCAACATGACGCACAAGGACGCTGCGCTGGCCGAGATGCGCCGCGTGCTGAAGCCGGGCGGCAAGCTGCTGGTGCTGGAATTCTCGAAAGTTCCCGAGCCGCTGCAGAAGCCCTATGACGTGTACTCGTTCAAGGTGCTGCCGTGGCTGGGCCAGAAGATCGCCGGCGATGCCGACAGCTATCGCTACTTGGCCGAGTCGATCCGCATGCATCCGGACCAGGAAACGCTGAAGCAGATGATGCAGGACGCCGGGCTGGACCGGGTCGAGTATTTCAACCTGACGGCGGGCGTCGCGGCGCTGCATGTCGGCGTGAAGCTGTAATCGCTTTCTTTTCTCTCGGTATGTCGCAAGACACCGGATCCCGGCTTGCGCAGCGTTGACGGACCGGGGCGCATTGCCCCGCGCCACGGCGCAGGCAGGTATCCATCGACCTCATAGAACCATGGCTACGTTGGAACGTCCTTTTGCTGCTGTCGTCAATCACCTGCTGTCGCGCCAGCCGCTGCTGCGCGACAGGCTGTCGGCGCATGCCGGCAAATGCGCGCGCATCGATGCAGGCGTGCTGCAGCTGGATCTCGCCGTAGCCAACGATGGCCTGCTCGAAGCGTCCGCTGCCGAGCCCAGCGTCACCATCCGCATCCAGCCGGCCGACTTGCCGCGCGTGCTCGCCGACCGCGAGCGTGCCTTCTCGTATGTGACCATCAGCGGCGATGCCGATTTTGCGCGCATGATTTCCGAGCTCGCCAACGGCCTGCGCTGGGACGCCGAGGAAGACCTGGCCCCGCTGGTGGGCGATGTGGCGGCAGTGCGGCTGGTGCGTGCGGGGCGCGAGGCATCGGCGACTGTCCGGACCGGCGCGCGCAAGCTGGCCGAGAACATGGCCGAATACCTGCTGGAAGAAAATCCGACCCTGCTGTACCGACAGGCGGGCAGCGGTTTTGCCGCCGAAGTCGCGGTGCTGCGCGACGATGTCGAGCGCCTCGCCAAGCGCATCTCGCTGCTGGAAAAGGCCGCAGGGGAGCGCGCATGATCGCGCGCCTGCTGCGGGTCCTGAAGATCGTCCGCGTATCGCTGCGCTACGGGCTGGACGAGATCATCCTGTCCAACGCGCGCCTCCCGGCCTCGCTGCGCCTGCTGTCGAAGCTGTTTTTCTGGCGCGACATCTCCGCGCCGCGCGGCGAGCGCCTGCGCCGTGCGCTGGAGGAGCTGGGCCCCATCTTCGTGAAGTTCGGCCAGGTACTGTCGACGCGGCGCGACCTGATGCCGCCCGACATCGCAGACGAGCTTGCGTTGCTGCAGGACCGCGTGCCGCCTTTCCCGTCCGAGCTGGCGATTGCCGAAGTCACCCGTTCGCTCGGCCAGCATCCGGACCAGCTGTTCGCCAGTTTCGAGCGTCAGCCGGTCGCGTCGGCGTCGGTCGCGCAAGTGCATTTCGCCACCCTCAAGGATGGAACCGAGGTGGCGGTCAAGGTGCTGCGTCCCGGTGTGCGTCGCGCCATCGGGGGCGACATCGCGCTGATGCACATCATCGCGGGCTGGATACACCGCTGGTCGGTCGACGGGCGCCGCCTGCGCCCGCGCGAAGTGGTGGCCGAATTCGACAAATACCTGCATGACGAGCTCGACCTGATGCGCGAGGCCGCGAACGCGAGCCAGCTGCGCCGCAATTTCGAGCAGTCCAGCCTGCTGCTGGTGCCGGAAATGTTCTGGGATTACTGTACCGAGTCGGTGATCGTGATGCAGCGCATGCACGGCATCCCGATCTCGCAGACCGCGCGCCTGGTCGAGGCCGGCGTCGACCTGAAGAAGCTTTCCAGCGATGGCGTCGAGATTTTCTTCACGCAGGTGTTCCGCCATGGCTTCTTCCATGCGGACATGCACCCCGGGAATATCCTGGTGTCGACCGACCCGGCCACCTTCGGTCGCTACATCGCCCTCGATTTCGGCATCGTCGGCACCCTGACCGACTACGACAAAGACTACCTGTCGCAGAATTTCCTGGCGTTCTTCCGGCGCGACTACAAGCGCGTGGCGCAGGCGCACATCGAGTCCGGCTGGGCGCCGGCGTCCACCCGGGTCGATGAACTGGAGGCGGCAGTGCGCGCGTGCTGCGAGCCCATCTTCGACCGGCCGCTTTCGCAGATCTCGTTCGGGCAGGTGCTGCTGCGCCTGTTCCAGACCTCGCGCCGCTTCAACATCGAGATACAGCCGCAACTGGTGCTGCTGCAGAAAACGCTGCTCAATATCGAAGGGCTGGGCCGGCAGCTCGACCCGCAGCTCGACCTGTGGCAGACCGCCAAGCCCATTCTCGAGCAGTGGATGAAGGAGCAGATCGGCTGGCGCGGGTTCATCGACCGCCTGAAGGTGGAGGCGCCGCAGTACGCGCACATCCTGCCGGCGCTGCCGCGGCTGGTGCAGCAGGCGCTGGCTGCGCGTGCCGCGCCGTCGCCTGACCAGAGCCTGCTCCTGAAACGCCTGATCATGGAGCAGCAGCGCACCAATCTGCTGCTCGGCGTCGCGATTTACTTTGGCGGCGGCCTGGTGGCCGGCATCCTGGTGGTGCAGATGTTCATGCGCTGGCACATGGGCTGGTAGCCCGGATATCCTGCCGCCCTGGCTGGCAAAAAATTCATGCAATTGAAGCAAATCCCGCGGCTATAATTTCGGCGTTTTTTCCTGCGGAAACAGTTCCGCCCACCCGGAGGTCGCATGAATACCCTGCTGGTGTTTGTCCTGGTCTACCTGCTGATCTCGCTTGGCCTGGGGCTGTATGCCGCTACGCGCGTAAAGAACGCTACCGACTATGC
>JAIXTG010000364.1 GCA_027484285.1 Oxalobacteraceae bacterium | reverse complement strand
TACATGAACTACGGAACCATCCACCTTGCGCACTGGGCCATCACCCAGCTCAGGCGGGTCGGGGCGCTGGCCATTGAAGGTGACATGGTCATCAACGTGGAACGGCGCTAGGTGCCGGCCTTGCGGGCCGGCCCGCCTTCCTTGCGCCCCACCTGTTCCTTCACGACTTCCTCGACGCCGCGTCCTTCCCGCAGGTCGGTGTCCTGCTGGCCTGACATCACATCGTCGTACGCCTGCCGGATATCGTCGCGAACCTCACTTTGCTGGCTGTCATCGGATTCGTCGCGCTCGTGCGGCAAGCGCGGCAGCGCTTCCTTGCGCTTCGGTCGCTGGGTGCTGACCTGGAAGGGCTTGCCATCGGTCTTCATCGCTGTCTTCCCGGAAAAAGCGATTAGACCCGGCTGCAGGAGCGGAAATCCGCAGCGCTAGCCGGCCTCAACGATGAACAGCCGGCCGACCGAATACCGTTGCCGGATTGCACGCAGCCGGGCGTAGGCATCCGACCGGTGCCAGTCGACTGCCTGCTGCAGCGACGGAAATTCGATGATCACCGTGCGCAGGCCCTCGTGATGCGCATCGTCCCCTCCTTCAAGCTGGACGCGCGTCCCGCCGCGTGCCAGCACCTGTCCGCCGTAGGCTGCCAGCGTCGGCAGCACATGGCGGCTGTATTCGCTGGCATAAGCGTCGGCTTCGGCAATCGCGACCTCGGCCACCACATAAGCTTTTTTCATGCAGCGTTATCGCGGGTAGGGACTGGCCAGCAGGCGCGCACGGGCTGTCTCGTATTCGGCCCGCAGCCGCGCCACGACTTCGGCCACGGTCGGCACATCATGCATCAGGCCCACGCCCTGGCCCGCACCCCAGATGTCGCGCCAGGCCTTGGCGCCGCCGCTGGTCGAGAAGTTCATCTTCGACTTGTCGGCTTCGGGCAGGTTGTCAGGGTCGAGGCCGGCATTGACGATGGATTTTTTCAGGTAATTGCCATGCACGCCGGTGAACAGGTTGGTGTAGACGATGTCGGCCGCGCTCGACTCGACGATCGCCTGCCGGTAGCCCTCGCTGGTATTGGCTTCCTGCGTTGCCAGCCAGCGCGAGCCGATATACGCGAAGTCCGCGCCCATCGCCTGCGCGGCGAGGATGGCGTCGCCAGTTGCGATCGATCCGGACAGGGCGATCGGGCCGTCGAAAAATTTGCGCACTTCGCCGACCAGCGCGAACGGCGACAGCCCGCCCGCGTGGCCGCCGGCGCCGGCCGCCACCAGAATCAGGCCGTCGACCCCGGCTTCCAGTGCCTTCTGCGCATGGCGGATCGAGACCACGTCATGCAGCACGATGCCGCCGTAGCTGTGGATGGCATCCAGCATTTCTTTCGGCGGCGCACGCAGCGACGAAATGATGATCGGGATCTGGTGCTTGACGCAGACTTCGACGTCATGGGCCAGCCGGTCATTCGACTGGTGCACGATCTGGTTCACCGCGATCGGTCCGATGACGGCGTCCGGATGTGCTGCACGATGGGCTGCCAGCGCACCCTGGATGTCGTCCAGCCACTGGTCCAGCATCTCGGCCGGCCGTGCATTCAGGGCCGGAAAAGCGCCGACGATGCCGGCCTTGCACTGCTCGATCACCAGCGCAGGACAGCTGGCGATGAACAGGGGTGAGCCAATCACTGGAAGGCTGAGATGCTGAAGGGCGGCGGGCAGGGCCATGCAAAGGTCTCCGTGTTGTTGTCGGGCGATTATAGGTCAGTCGACTGCTTGCCGTTCGACGCTGCCAGCGCGTGCAGCCAGCCCATGAATTGCTCCAGCCGCAGTGCCAGTTCGGTCGGCGATTCCGGCTCCGGCAGGCCGAGCCGGAAATGCGAAAACAGCGCGCGTGCATCGTCGTCCATGCCCCGCTGGACGGCATGCCAGACCGTCATCCGGCAGCCGGTGGCCGGCATGCCCGGCTCGGTGCCAATGAAACGGTAGGGCAGCGCCAGCCGCTGCCATTCCTGCATCACGTCAGAGGCGGCCTGCTGCAGTTTCTGCCGATCGGCCGGCACGCGCAGGTGCCACGCCCGCTCGGCGGGATACAACTGCTCGCTTTCCCGCGCGCTTAGCCATCGGATCTCCCATTCATTGATCCGGCAAGGCTCGGGCTCGAGGCGGAATCCGGAGCGCATGTAGCGAGTGCCGATGTCCCTGCCGCGACTTGACCGGTCCGGCACGGCTGACAAGGTCGGGGCAATCCATGCATGGCCGAGTGCGACACCGCTGGTCGGGCAGATCTGTATCGTGCCGAAGGCCTGGCCGCGTGCGAGTACCGCCGCAGCTTGCGCTGCCATCCCCGGCCCGGTGATCGCCGGCGGCAGCGACAGCACCCGCTCCAGTTCGGCAAACAGCAGTGAGCGCCCGGCGTCATCCAGTGACTGCGCCATGGCTTCCGGTCCGGCCAGTGTGCGCGCAAGCACCAGCTCGAGCAGGTCGCGCAGCAGTACGGCGTACAGGGCAGGATCGTTGCGCAAGGACAGTGCCGACCATACAGAGCAATCGACCATGACGGTATCGCGCTGCCAGGCCACGGTACTGGCAGGATGCAGCGGTGATTTTGCAATCGCTGTCGCCGGCGCAGCGTCGAGCCCGACCGCCACCGCGAGTTGCGCGGCGATGCTGCAAAACTGCGGCAATGTGACTCCCGCTGGCGACTGTGATGCCGCGCAGGCGGCCAGCAACTCTCGCGCCTGTTGCGCCGCGCCGGGCGTGATCCGCGTGCCGAAACGCGTTGCACGGGCGCATGCAGCGTCGCGTGCGTCGTCGATGGCAAGATACAGGTCGGGTGTGAACATCAGGGTGCGCTGGCGCTGGCGCGGCGGCCCATTGGCAAAGCCGAATTCTTCCAGCACAGGATCATCGACGATCGATTCCATGACCGTGCCATCGAAGCGCTGCGCGCGCAGCAGGCTCGCAAGGCGGTCCAGCTCGTCAGCCGACAGTCCGGACAGATGCGACTGCAGCAAGCGGTCGAAACAGGCACGGCTTTCGCTGTCGTCGTGCAGGCCGGGGGAGATGGATTGCAACAGGCTCTCCACAGCCTGTCCCAGCAACTCGGGCGGCGGACGCAGGCCGAGATCTTCGGCGGCCAGGCTGGCGCGCAGCAGGCGGCGCAGGGTCTGGGTCGTCTGCCATGCGGCGTCGAAGTAATAAGCTGCGCGCTGCTGCACAGTCCATCCCGGCAGGACACGTCGCGGCGACACCGACAAATGC
>JAIXTG010000368.1 GCA_027484285.1 Oxalobacteraceae bacterium | reverse complement strand
ATCTGGTAGATCTGCGGCCCGAGGAAGATCGCACCGTTCGGGCACTCGGGCTCGCAAACGTCGCAGTTGATGCAATCGTCGGTGATCATCAGCGCCATCGCAGCACCTCCGTCACGAACACGGGTCGGGAATCAGGACTGGCCGGCCGCGATTTTTTTCTGCAGCCACTGCTCGACCGAGGGGAACACGAATTTGGAGACATCGCCGCCGAGCAGCGCAATCTCGCGCACGATGGTGCCGGAGATGAACTGGTACTGGTCGGACGGCGTCAGGAAGAGGGTTTCGACATCAGGCAGCAGGTAGCGGTTCATGCCGGCCATCTGGAATTCATATTCGAAGTCCGACACCGCGCGCAGTCCGCGCACGATGACGCGCGCGTCCTGCTGGCGCACGAAATCTTTCAGCAGCCCGGAAAAGCTCTCCACGATGACGTTCGGGTAGTGCCCGAGAACTTCGCGCGCAATGTCGAGCCGCTCTTCGAGCGAGAAGAAGGGCCGCTTGGCCTTGCTGTCGGCCACGCCGACGACCAGCTTGTCGAACAGGCCGGAGGCGCGCCGAACCAGGTCTTCGTGTCCGCGGGTGAGCGGATCAAAAGTTCCGGGATAGACGGCTGTGACCATGGGCTTGTCCTGTGGGTTGTCGCTCGCAAAGCAATGTTGCTGTTGCGCACAAATGGAAGCCGAATTATGCCCTAATTCCCTGCGCTGTCAGCGATCGCCAGTATGGCGAAGAACACTTGTCCAGCCTTGTCCGCGCGAATGATGTTCCATCCTTGCAACCAGTCGGCGGCCGGATCGGCAAAAGGCTGGTCGGATTCAGCATAGACCAGCCCGTCTGGCCCGAGCAAGCGCCGGCACGCGGGCAGCAGCCGCGGCAGTAATTGCAGCCGGTAGGGCGGGTCGAGGAGGACGAGGTCGAACGGCGGGGCCAGTGCATCGAGTTGCGCGAGCGCATCGCCGCGCCGGAGACGGACTTGCCGGGCATCGAGCTTGTCGCAAATGGCCTGCAGCTGGCGCAAGGCGGCCGGATGCGATTCGACCATCACGACCTCGGTCGCGCCCCGGCTGGCTGCCTCAAAGCCGAGTGCGCCGGTCCCGGCGAACAGGTCGAGCACGCGCCGCCCTTCCCAGCGCCGGTGCTGCAGGTGGTCGAGCCAGTTGAACAGTGTTTCGCGCACGCGATCCGGCGTGGGACGCAGGCCGTCGACATCGGCCACCGCCAGCGGCGTGCGTTTCCAGTCGCCGCCGATGATGCGAACCTGGCGGGGAGGCGGGTTGCCGTTCTTCTTCAAGGCCGCACCGGTTCCGCACCGACGATGACGGTCACCATCCTGTCCACCGCAAGCTTGCGGCGGAACGCAGCGCGGATGTCGGCGACGCTGACTTTGGCGACCTTGTCGGTCCAGGTATCGAGATAGTCGAGCGGCAGTCCGTAGAAGCCGATGCTGGCGATGTTGTCGAGGATCTTGCGGTTGTTGTCGATGCGCAGCGCAAAACCGCCGATCAGGTTGTCCTTGGCGGCCTTGAGCTCGGCGTCGGTCGGGCCATCGCGCAGATAGGCGGCCAGCGTGTCGCGCATGACGGTCAGTGCTTCGTCGGACTGGTCCTTGCGGGTCTGCAGGCCGGCCATGAACGGGCCTTCCTGCGCCATCGGATTGAAGTAGCTGTAGGCGCTGTACGCCAGTCCGCGCTTTTCGCGCACTTCGCGCGTCAGGCGCGAGACGAAGCCGCCGCCGCCCAGCACATAGTTGCCGACGGTCAGCGCAAAGAAGTCCGGGTCGTCGCGCGACAGCGCCGGCAGGCCGACCGTGATGTGCGACTGCGATGCCGGATGCGGTATGCGTTCGTCGGCGGCGAGCGGTGGCGTGACGGCAGGCAGCGCGGGCAGCGGCTCACCCTGCGGCAGGCGCTTCGTCAGCTCGCGCGCCATGGCATCGGCCTCATCGCGGCTGAGGTCGCCAATGATCGAGATGACGGCCTGGTTGGCGACATAGTGCCGGCGATGGAATTGCATCAGGTCGTCACGCACGAGCCCGGATATGGATTCGACGGTGGACTCCGCGCCATACGGGTGGGAGCCGTAGGCAAGCCGCCAGAAGGCCTTGGAACCGATGGCGCCGGGCTGGGTCAGCGATTCGCGGATGGCGGCGACGGTGCGTGCCTTGTCCCGCTGCAGCAGGTCATCGGGAAAGCTGGGCTGGGACAGCAGCCTGGCCAGCATGTGCAGTGCGCGCTCGCGCTCTTCGCTCGAGGACAGGGTGCGGATCGCGAGGCCGGCACGATCGTAGCCCGCGCCGCCACCGCGCTGCGCGGCCACATCGGCGATGGCGTTCGAGATCTCGGCCTCGCTCATTGCCGGCTCGCTGCGACCATCGGGCAGCGTGGCCTGCCGCAGGCCGCGCGCCAGCAGCACGTTGGTGATCGATGCAAGGCCGGCCTTGCCGGACGGGTCGCGCCGGTGGCCGGCATCGAAATCGACATTCACGTCAATCATCGGAATGCTGCGGCTCTCGACGAAATAGACGCGCGCGCCGTTGTCGAGCTTCCAGTGCCGGATGTCGATGCCGGCCTGTGCAGCACCGGCCGCGATGAACAGCAGGAAAACGAACAGTCGCTTGAACATGGATGGGCCTTTCAGTGACGCAGCCCGGGCGGGGCCTGCCGGTTCTCGGCCTGCGCCGTCAGCGGCAGGGGCTCGAGCACGGCGACGGTCAGCTGGCTGTCGGAAAAATACTTGCGGGCGACCGACTGCACCTGCGCCGGCGTGACTGCGGCAAGGCGCTCGATGATGCGGTCGATCTGCCGGTGCGAGATGCCGGCCATTTCCATCGAGCCGATTTCCATCGCCTGCCCGAACACCGAGTCGCGCTTGTAGACCTGGCTGGCGATCAGCTGGGCTTTCACGCGCTTGAGCTCCTCGGCGGACACGCCCTCATTGGCAACCCGCTCGAGCTCGGCGCGCAGCACCGCTTCCAGTTTTTCCACGCTGGTGTCCCGCGTGGGCTCGGCCGACAGCGTGAACATCACCGGCCCGCGGGCCACGGTGTCGTAGCCGGCGTCGACCGAGTTGGCGAGCCGCTCAGTGCGCACCAGCTTCGCCGGCAGCCGCGCATTGTCATAGCCGTCGAGTACAGCGGCCAGCGCCTGCAGCGCGAAGGCATCGTCGTCTTTCTCCACGTCCTGCAGGCGCGGCACTTTCCATGCCATCACCAGGTGCGGGTTCTCGGCCGGAGCCTTGACGGTGACGCGCTTGATGCCGCGCTGCGGCGGCTCCTCCTGCGGCTTGGCGGCAGGCAGGGTCTTGGCCGGTATCTTGCCGAAGTGCTTTTCCGCCAGCTGTTTCACCTGCTTCGCGTCGACATCGCCGACGATCACGATGGTGGCATTGTTCGGCGCATACCATTGCTCGTACCAGCGGCGGGCGTCGGCGACGGTCATGCTCTGCAGGTCGCTCATCCAGCCGACCACCGGGTTGCGGGTCGGGTGCGATACATAGGCAGTAGCATTCAGCGTTTCGTACAGCAGCGACATCGGCTGGTCTTCGGTGCGCAGCCGCCGCTCTTCCATCACGACGCGGATCTCTTTGGAAAACTCGGCCGCATCAAGCACCAGGTGCTGCATGCGCTCGGCCTCGAGCGCCATCACCTGTTCCAGCCGGGACTTCTCGACCTGCTGGTGATAGCCGGTGTAGTCGCGGCTGGTGAAGGCATTGTCGCGGCCGCCGAGCCGGGCCACTTTCTCGCTGAACTCGCCCGGCTTCAGGCGCTTCGTGCCCTTGAACATCATGTGCTCGAGCACATGGGCAACGCCGGTCGCGCCGCTCTGCTCGTCGAGGCTGCCTGCGCGATACCACACCATGTTGACAACCGTGGGCGCGCGCCGGTCTTCCTGGACGATCAGCTTCAGCCCGTTGGCAAGGCGGAATTCCTGCGCATTTGCGCCGGCCTGCGCGCCGGAAGGCAGCAGGCCGAAGCCGAGCACGCCGGCCAGCAACAGCGATCCGAGTCGGAAAATCATGGTCTCTGCTCTGTTAGAATGGGGCCCGTCGGCCGGAGGGCCGACGCCGAGCGCCTGATTGTATAGGTAGCCGGTTTCCCCCGCAGCGCACACCAGTTTCCATCCCGGATGTTCAGCTTTTTCAAGAAGAAACCGCCCGCTCCCGCGCCGGCCCCCGCTCCCGAACCTGTCCAGCCCGCTGATCCAGCGCCGGCTGCGACTGTCGCGACCGCACCCGCAGCGCCAGTGGCCGTGCCACCGGCAGCCCCCGAACCCCAGACAGAGGCTGCGCCCGCACCGACAGCCGAAGCGAAAAAGTCCTGGCTGGGCCGCCTTAAGGCCGGACTGTCGCGCACCTCGTCGAACATTGCCACGCTGTTCACCGGCACCAAAATCGACGACGACCTCTACGAGGAACTCGAGTCGGCACTGCTGATGGCGGATGCCGGCGTGGATGCCACCTCGCAGCTGCTGGAAGCGCTGAGGAAACAGGTGAAGGCCGACCGGCTGACCGATGCCGGCCAGGTCAAGGCGGCGCTGCGCGAGCTGATGATCGATTTGCTGCGGCCGCTGGAGAGGCCGCTGGTGCTCGGCCGCGAGCAGCCGCTGGTGATGATGATCGCGGGCGTGAACGGCGCCGGCAAAACCACCACCATCGGCAAGCTCGCAAAGCACATGCAGCGGCATGGCCAGAAAGTGCTGCTGGCCGCCGGCGATACCTTCCGCGCCGCAGCGCGAGAGCAGCTGACGATCTGGGGCGAGCGCAATGGTGTGGCCGTGATTGCGCAGGAATCCGGTGATCCGGCAGCGGTCGCGTTCGATGCGGTGCAGGCAGGCCGCGCGCGCGGCATGGACGTGGTGATGATCGATACCGCCGGCCGCCTGCCGACGCAGCTGCACCTGATGGATGAACTGCGGAAAGTGAAGCGCGTGATCGGCAAGGGCCTTGAGGGCGCACCGCACGAGGTGCTGCTGGTCATCGACGGCAACACTGGCCAGAATGCGCTGGCACAGGTCAGGGCGTTTGATGACGCGCTGGAACTCACCGGGCTGGTCGTCACCAAGCTCGACGGCACCGCCAAGGGCGGCGTGCTGGCCGCGATTGCGAAGCAGCGGCCGGTGCCGGTCTATTTCATTGGCGTGGGCGAGGGCATCGACGACCTCCAGCCCTTTGTCGCCGCCGAATTCGTCGATGCGCTGCTGGGCTGAACCGGGACGCCATGTCGATCATTTCTTTCTCCCATGTGTCGAAACAGTATCCGGGCGAGGTCACTGCGCTGACCGATGTGTCGATAGAAATCGGCGAAGGCGAGCTGGTCTACCTGGCCGGGCCGTCCGGCGCCGGCAAGTCGACGCTGCTGAAGCTGATTGCCGGCATCGAGCGCCCGAGCGGCGGCCTGCTGCTGGTCAGCGGACAGGACATGCGCAAGATGAACCGCGCCACCCTGCCCTGGCTGCGGCGCAAGCTCGGCCTGATCCTGCAGCAGCATCGCCTGCTGCAGGACCGCAGCGTGCTTCAGAATGTGATGCTGCCGCTGCTGGTCGGTGGCGCGGGCGAAAAGGAAGCGGCGCAGCGCGCCGGCATTGCGCTTGACCGCGTGGGGCTGGGCGACAAGGCGGCGCTGCTGCCGCAGGTGCTGTCCGGCGGCGAACAGCAGCGGGTGTCGATTGCGCGCGCCATCGTGCACAAGCCCCGCATCATCCTGGCCGACGAACCGACGGCGAATCTCGACCGCGCAAGCGGCAAGCTTGTGATCGACATGCTGCAGGCCTTCAATTCCGCAGGCGTGACCTGCATCATTTCCACCCATGACGAGCGGCTGCTGCAGGGCGCGGACCGCGTGGTGCAGCTCGAGCGCGGCCGCGTGACCGCGATGCGCGAAGCCGGCAGCGAGGTGGGCGCATGAGCTGGCTGCGAGAACACTGGATGGCGCTGAAGGCGGCGCTGGCGCACATCCGCAAGGCGCCGGGCGGCTTTGGCTTCAATGTGCTGGTCATTGCGCTGGCGCTGGTGCTGCCGCTGGCCGGCCTGACGCTGCTGGAAAACCTGCGGCCGGTATCGCGCGACCTGGCGGTCGAGCCGGAGATCAGCGTGTTCCTGTCGACTGATGCAGGGCGCGAACGTGCGAAGGCGATCGCACCGGACATCAAGGCAGCCGCGCAGCGCCATGGCGTGCCGGTGAAGCTCGAGTTCATCGACCGCGACCAGGCGCTGGCGAGCCTGAAGGCGCGCGCCGGCCTGTCGGATGTGGTGGCGGCGCTGGGCAGCAATCCGCTGCCGGATGCCTATGTGGTACGGATCGCCGGCAGCGAGACGCCGGCTAGTCCTGCGCGCATCGAGCAACTGGCCGCCGACCTGCAGAAGCTGCCGGGGATCGAGACGGTGCAGCTGGATTCGACCTGGGTGAAACGGCTGGCCGCCCTGCTGCAGCTGGCCACCACGGTGCTGGCGCTGCTGGCAGCAACGCTGTGCGGCGTGGTGCTGGCGGTGGTGTTCAATACGATCCGGCTGCAGATCCTGACCCGCCAGGAAGAAATCAGCGTCGCGCGGCTGGTGGGCGCCACCGACGCCTATGTGTCCCGTCCGTTTTATTACCTTGGCGCACTGCTCGGCCTGTGCGCAGGCGCGCTGGCGCTGCTGGCCGTCGGCGGCGGCCTGATGCTGGCCAATACCTCGGTGGGCGAGCTGGCGAGGCTGTACGGCTCGAACTTCCTGCTGGCTCCGCTCGATCCGGCCTCGACGGCCGCGCTGCTCGCCGCCAGCATGGCGCTGGGCGTCACGGGCGCCATGCTGTCGGTGCGGCGGGCGCTGCGGATAGCGGCCTGAATCCCGCCTTTGCCGGCCGGCGGCGATGTTTTCTTTCTGCCATCTTCGCGCGCAGGGCGCCGTCCGGGACGGGTATTAGCACTCACAATCCGAGAGTGCTAATATAGTTGCCGTTCGGGTCAGTCCCTGCCTCCCGGGGCAGCGCCCTCGATGTCCAATCCAGGAGAAACAATGACAGCTATGTCCGCATCGTCTGCCCTCGTGCCGGCCGGTCGCCAGGCACTGGCGCTTGGTTTTCCCGTCAGCCTGGGCAATCTGGATGCCTATATATCCGCCGTCAACCGCCTTCCGATGCTGGCGCCGGACGAGGAAAGCTCGCTGGCGCGCAAGCTGCGCGACGACGGCGATCTCGCGGCTGCCCAGCGCCTGATCATGTCGCACCTGCGACTGGTGGTGTCGGTGGCGCGCGGCTACCTCGGCTACGGCCTGCCGCATGCCGACCTGATCCAGGAAGGCAATATCGGCCTGATGAAGGCAGTCAAGCGCTTCGACCCGGAACAGGGCGTGCGCCTGGTGTCTTACGCCATCCACTGGATCAAGGCGGAGATCCACGAATACATCCTGCGCAACTGGCGGATGGTGAAGCTGGCCACCACCAAGGCGCAGCGCAAGCTGTTTTTCAACCTGCGCAGCCACAAGACCGGCCTCGATGCGATGACGCCGGAGCAGGTGGACGACCTCGCCCGGACGCTAAACGTCAAGCGCGAGGAAGTGATTGAAATGGAAACGCGGATGGCCGGCCGCGACGTCGCGCTCGAAGCGCCGACCGATGACGATGAAGACAGCAAGTTCTCGCCGATTTCCTATCTGTCGGCCGAGCATTCCGAGCCGCTGAAGGTGCTGGAGGCGAAGCAGTACGATCGGCTGCAGTCGGAGGGCCTGGAGCAGGCACTGGCCCAGCTGGATGCGCGCTCGCGCCGCATCGTCGAGGCACGCTGGCTCGCGAATGACGACGGCAGCGGTGCGACGCTGCATGAACTGGCAGCGGAGTTCGGCGTGTCGGCCGAGCGCATCCGGCAAATTGAAACCGCCGCGATGAAGAAAATGAAGGCAGCGCTGGCGGCGTTTGCCTGAACGCCTTCCGCGCCCATGAAAAAAGCGTCCCTCGGGACGCTTTTTCTTTGGCTGCCGTACCGGCCTACGCGCCGGCAAGCAGCAGGCGAATGTCCTGCAGCAGGCCGGCACCCTGCCCGTGCCGCACGAACAGCCGCAGCCGGCCCTTCTGGTCGAACACATAGCTGCCGGCGGTATGGTCGACGCTGTAGGACTTGCCGTCGGCGGTCGGTACTTTCTGCGCAAACACCTTGAAGTCTTTGGCCACCTGCGCCGTCTGGGCGGCATCACCGCGCAGGGCGACGAAGCTGGGGTCGAAAGCAGGAACGAAGCCGGCGAGGATTTCCTGGGTATCCCGCTCCGGATCCACGGTCACGAACAGCACCTGCAGTTTGTCGCCATCGGCGCCCAGCTGCTTTTTCAGTTCGACCATTTCCTGCAGCGTCGTCGGGCACACGTCCGGGCACTGGGTGAAACCGAAGAACACCAGCACCACCTTGCCTTGGTAGTCGACCAGTGTGCGCGCCTGACCGGTGTGGTCGGTCAGGCGGAAGTTCTTCGCATAGTCGAGGCCGGTGATGTCGGTGTTCGCGAATGCGGCCTTCGGCTCGGGCGGCTTGCCGTCACAGGCGGCGAGCAGCACGACACAGGCGGCAAGGGCCAGCAGATGGCGCAGCATCGTCATGCGTACGGAATGTAGTGGTCGATCAGCAGCGCCGCAAACAGCAGCGACAGGTAGATGATCGAGAAGGTAAATGCCTTGCGGGCCACCAGGTCGTCATAGCGACGCCAGATCAGCCATGCGTGGCGCAGGAAGATCGCCCCCAGCACCACGGCCGACACCAGGTACAGCAGGCCGCTCATGCGCACCGCGAACGGCAGCAGCGAGGTGGCGAACAGGATGATGGTGTAGAGCCAGACGTGGAAGCGGGTGAATTCCATTCCATGCGTGATGGGCAGCATCGGCAGGCCGGAGCGCGCATAGTCGTCGCGACGGTAGAGGGCGAGCGCCCAGAAGTGCGGCGGCGTCCAGACGAAGATGATCAGCACCAGGATCCACGCCTGCATCGGCACGTCATTGGCGACCGCAGCCCAGCCGAGCGCCGGCGGCATCGCGCCCGACAGGCCGCCGATGACGATGTTCTGCGGCGTGGCCGGCTTCAGGATGATGGTGTAGATGACCGCGTAACCGACGAAGGTGGCGAAGGTCAGCCACATTGTGAGCGGATTGACGAGGTTGTACAGCACCCACATGCCGGCACCGCCGATGACGCCGGAGAATGCGAGCGTCTGCAGCACGGTAATCTCGCCGCGCGCCATCGGGCGGCGGGCAGTGCGTGCCATGCGCGCATCGATCTCGCGCTCGACCAGGCAGTTGACCGCGAAGGCCGCACCGGCCAGCAGCCAGATGCCGACCGTTCCCGCCACCACCAGCTGCCAGTCGGGCAAGCCGGGTTCGGCGAGGAACATGCCGATCACGGCGCAGAAGACCGCGAGCTGTGTCACGCGGGGCTTGGTCAGCGCCCAGTACTGCGCGATCCGGTTCGGCTGGAGGGTGAGGGTGTTCATTAACGAGTTTCAGGCGGGATGAAGGGTGGCGGGCAGGGGCTCGCCACTGCCGGTCGACCGCACGGCGAGGCGGCAGTTTAGCATGGTGAGCAGGGCGACCGAGAGGGCAGCGCCCGCATTGTGAAGCACGGCAATGGTCAGCGGCCAGTCGAGGCCGACGGTTGCGATGCCGGTAAAGAATTGCACGAAGATCAACAGCAGCAGTGCTTTGCCGAGCCGTTCCGCACCCGCGACCTTCGATGCGCGCCATGCGACCGAAGCGACCACGGCGACGACCACGAAGGCGAAGGCCCGATGCACCCAGTGCACCGCCACCAGTGCATCGAACGGCAGGTAGTCGCCGCCGCCGGTCATGCCGAGCTCGCGCCACAGGGTGAATCCGTGTGCAAAGTCCATCGGCGGCATGAGCTCGCCCTTGCACAGGGGGAAGCCGCCACAGGCGAGGGCCGCGTAATTGGTGCTGACCCATCCGCCGAGCGCAATCTGCAGGAAAACCACCGCGAGGGCGATGGCTGCCGGCAGGCGCAGCATGGACGCATCGGCAGCGACCAACGGTTGCGGCGTCTGCCGCATCGCATGCCAGACCAGCATCGCCAGCAGGCCCATGCCGAGCAGCAGGTGAATCGTGACGATGACGGGCTGCAGCTTTAGCGTAACCGTCCATGCACCGAACGCGCCCTGCACGCACACCCAGACCAGCAGCAGTGCCGGCACCGCAGGCGCATAGCGCTGTTCGCGCGTGCGGCGCCACATCCGCCATCCGACGGCCAGCAGCGCAATGATCAGCACGCCGACGCCCATGGCGAGATAGCGGTGAATCATTTCGATCCATGCCTTGGCGACCGTCACCGGGCCGGTCGGCAGGGCGGCCTGCGCTGCGCTGATGTCGGCATGCGCGAGGAAAGGATTGGCCTCGCCGTAGCAGCCGGGCCAGTCGGGGCAGCCGAGGCCGGAGTCGGTGAGGCGCGTGAAGCCGCCGAACACGATCAGGTCGAAAGTGAGAAAAGCGGTCACCCACGCCAGCTTGCGGTAGCGGTCGCTGCCGCGCGCGAGATAGACGAGGAGCAGAGGAACGCAGGCAATCAGCAGGGCCTTCAGGGCGAGTCCGAGCAGCATGGCATCAACCTATGCGTGAGGCCTTGAGCAGCTTGGTGATGTCCCGCTTGATCTTGTTGGGATCGGGATCTTTCGGGAATCGCATCATCAGGTTGCCCAGCGGGTCGATCACGTAGATGTGATCGGATATCGCGGT
>JAIXTG010000313.1 GCA_027484285.1 Oxalobacteraceae bacterium | reverse complement strand
CTTAGGTGACGTCAGACGGTGGCCGGGTTCGGCTTGTTCGGGTCGAGGCCGTACTTCTGCACGGCTTTGGCGACCAGCGACACATCGATCTTGCCGTCGTCTGCCAGTTGCTTGAGTGCGGCAACCGTGACGAAATAGCGATTGACCTCGAAGAACTCACGCAGCTTGGCACGGCTGTCGGAGCGGCCGAAACCATCGGTGCCCAGCACCTTGTACGAACGACCAGCCGGGATGAACGGACGGATCTGCTCGGCATAGGTGCGCATGTAATCAGTGGCGGCAATCACCGGGCCTTCGCTTGCCTTCAGCTGCGCAGTCACGTACGGCACACGCGGGGTCGCGGTGGGGTTCAGCATGTTCCAGCGGTCGGCGTCCTGGCCGTCGCGCGCCAGCAGCGTGAACGACGGTGCGGACCAGATGTCGGCAGCAATGTCCCAGTCCTGCTCGAGCAGCTTTGCAGCCTCGATCACTTCGCGCAGGATGGTGCCCGAACCCATCAGCTGGACCCGCTGCCCCGAGGACTTCGCCGACGGCTGCAGCAGATAAACGCCTTTCAGGATGCCCTCTTCCTGGCCTGCCTTCAGGCCGGGGTGGCCATAGTTCTCGTTCATCAGAGTGATGTAATAGAACACATCCTCCTGCTTCTCGACCATGCGCTTCATGCCATCCTGGATGATGACCGCGACTTCGTGCGCGAAGGTCGGGTCGTAAGGCACGCAATTGGGTATGGTCGACGCCAGCACATGGCTGTGGCCGTCTTCATGCTGCAGGCCCTCGCCGTTCAGCGTGGTGCGGCCCGAGGTACCGCCGAGCAGGAAGCCGCGCGCCCTCATGTCGCCGGCGGCCCATGCGAGGTCACCGATGCGCTGAAGCCCGAACATCGAGTAGAAGATGTAGAACGGGATCATCACCCGGTTGTTCGTCGAGTACGAGGTCGCCGCGGCGATCCACGAGCTCATCGCGCCGGCCTCGTTGATGCCTTCCTGCAGGATCTGGCCGGCCTTGTCTTCGCGGTAGTAGCTGACCTGGTCCTTGTCGACCGGCTCGTAGAGCTGGCCCTGCTGGCTGAAGATGCCGATCTGGCGGAAGAAGCCTTCCATGCCGAAGGTACGTGCCTCGTCGACCAGGATGGGCACGACGCGCGGGCCGAGGTTCTTGTCGCGCAGCAGCACGGTCAGCGTGCGGACGTAAGCCTGGGTGGTCGAGATCTCGCGGCCTTCGGCGGTCGCTTCCAGCACCGACTGGAATGCCGACAGGTCGGGCACGGGCAGCGACTCTTCGGCTTTCCTGCGACGCTGCGGCAGGTAGCCACCGAGCTGGCGGCGGCGCTCGTGCAGGTATTTCATTTCCGGCGCATCGTCGGCCGGCTTGTAGAACGGGACGTCGGCCAGCTGGTCGTCAGGAATCGGGATGCCGAAGCGGTCGCGCATTTCGCGGATGGCCTGGTCGTCGAGCTTCTTGGTCTGGTGCGCGGTGTTGCGCGCCTCGCCCGACTTGCCCATGCCATAACCCTTGACGGTTTTCACCAGCAAGACCGTCGGCTGGCCCTTGTTCTCCTGCGCCGCCTTGTAGGCTGCAAAGATCTTGTGCGGATCATGACCGCCGCGCAGCAGGCGCCAGATGTCGTCGTCGGACATGTTGGCCACCATTTCCAGCGCGCGCGGGTCCTTGCCGAAGAAATGCTTGCGCACATAGGCGCCGTCCTTGGCCTTGTAATTCTGGTATTCGCCGTCGACGGTTTCCATCATGATCTTCTGCAGCACGCCTTCCTTGTCGCGTGCTAGCAGGCCGTCCCAGTTCGAACCCCAGATCACCTTGATGACATTCCAGCCCGCGCCGCGGAAGTCGGCCTCGAGCTCCTGGATGATCTTGCCGTTGCCGCGCACCGGACCATCGAGGCGCTGCAGGTTGCAGTTAATGACAAATACCAGGTTGTCCAGGCCTTCGCGGCCGGCCATGCCAATGGCGCCCATCGATTCCGGCTCGTCCATCTCGCCGTCGCCGCAGAACGCCCAGACCTTGCGGTTCGCGGTATCTGCAATCTGGCGCGCATGCAGGTACTTCAGGAAGCGCGCCTGATAAATCGCCATCAGCGGACCGAGGCCCATCGACACCGTCGGGAACTGCCAGAAGTCCGGCATCAGCTTGGGGTGCGGGTAGGAGGACAGGCCCTTGCCGTCGACTTCCCGGCGGAAGTTCAGCATCTGGTCTTCGGAAATGCGGCCCTCGAGGAAAGCGCGCGCGTAGATGCCGGGCGACGAGTGGCCCTGAATGTAGAGCAGGTCGCCGCCGTGATGCTCGTTCGGTGCATGCCAGAAATGGTTGAAGCCGATGCCCAGCATGTTGGCCAGCGACGCGAAGCTCGAAATGTGGCCGCCGAGGTCGCCGTCGGCGCGGTTGGCCTTGACCACCATCGCCATCGCGTTCCAGCGCATGTAGGAGCGCAGCCGCTCCTCGTACTCGAGATTGCCCGGGCAGTGCTCGCCGAGGTGGGCCGGAATGGTGTTGACGTAGGCGGTGTTGCTTGAGAACGGGATATGCGCACCGCGGCGGCGGGCGAGGTCGACCATGCGCTCAAGCAGGTAGTGCGCGCGCTCCGCGCCTTCATGTTCGATCACGGACTCGAGGGCGTCGAGCCACTCGCGGGTTTCCATGACGTCGGGGTCGTTGGCGGCTTGCGCCAGGATGGTGTCGATTTGCGCTGCCATGATGAAGTCTCCTGGGTTCTTGTCTTGGCCGGGTTCAGGGGTACCGGCAGATCCAACATACAGCGGAATCTGGCGGAAGCTCAATCGCGCGCAGTGTATCAGGACTTCATTTTTTTTCAAACTGCGGTAATTGATTTCATAATGCGATATGTAAACACAATGGAAATACATTGAGGGCTGACACTTTAGCGTGCGAAACCGGACATTTATGCTGGAAAGTCCGTGCTTTGCTGCATATCAAAGCGCCCACTCCGGCAGCCTTTGGAATACGGCCGACACAGCAACGTCCATCGGCGCCGAGGGCGTCGGGGACAGCGCCCTTGCGGCCGCAGCAGCAGCGTGCCCTCGCCCGTATAATCGGTTACCCCCCAACCAAAAACATCACGACCATGCCCGCAAAGCTCATCGATGGAAATCAGTTGTCGCGCCAACTGCGCGGCGAAGTCGCGCAACGCGCAGCCGCACTGTCCGCGAAGGGCCGCCAGCCTGGGCTGGCAGTGATCCTGGTGGGAGACAGCCAGGCGTCGCAGGTGTATGTCCGCAACAAGATCAAGGCCTGCGAAGAAAACGGCATTCACTCGGTGTTCGAAAAATACGATGCCAGCCTGAGCGAGCAGGCGCTGCTGGAGCGGATCGATGCGCTGAACCAGGATCCGCGCATCAATGGCATCCTGGTGCAATTGCCGCTGCCCGCCCACATCGACGCCAGCAAAGTGATCGAGGCGATCGCGGCAGAGAAAGACGTCGATGGCTTCCATATCAGCAATGCCGGCCTGCTGATGACCGGTCAGCCGCTGTTTCGTCCGTGCACGCCGTACGGCGTGATGAAAATGCTGGAGTGGATCGACTACCCGGTGCGTGGCGCGCATGCGGTCGTGGTGGGCGCATCCAATATTGTCGGCAAGCCGCAGGCGATGCTGCTCTTGCAGGCGGGCGCCACCGTCACCATATGCAACTCGAAGACGCGCGACCTCGGCCACCACACCCGCGATGCGGATATTCTGGTGGTCGCCACCGGCAAGCGGAACATCGTGACCGCCGACATGGTCAAGCCCGGAGCGGTGGTGATCGATGTCGGCATGAACCGCGACGATGCCGGCAAGCTGTGCGGCGATGTCGATTTCGGGCCGAGTTCGGAGGTGGCCGGCTGGATCACGCCGGTGCCGGGCGGCGTCGGACCGATGACCATCACCATGCTGCTCGTGAACACGATCGAGGCCGCAGAACGCGCGGCGAACCAACACTGACATCCAAGGACCATGACCCAAAACGCCCTGCTCGATTTCACCGACCTGCCCCGGTTCGACATTTTCCAGCCGGCCCATGTCACGCCGGCGGTAACGCAACTGCTGGACGAGGCGCGCCAGGTCGTCGCCCGGCTCGAGGCGCCGGAAGCCGCTGTCGGCTGGGACGTCTTCGTCGTGCCACTCGAAGCCGTGACTGAACGGCTGGGACGGGCGTGGGGCGTGGTCGGTCACCTGAATGCCGTGGTCGATACGCCCGAATTGCGGGCGGCCTACAACGAAAACCTGCCGAAGGTCACCGAGTTCTGGACGGAACTCGGGCAGAACCTGAAGCTGTTCGACAAATACAAGGCGCTGCAGGCCAGTGCCGAATACCAGTCGCTGTCGGCTGCGCGCAAGCGGATCGTCGACAACGCGGTGCGCGACTTCCGCCTCGGCGGCGCCGAATTGCCGGAGGATCGCAAGGTGCGCTTTGCGGAAATCCAGGAGCAGCAGGCCGCGCTGTCGACCCGCTTCTCGGAGAACGTGCTCGACGCCACCAATGCCTACGAGCTGCTGGTCGACGACGAGACGCGCCTCGCCGGACTGCCGGACGACGTGAAGCAGGCCGCACGCACATCGGCCGAGCGCGAGGGCAAGCCGGGATGGCGCTTCACGCTGCATTTTCCTTCCTACTTCCCGATCCTCCAGTATGCGGACGACCGGGCGCTGCGGGAGACGATCTACCGCGCGAATGCCACCAAGGCCTCCGAGCTCGGCGCCAAGCCGGAATGGGACAACACGCAGAACGTCGTCGACATCCTGAAGCTGCGCGACGAGGAGGCGAAGCTGCTGGGCTATGCGAACTTCGCCGAGGTATCGCTGGTGCCGAAAATGGCCAACTCGCCGGCCCAGGTGATCCGCTTCCTGGAAGACCTCGCGCAACGCGCACGGCCGTTTGCAGAGAACGACCTGGCCGAATTGCGGGCCTTCGCGAAGTCCGAACTCGGCCTCGAGCAGCTCGAGGCCTGGGATATTACCTATGCATCGGAAAAGCTGCGCGAGAAGCGCTACGCATTCTCGGAGCAGGAAGTCAAAATGTACTTCCCGGAGCACAAGGTGGTCGGGGGCCTGTTCCGGCTGATCCAGACCATGTTCGGCGTCGAGATCCG
>JAIXTG010000034.1 GCA_027484285.1 Oxalobacteraceae bacterium | reverse complement strand
CTGGCCAGGGGGCGAGCCTGCAGTCAGAACAGTTGCTGGCGCGCCTGCAGGCTCTCTCAGGTCGGGTCGACAGTGCCTGCGTCGGCGCGGACAGTCATGAGGAGCGCGCCCGGGCAAAGGCCTGTCTCGAGTTTCTGGCCGGATATTTCGAAACAGAACGCGGCGACCAGGGGCCGGGTCGCAAGATTTGCGCTGCTGTGCACAGCTTGCAGGAGCAGATGGCACAAGTGGAGCAGGGACTGCAAATTGCCGCTGGCGGGCCTGCTGCCGTTGCCCTGAGTCAGGTCAATGCGGCTGTGGCAGTGCGTCCGATGCAGCTGTCGGGGCAGGCGATGTCGTCGGAAAAAGCACGCGCAAGAAAGCAGGAGGAGGGGCGCCCGACGGTTCTTTCCGGTGATGACCAGACGATGCAGGCATCACTGGCGCGAGGCTCCTTGCCGCCCCCCTCAACCGAGGTGCCGGCAGGTCATCGCTCCGGTTTGTCGAGGGACATCGACAAGCGCCGGGGTGAAACGCTGCCGGAGGTGTCTGTGCGCTCGGTATGAGCCTGCCGTTGGCTGCAGGTGACGGAGCGAACCGGGGAGCCGGAACTATCGCGCGGCCCCCGTGCCAATCAAGAATCAGAACTGAAGTTTGACACCGGCCTGTTCGAACTGAGCCCGCATCACTGCACGGGCACGCGAAACCCGGCTGCGGACAGTGCCGAGGGGAATGGCAAGCAGGTCGGCTGCTTCCTGGTATGAAATTTCATCGATGGCAACCAGGCCGAGCACTTCGCTCATCTCGGAAGGCAGGTCCCCGAACACGCGTTCCGCCAGCATCAGCAGCTCTTTCTGCACCAGGCAGTCGCTCGGATCCGGCTCGCTGGAGGCCACGGCCAGCAGGCTCTCGTCAGTCTCGAACTTGTGCACACGATGCGGGGCGCGGCTGAGATAATTGCGGACCATGTTCATGGCAATGCCGAACAGCCAGGTCGACAGCTTGGAGTCTCCGCGAAAGCTGGCAATCGTCCGTGCAGCCTCGACGAAGGCTTGCTGGGTAATGTCTGCAGCGTCATCCGGGTGGTCGATGTACTTGATGACGAACCGATACAGGCGGCGCTGGTGCTGGCTGATCAATTGGCGGAACAGCAGTTCCTGATCGAGTTGCGCCGGCGGCAGCGCATCGTCCAGTGCCACAGGCGGCAAGCCCATGCCGGCAAGCGCGCCACAGGAGTCGCCCGGGGGAGTGTCAACCAGTTCTGGGTCATCGGGCGCTTCGGTCAGTTCGGCTTCGCGGATCTCGTCACCGGTATCTTCATCGGCTTCGTCCGCTTCGTAATCGACGAGGCCAAGTGCAGTGGCGGCTTCGTAGTCAAGGGTGTCGGTGTGAATCTGGTTCATTCGGACGCTCCTTCTTGCTGGTGGTTTTCTGCAAGGCCTCGGGACCAAGGTCACCCGCCGATAGCCCGAATTGCGAAGGGGCTGGGTCAGAAGTTGCGGATCAGGAGAGCGAAAACTTGCCGCAGGGATTTTTTGGGCAAAGATCTCGTCAAAAAATCAGCGAACTACCTAATTCGTGGGATTGACAAGCGGAGATTAGTAGCGCAGCAACTGTGAGCAAATTGACATGCCAAAACAGGCAGACTTCATGCAAAAAAGTCATCTGTCCTGCTGGTGAACGAACGACTTTTTCTCGGCGGGAAGCCTCCGCCCGTATAATCCGCCGCACGAATCCTGAGGTTTTTCACCATGCACTACATTTCTACCCGCGGCCACGCGTCCGCTCCCCGGTTTTGCGAAATCCTTCTCGGCGGCCTGGCGCCGGACGGCGGCCTGTACTTGCCGCAGTCCTATCCGAAGGTCAGCGGCGACGAACTGAACGCCTGGCGCCAGCTGTCCTATGCTGATCTCGCGGCCGAGGTGCTGAAGAAGTTTGCTACAGACATCCCGGCCGACGACATTGCGGAACTGACCCGCCGAACCTATACCGCCGCCGTCTACTGCAACGGTCGGCCGGGCGACGACCTGTCGCAGATCACTCCGCTGCGGGTGCTGGAGACGCAGGGCGAACGCAAGCTGATGCTGCAGGCGCTGTCGAACGGACCGACGCTCGCGTTCAAGGACATGGCGATGCAATTGCTCGGCAACTTGTTCGAGTACGCACTGGCCCGGCAGGGAGCCGAGCTGAACATCCTCGGCGCGACATCCGGCGATACCGGCAGTGCGGCCGAGTATGCAATGCGCGGCAAGCGCGGAATCCGCGTCTTCATGCTGTCGCCCCACCTGAAAATGAGCGCTTTCCAGACGGCGCAGATGTTCAGCCTGCAGGATCCGAACATCTTCAATATCGCAGTCAAGGGCGTGTTCGATGACTGCCAGGACATGGTCAAAGGCGTCTCGCATGACCTCGGTTTCAAGGCGTCGCAGAAAATCGGCACCGTCAATTCGATCAACTGGGCGCGCGTTGTCGCGCAGGTCGTCTATTACTTCCGCGGCTATCTTGCAGCGACGACCAGCAACGACCAGAAAGTGTCGTTCACTGTGCCGTCCGGGAATTTCGGCAACATCTGTGCCGGCCACATCGCGCGCATGATGGGTCTGCCGATCAGCAAGCTGGTAGTGGCGACCAACGAGAACGATGTGCTGCATGAGTTCTTCCAGACCGGCGTGTACCGGGTACGCAAGTCGGCCGAGACGCTGCACACCAGCAGCCCCAGCATGGACATCAGCAAGGCTTCGAACTTCGAGCGCTTCGTTTACGACCTGCTCGATGGCGATGCCGATCGCCTGCGGGCGCTGTTCCGCAAGGTCGAGGCCGAAGGCGGTTTCGACCTGTCGGGCCGGCCGGGCAGTGACGGCGACGAGTTCGCAAAAGTCGGCCGCTTCGGATTTGCGTCGGGACGTTCGGCGCATGCGGACCGGCTGGCCACGATTCGCGACGTGGACGCCCGCCACGGCCTGACGATCGACACCCACACGGCTGACGGCATCAAGGTCGCGCGCGAACAGCTCGAAGACGGCATCCCGATGATCGTGCTCGAGACAGCGCTGCCGGCCAAGTTCAACGAGACCATCCGCGAGGCGCTGGGCCGCGATGCGGAGCGGCCGGCCGGGTTCGAGAACATCGAGGCGCTGCCGCAGCGCTTCGACGTCATGGATGCGGATGTGGATGCCGTCAAGCGCTACGTCGCGGAGCGCACCGGTCTCTGATCCGGCGCTACAATCGCCGCCGAGACAAATTTCCAGCATAAAAATGACCACAAAAAAACCGATGCTGAGCGCGCAGGAGGCACTCGACGCCCTGCTCGCGGCGGTGCAGCCGATCGCCGACTTCCAATCCATTCCGACCCAGGAGGCGACCGGTCGCGTGCTGGCTGCCGACCAGGCGTCACAGCTGGACGTGCCGCCGATGGACAACACCCAAATGGACGGTTATGCCGTTCGTGCTGCCGACTGTGCATCGGGCGCCGCCTCACTGGCGGTGTCGCAGCGGATTCCGGCCGGCCATGTGGGCCAGCCATTGCAGCCGGGTACCGCGGCGCGCATTTTCACCGGCGCCCTGATTCCTGAAGGCGCAGACGCCGTGGTCATGCAGGAGCAGTGCACCTTTGACGAGGCCAGCGGCCGGGTCACGGTCAGCCACGCTCCGGCCGCAGGCGAGTGGGTGCGTCGCCGCGGCGAGGACATCCGCGCCGGCAGCACGATACTGGCGCGCGGTACCCGCCTGCGCGCCCAGGAACTCGGGTTGGCAGCCTCGGTCGGGCTGGCCACGCTGCCGGTGGTCCGGCGGCTGAAGGTCGCGGTCTTCTTCACCGGCGATGAGCTGACCATGCCCGGCGAGCCCCTGCGTCCGGGCGCAATCTACAACTCCAACCGCTATACCTTGCGCGGCCTGCTGCAGCAGCTCGGTTGCGAAGTCACCGATCTCGGCAACGTGCCCGATTCGCTGCCGGCCACGCGCGCAGCGCTGCGCAAGGCGGCCGACGGGCATGACCTGATCATCACTTCCGGCGGCGTGTCGGTCGGCGAAGAGGATCACGTGAAGCCGGCAGTCGAGGCCGAGGGACGGCTCAATCTTTGGCAGATCGCGATCAAGCCGGGCAAGCCGCTGGCGTTCGGCGAGGTGAGCCGGGACGCGATGGCGCCGGCATTTTTCATTGGCCTGCCCGGCAATCCGGTATCGAGCTTCGTGACCTTCCTGCTGTTCGTGCGCCCGTTCATCCTGAAACTCCAGGGAGCGCAGGCCGCGCCACCGAAACGCTACCCGATGCGGGCCGACTTCGACTGGCCCAAGCCGGATCGCCGCAATGAATTCCTCCGCGTTCGCATCAACGACCGGCTGGGGCTCGAGCTGTTTCCCAACCAGGGTTCGGGCGTGCTGACATCCACGGTATGGGGCGATGGCCTCGTCGACAACCCGCCGGGGCAGGCGATCAGGGCCGGGGATACCGTACACTTCATGCCGTTCTCCGATTTGCTCAACTAGCATGCAGATACAACTGAAATTCTTCGCCAGCCTGCGTGAGGCAGTCGGCACGGGCAGCGAGACGCTGGTACTGCCGGCAGGCGTGAATACGGCCGGACAGGTGCAGGAACTGCTGCGCGCGCGCGGCGGCGTCTGGGCCGACGCACTGGCCGAGGGCCGCGCGCTGCGCATCGCCGTCAACCAGCAGATGGCCGACCCGTCGACCCCGGTTGCCGAGGGTGGCGAGCTGGCCTTCTTCCCGCCGGTTACCGGCGGCTGACCGAGGGACTACCATGGCCGTCCGCGTCCAGACCGAAGACTTCGACCTCAGCACCGAGGTTGCCCACCTGCGCCGGCATACGCCGAAAGTCGGCGCAGTCGTCACCTTCGTCGGCACAGTGCGCGACCTCAATGAGGGCGAGCAGGTGGCCGAGATGGAGCTCGAGCACTACCCCGGCATGACAGAGAAGGCGCTCGAGGACATCATTGCGCAGGCCCGGGCACGCTGGGACCTGTTTGACGCGCTGGTGATCCATCGCGTCGGCCCGCTGAAGCCCATGGAGCAGATCGTGCTGGTTGCCGTCACGTCGGCCCATCGCGGCGAGGCTTTCGATGCCTGCGAGTTCATCATCGATTACCTGAAGACCCAGGCCCCATTCTGGAAGAAGGAGCAGACGCCGGCGGGCGCACGCTGGGTCGACGCCCGCGTGACCGACGACGTGGCGATGCAGAAATGGGATCAGCCCCGCTGAGCCTGGCTGCCGTGGCCACGGGCGCCAGCCTCGGCGCGTGGCTGCGCTGGGCGCTCGGGCTGTGGCTGAACGACCGGCTGGAACTGCTTCCGCTGGGCACGCTTGCCGCCAATCTGGCCGGCGGGTTCATGGTCGGTATCGCACTCGGCATTTTCAACGACTGGCCCGGACTGCGGCCTGAATGGCGCTTGCTGGTGATTACCGGTTTCCTCGGCGGGCTGACCACTTTCTCGACATTTTCTGCCGAAGCCATGACCCTGCTGCAGCGGGGAGACTATGGCTGGGCACTCTTGCATTCCGGCGTACACCTGTTCGGATCGGTTGCACTGTGCATTGCGGGTTTTGCGCTCTGGCGCTGGTTCCACCCGTAAATTCCCGACCAAAAGCGTCGAACACGCTTGAAAAGCCCGGCATGGGCCCAATAATCACCCCAGAGAGATTGATTGGAGCCCACCCATGCGTGTCGACAAGTTCACCACCAAGCTGCAGGAAGCCCTGGCCGATGCCCAGAGCCTTGCAGTCGGCAATGACAACCAGTACATCGATCCGGTCCATCTGCTGGCCGCACTGCTG
>JAIXTG010000212.1 GCA_027484285.1 Oxalobacteraceae bacterium | reverse complement strand
TTCGCCGGCATGGAACGTCGCCTTGTCGCCCGTGAAGCCCTGCACGATCACGCGCGTCGTTTCATCAATAAGAATACTCATCGGCCATCCTCCAGACGACTATTGCATCAGGCGACAAACTCGCCGCGCGCCAGCCTGACCGACTTGTCACAGGCTTCCATCAATGAGTCCGCAGTGACGATCGGCAGGCCGCACTCGCGGATGATTTTTTGCCCCTGCTCGACATTGGTGCCGGCAAGGCGCACCACCAGCGGCACCCGCAGATCCTTCGCCGCCTGCACCACGCCCTGCGCGACCCAGTCGCAGCGATTGATGCCTGCGAAAATGTTCACGAGGATGCACTTCACATTGGCATCGGTAAGCACGAGGTTGAAAGCGGCGGCAACGCGCTCGGGGGACGCGCCGCCGCCGACGTCGAGAAAATTGGCGGGTTCGCCGCCGCAGTACTTGATGTTGTCCATCGTCGCCATCGCGAGGCCGGCGCCGTTGATGATGCAGCCGATGTCGCCGCTCAAGCCGACGTAGTTGAGGCCGAACTCGGCGGCGCGCGCCTCGCGCGGGTCTTCTTCCGCCGGATCGCGCATTTCGACTACCTTCGGTCGGCGGAACAGGGCGTTGTCGTCGAAAGACATCTTGGCATCGAGCGCGATCACCTGGTCATCTCTGGTGACCACCATGGGATTGATCTCGACCATCGTCGCGTCCAAATCGCGGAATGCGCGGTAGCAGCCGAGGATGATGGTGACCGCCTGCGACACCTGCTTGAGATTCAGGCCGAGGCCGAATGCCAGCTCGCGCGCCTGGAACGGCTGCATGCCGACCGCGGGCTCGACCTCGACCTGAAGAATCGACTCCGGCTTGTGGCGAGCGATCTCTTCAATCTCCATCCCGCCCTCGACCGATGCGATGACCCGGATGCGCTCGATCTTCCTGTCGAGCACGAAACCGAGGTAAAGCTCGCGCTCGAAAGCAGTCGCCTTTTCGACATACAGCCGGTGCACCACCTTGCCCTCGGGCCCGGTCTGGCTGGTAACCAGCCGCGAACCCAGCAGGCCCTGCGCCGCGGCAGCCACGTCGCTGTAGGTGCGACACAGCTTGACCCCGCCCGCCTTGCCACGGCCTCCGGAATGGATCTGCGCCTTGACCGCCCAATGGGCACCGCCCAGCTCGGTGGCGACGTAGACCGCCTGATCCGGGCTGTAGGCCACGCCGCCGGGCGGCACATTGACGCCGAAGCCTGACAGCAGCGCCTTGGCCTGGTACTCGTGTATGTCCATCGGATGTCCCCGGAAGATGCTGCCTGTGCCGCCGTCGGCAATTGTGCGGCCCTGCGGAACCGCTCCAGGAAATGTAACCAGCTACGCTCCGGCGGTGATTCAGAAATATTTATCAGCTTGAATGCATAACGTTTTCCAATGCCGCTTTCGCTTGTGACGCGCCAAATTTCAGGGTTGAGGAAAATCACATTAAATGAAGTCGCATATGGCAAATTAAAACAATGGTTCTGCGATAAAAACCATTTTCAATTCAGGCTTTTTGTCCCCAGAAAACCTTGGCAATAACAGGGGCATTATCCGAAGAAAATCATTGCTTCCAGTTACATCAGATTTTCTGCAAGGATTTACGCCCATTAATCAGAAATACTTAACAGCAAGCTTTTCCATTGATTCGATCGCGCCCAATTCCTAAAATGCACGCGGGGGATTCGTTCCCTCTCTTATGGGTTAGCCATGTTTCATGGCGAGTTCAACGGCCGCTTTTTGCGGCCGTTTTTTTTCAAGTGATGCACACTTGGACTTTCTTATGTATGCTTCTACCCGATTCACTTGGTCGTAGTAGTTGCTTTTGTGACTCTGCGGTCGGGTGGATACATGCGTAGTTTCGCGGCGCATGTGTCCTTGACCTGAGGAAACGTACGCGGCAAAGAAACGCAAACAGGGTCACCCCCAACCACATTAGGAGATGAGATGAAAAAGAGAGAGATGAGCGCCGTTGGCCGCTTCGCTCCGGTTGCAATGATGGTCGCTGCAGGCCTGATGGCTTCGGGCACCGCATCGGCAGCAGTCACCGTGACCGCGACCGATTTCCAGAAGGCAGAAATGCCCTGGGATATGGCATTCCTGCAGGACAACACCATGTTCTTCACCGAGAAGTGCAAGGGCCTGTCCGTGCGTCTGCCGTCGGGCAAAGTCAACGCGCTGGTCGGCGTTGGCGGCAGCAACGGCTACTCGCTGGTGCGTAACGATCTGTTCTGCGATGGCCAGGCTGGCGTGCAGGGCGTTGCTGTCGATCCCGAGTTCGCCTCCAACCGCTACGTGTATGTTTACGCCAGCTCGAAGGGCGACAACCGCACCTACGGTGGCTACAACAACATCGTGCTGCGCATGAAAGTGGACGCTTCGCTGTCGAACGTGTCCGAAGTGACCGAAATCATCAACGACATCGGCTACAAGCCGAAGAAGTCGAACCACCCGTTCGGTGGCCCGGGCGCCCATAACGGCGGCCGTATCCGCTTCAACCCGGCTGATGGCTTCCTGTACGTGGCAACTGGCGACAACCACAACGGCGCCGGCCCGCAAAGCCCGACCGAACTGCGCGGCAAAATCCTGCGCGTGGACCGCAACGGCAAGGCAGCCGCTGGCAACAAGCCGCCGGCAGGCTTCGACCCGCGCGTCTTCACCTACGGCCATCGCAACCCGCAGGGCATCACCTTCCGTCCGGGTACCGGCGAGGCGTTCATCTCCGAGAACGGCCCGTGGCACAGCGACGAAGTCACCAAGCTTGAAAACGGTGGCAACGGCGGCTGGGATCCGCGTCCGAACGTAGGCGGCCGCAAGGACTGCCCGGATGACTACTGCGGTTACTCGCCGAACCAGATGGGCGCCATGGATCCGAAAGAGCGTGCTGCATTCATGCCGATGACGGATTCCAAGACCTATCCGAAGGCAATGAAGCCGGCATGGAACAACAACGGCCTGTCGCAGGGTATGTGCGGCAGCGTGTTCCTGACTGGCAAGAAGTGGAAAGAGTGGGAAGGCCGCATGGCAGTGGGTTACGCCGGCATCGGCATCCACGGCACTCCGACCGGCAACCGTATCGACATCCTCGACATCTCCAAGGATGGCAAGACGGCCAAGCGTGAAGAGCTGCTGTGGCCGACGTTCGCTGGCCGCTTCCGTCACGTGTCGACCGGCCCGGACGGCGATCTGTATGTTGCCGACGAGGCAGCAGGCATGATCTACCGCGTCACCCCGAACTAATCAGGGTGTCACAGGAAACGCGCTGCCGACAGGCAGCGCGTTTTTTTGTCGGCAATTTGCCGTCATTGAAGCTAAACAAATCGAGTTTTCTGCCGTCAAACGGATCAGGCCCTGAAGTCGTCGTTGCCGCCGACCCGTTGCCGGACAAGTTACTGCAACTGTCATTTATTTTTTTACATCACCCGTAAGGTAGGAGGCATCAATGCGCCGCGTCACCGCACTTTTCTTGTTCACTGGTCTGCTCTGCGTCGGTAAGGCTTCGTATGCCGATACCGAAAAACTGCAGACGATGCTGCAGCGTAACAACTGCACCGCCTGCCACATGATCGACAAGAGAAAATACGGTCCCAAGCTGAACGAAATCGCAGCGAAATATGCGAACGAAGAAGGTGCTGTCGACAAGCTGGCCAAGAAGATCAAGGCCGGTGGTTCGGGTGTGTGGGGCGAGGACATCATGCCGCCGCAACCGCAGGTATCCGACGCGGACGCGCGCACGCTGGCCGAGTACATCCTGGCACTGAAGTAAACCCGCCTCCCCGGACG
>JAIXTG010000230.1 GCA_027484285.1 Oxalobacteraceae bacterium | reverse complement strand
GACCCTGCACGGAAGATTCCCGCGTGCACCGCCTGCCATTCGGAAAAGCTGACTGGCATGCAGCCATCGATACCCGGCCTGCTGGGCCTGTCGCGCGACTACCTGAACTCGCAGTTCGGTGCGTGGCGTTCGGGCATGCGCCATGCGGCCGCGCCGGACTGCATGGCCGAGATCAGCCGCCAGCTCACGCCCGAAGATATCGGCGCGGTCAGCGCATGGCTGGCTTCGCAGCCGGTACCGGAGAACATGAAGGCGCAGCCAGCCAGCACGGCGAAACTGCCGCTGCGCTGCGGGAGCTTTGCCCAATGAACGCGAGGACTGCAGGTCGATCCCTCCTGATCGCGCTGCTGGCCGCGCTGGTGCTGGTACCGCTGGGCGTGCTCGGCTGGCAGCTGGCTTACGAGCCGGGCAGCGAGCAGAAGTCTGCCCCGGTCGCCGACCCCGTCGCACAGCGGCAGCGTGGCGAGTATCTGGCGCGGGCCGGCAACTGCGCGGCCTGCCACACCCTGCGCGGCGGCCAGCCCTATGCAGGCGGGCGGGCGATTGCCACCCCCTTCGGCGACATTTATGCCTCCAACATCACGCCGGACAATAAAACCGGCATCGGCAGCTGGTCGCCGGATGACTTCTGGCGAGCACTCCACAACGGCAAATCGAAGGACGGCCGCTTCCTCTACCCGGCCTTCCCGTACCCGAACTTCACCAAAATTTCCCGTGAAGACGCGGATGCGCTGCATGCCTACCTGCGCAGTGTCCCGGCCGTCGAGCAGCCCAACCGCGAGCATGCGCTGCGCTTCCCGTTCAACCAGCGCCCGCTGCTGGCGTTCTGGCGCGCGCTGTACTTCACGCCAGGCGAATTCAAGCCGGACCCGGGCCAGTCGGCCATCATCAATCGGGGCGGCTATCTGGTGCAGGGCCTCGGCCACTGCTCCGCCTGCCACACCGCGCGCAATGCACTGGGCGGCAGCGTCGCCGTCAATGAACTGGCCGGCGGACCGATACCGATGCAGAACTGGCAGGCGTCATCACTGACGTCCGACCCGCACACCGGGCTGGGCAGCTGGCCGCTGGCGGAGGTCGAAGCGCTGCTGAAGACAGGCGTATCCGCCAAAGGCGCCGTCTACGGCCCGATGGCCGAGGTGGTCGGCAACAGCCTCCAGCACCTGTCGGCAGCCGACATCAGCGCGATCGCCACGTATCTGAAATCCCTCCCCGCGACAACGCCGCCGGCGCGGCGTGCTGCCGGCCCCGAGTCCCCCGAGGAACTCGAGCAGCTGAAAGTCGGTGCCCGGCTGTACGAAAAACAATGTGCCGAATGCCACCGAAGCGATGGCCAGGGCAAGCCGCCCGCCTATCCGCCGCTGGCCGGCAAAGCCTCCCTGTCGACCAGCGGGCCCATGAATGCGATACGCATCGTCCTCAACGGCGGCTATCCGCCCAGCACGGCGGGCAACCCCCGTCCCTACGGCATGCCGCCCTACGCGATGACCCTGAGCGACGAGGAAGTGGCGGCGGTCGTCTCGTACATCAGGAACCGCTGGGGCAACCGGGGATCGATGGTGTCGCCCGGCGAAGTCGCCCGGCTGCGGGGCGCGCCGCTCTGAGTGTGCATGCCGTCGCCGGTCAGTGCGGGCGGGATGGGCGGCACGCGCGCTTGCGCTGTCGCGGCTTGCCTGCTGCCTGGGGCTCGGCGAATTTACCCGCTGGAAAAGACGCGCCAAACCGCGCGCAGTTGCATAGCCGTTCGCGAGGGAAGCATGCTGGCCTGCCGAGCCGCAGACAACGAGCCTTTCAAGTTTGGCCGGGTGATCCTCTGCGTCACTTGGATGGCAACGCGAGGGGCTGCCCCTTTTCCACGATATAGGTCGCCAGGACTTTCACCTTGGCGCTGCTGGTATTCACGCCTTCGTGCACGACTCCGGCAGGCAGGAAAAACGTCTCCCCAGCCCTGATGACTCGCGGCGGCTCCCCGTCGACGCGCACTTCAATCTCACCCTCGAGGATGTACGTCAGCTCTTCTCCGAGATGGGTATGACGACCCGTGCCGAAACCCGGGTCGAATTCCCCACGAACCTGGACGGCGACCTTGCCGGGCGTGGACAGGTCCTGCGTCTGCAGTGGAATGCGAACAAAGCCAGCCTGCTGCGCCGCCACGGCTCCCGCCGCAAGAAACGCTATCGCAACAAAGCCCAACAAGAGTTGACGCATGGCTCACCTTTCTCGGGTGGTGTGTGTTCCGGGCTGCCGATCTCAGGCGCCCGCCAGAGTCACCTGAATGGCTGCCCGTCCGTTCAAATGCCGTCAGGCTTCAATGACTCGCGCTGCATGCCAACCAATTCATTGCGCAAGCGGCGCGCCGGCCTGCTGCATCGGATCGGCCTTGCGGAAGGCCTCCACTGCTTCACAGGCGGCCATGATGCGGTCAATGGTCGGCGTGTCGGCTACCTCGATTTTGAAAACGCGCATGACAACGATAATGCTGGCCAGGCAGATGTCAGCCAGGGTCGGCACGTCGCCATGACAGAAGCGCCCGGTGTCCGGGTCTGCCGCCAAACGCTGCTCGACCGCTCGCAGACCCGTGCCGAACCAGTGTGTCTGCCATGCCCGCCACGCGGCATCATCGAACCCGTGGGCGCCCATCAATTGCTTTTTGACGCGCGGCGTGATCAGCGGGTGAGTGTCGGCGGCAAGCATCTGGGCGATAGACCTTACCCGGGCACGCGCATAAATTTCGGCCGGCAATAGCGGGGGTTGGGGCTGCAGCTCTTCAAGGAACTCGAGGATAGACAGCGATTGCGTCAGGGGCGCATGACCGGGCACCGCGAGCGCCGGAATTGCCGCCATCGGATTGATCTTCAAAAACGGTTCCGCCCTATGCTCGCCGGCGTCCACGTTCACGAAACGCTCCTGCGCCGCCAGTCCCTTCAGGCCGAGAGCAACACGGACACGGTAAGTGGCGGAAGTGCGCCAGAACGAATACAGCTCAAAGGCAGGTGTGCTTGCCATGTCAGACCTCTCCCCGGGAAGTAATGCAATCGATGCAGGCCGACTGCTCGCCAAGACCATCAAGG
>JAIXTG010000224.1 GCA_027484285.1 Oxalobacteraceae bacterium | reverse complement strand
CTTTCGCCGCCCTCGAGCGAGAAACGCTTCTGGCCGACGTATTTGGTGTGCAGGTAGCGCTCCAGACCTTCCGCTGCAGTCAGGCGGTCGAGGATGTGCTTTTTCTGATCGCGCGTGAAGTTGCCGGTCGCCCGGGTGGATTCAAGCCGCTCCTGCATCCAGCGCTTCTGCGCCGGGTCGGTCATGTACTGGAACTCGGCGCCGATCGAGCGGCAATAGGTGTCGCGCAGCGCCTGCAGCAGGTCGCGCAGCGATGCCGTCTCGGGGCCGAAGTAGGTATTGCTGATGTTGAAAACGGTGTCGAGGTCGGCGTCGTTGAAACCGTAGAACGACGGCTCGAGCTCGGGGATGTTCGGACGTTCCTGGCGCTGCAGGGGGTCGAGGTTCGCCCACTGGGTACCGAGAAAACGATAGGCAGCGATGAGCTGGGTAACCGCAACCCGCTTGCGGCCCATTTCGGCATCGGCCGACGCGGAGACCGTCCTGATCGGACCGTGCTTGGCACGCTCGGCGAAGGACGCCACCACACTGGCATGTGGCACATCGGGGCGATCCGTGCCATCGACAGCGGGCACGTTTTGCATGGAGTCGAAGTAGGCGCGCCAGTTATCAGGCACGGCGCCGGGATTCAATAGGTAGGCCTCGTACAGTTCCTCCACGTACGGGGCGTTGCCTCCAAACAGATAGGAGTTGGAGAAGAATTGCTGCATCATCGCTGCTCACCTTTCTTCGCGTTTCGCGAAGCAAATAGCGGGTTCATCAACCTTCCGCGACACGGCTTCACCGGTTAGCGGATTGCAAATCATTAGCGGAAAGGGCTTTGTCCTGAGTCTGCCCGCTCCTGCGGACAAACGAAAACGTAGGGTAACACAACACGTCACCGGCAAAACGTCGAGGCGGGTGTCGGAATGGCAAGAAGACACCGAAAAAAAAGCGGGCCGCAGCCCGCTTTCTCCTTCGATTAACGCTTGTCCATTGCCGGCACGTCGCGCTTCGTCGATCCGACGAACAGCTGCCGCGGACGGCCGATCTTCTGCTCCGGGTCGGAAATCATCTCGTTCCACTGGGCGATCCAGCCCACCGTACGCGCCATCGCGAAAATCCCGGTAAACAGCGACACCGGAATACCCAGCGCCGACTGCACGATGCCGGAATAGAAATCCACGTTCGGATACAGCTTGCGCTGCACGAAATAGTCGTCTTCCAGAGCAATCTTTTCGAGTGCCATCGCCAGCTTGAACAGCGGATCGTTCTCCAGGCCGAGCTCATTCAGGACTTCATGGCAGGTCTCGCGCATCAGCTTGGCACGCGGATCGTAGTTCTTGTAAACCCGATGGCCGAATCCCATGAGCTTCACGTTCGAGTTCTTGTCTTTGACCTTCGCAACGAACTCGCCAATCTTGTCCACGCCGCCTTCGCGCTGGATGTCCTGCAGCATTTGCAGTGCCGCTTCGTTCGCGCCGCCGTGGGCCGGGCCCCACAGGCAGGCGATACCAGCGGCTATACAGGCGAACGGGTTCGCACCCGACGAACCGGCCAGGCGGACGGTCGAGGTCGATGCGTTCTGCTCGTGGTCGGCATGCAGGATCAGGATGCGGTCGAGCGCACGCACCAGCACGTCGTTGACCTTGTAGTCTTCGGCCGGGGTCGCGAACATCATGCGCATGAAATTCGCGCTGTACGACAGGTCATTGCGCGGGTAGACGAAGGGCTGGCCAACCGAGTACTTGTAGGCCATAGCGACCAGCGTCGGCATTTTCGCGATCAGTCGGATTGCCGACACTTCGCGGTGGTGCGGGTCATTGATGTCGAGCGAGTCGTGGTAGAACGAAGCGAGGGCACCGACGGTTCCGACCAGCACCGACATCGGGTGCGCGTCGCGACGGAAGCCACGGAAGAAGAACTGCATCTGCTCGTGCACCATCGTGTGACGGGTCACGGTGTCGGTGAATTTCTGCTTCTGCGACGCGTTCGGCAGTTCGCCGTTCAGCAGCAGGTAGCAGGTTTCCAGGAAGTCGCAGTTGACGGCCAGTTGCTCAATCGGATAGCCCCGGTACAGCAGTTCACCCTTGTCGCCGTCGATGTAGGTGATCGACGAATTGCAGGCGGCGGTCGACATGAAGCCCGGATCATAGGTGAACTTTCCGCTGCTGCCGTACAGCTTGCGGATGTCGATCACATCAGGACCGATCGATCCCTTGTAGATCGGGAATTCCACCGAGGGCGAGCCGTCGGAGAAAGATAGCGTGGCTTTTGCGTCGGATTGGGTCATGGCTCTGCCTTCGATTAAAAAAATATCCAGTGGTGTATCGGTCCATCATCAGCCACGGTGGCGCGCGCTTCCCGCTATGCCTGCCGAAGCCTTGCCAGCAATGCATGCACATGCGGCCGGTCGAGCCCGGCCTCAGGCTCGGTGCGACCCAGAATCAGGGCCATCAGGTCATTGTCCGACAGCTCCAGCAGCCGGGTCAGCGCGTCGACTTCGTCGTCCGTCAGTTCTGTCTCGTGCGCATCGAGGAAGCGGGTCAGGATCAGGTCGTTTTCCAGCAAGCCGCGGCGGCTGCGCCAGCGAAGGCGCGCGCGCCGGGTCGGATCGTCCTGATGCCGTTCGTTGTCCATCATCCTTAAACTGCGCGGCGAACCAGCAGTTCCTTGATCTTGCCGATGGCCTTGTTGGGATTCAATCCCTTCGGGCAGACGTCGACGCAATTCATGATCGAGTGGCAGCGGAACAGGCGGTACGGATCCTCGAGGTTGTCGAGGCGCTCGCCGGTCGCCTGGTCGCGGCTGTCGGCGATGAAACGATAGGCCTGCAGCAGGCCGGCCGGGCCGACGAACTTGTCCGGGTTCCACCAGAATGACGGGCAGGAAGTCGAGCAGCAGGCGCACAGGATGCACTCGTACAAGCCGTCCAGTTCCTCGCGCTCCTCGGGCGACTGCAGGCGCTCCTTCTCCGGCGCAATCGTCTCGTTGATCAGGAACGGCTTGATCGAGTGGTACTGCTTGAAGAAGTTGGTCATGTCCACGATCAGGTCGCGGATGACCGGAAGACCCGGCAGCGGACGCAGCACGATCGGCTCGGCCAGCTCGTTGAGGTTGGTCGTGCAGGCCAGGCCGTTCTTGCCGTTGATGTTCATTGCGTCCGAGCCGCAGACGCCTTCGCGGCACGAGCGGCGCAGCGCCAGCGAATCATCGACGTCGGCCTTGATGCGCTGCAGCGCATCGAGCAGCATCTTGTCGGTGTCCTGCAGTTCGACCGTCAGGTCCTGCATGTAGGGCTTCGCATCCTTGTCCGGATCGTAGCGATAGATCTGGAATTTGACTGTACGTGGCATGGTATCCGTGTCCTGCAGGTTAGAAAGTACGTGCCTTCGGCTTGAAGGTTTCGACGGTCAGCGGCTTGGTGACGACTGGCTTGTAGTCCAGGCGGTTGCTGTCCGAGAACCACAGCGTGTGGCGCATCCAGTTTTCGTCATCCCGGTTCGGGAAATCGCTGTGCGCATGCGCACCGCGCGATTCGTTGCGCGCAGCGGCCGACACAATGGTCGCCTTGGCAGTCTCGATCAGGTTGTCGAGCTCGAGCGCTTCGACGCGCGCGGTGTTGAACACCTTCGACTTGTCCTTGAACGACACGTGCTTGCGGCGCTCGTCGAGTTCCATGATGGCCTTGACGCCGGAGTCCAGCAGCGCCTGCGTGCGGAACACACCGCAATGCTGCTGCATGGTCTTGCGGATGTCGTTGGCGACGTCCTGCACGCGCTCGGAGCCGGTCGACGCCTCGAGGCGGGCCAGGCGCGACAGCGCCAGGTCGGCACCGTCGGCGGGCAGCGACTTGTGGATCTGTGCTTTCAGGTTCGACGCGACGATGTGGTTGCCGGCCGCGCGGCCGAACACCAGCAGGTCGAGCAGCGAGTTGGTGCCGAGGCGGTTTGCGCCGTGCACCGATACGCATGCGCATTCGCCGATCGCGTACAGGCCCTTCACCACTTCCTGCGAGCCATTCTTCGGCGCGACGACCTGGCCGTGGATGTTCGTCGGAATGCCACCCATCTGGTAGTGGATGGTCGGCACGACCGGGATCGGCTCTTTGGTCGCGTCGACGTTCGCAAACTTGTGGCCGATCTCGAGAATCGACGGCAGGCGCTTGCGGATCGTGTCCGCGCCGATGTGGCGCAGGTCGAGCAGCACGTGATCCTTGTTCGGACCGCAGCCGCGGCCTTCCTTGATCTCCTGGTCCATCGAGCGCGATACGAAGTCGCGCGGCGCCAGATCCTTCAGGGTCGGCGCATAGCGCTCCATGAAACGCTCGCCCTCGCTGTTGATCAGGATGCCGCCCTCGCCGCGCACGCCCTCGGTGATCAGCACACCGGCGCCGGAGACGCCGGTCGGGTGGAACTGCCAGAACTCCATGTCCTCGAGCGGCAGTCCGGCACGTGCTGCCATGCCCATGCCGTCACCGGTGTTGATGAATGCATTGGTTGACGCGGCCCAGATGCGGCCGGCGCCGCCGGTTGCAAACACCGTGGTCTTGGCTTCGAGGATCATCACGTCGCCGGTTTCCATTTCAAGCGCAACCACGCCAACCACGTCGCCCTCGGCGTCGCGCACCAGGTCGATTGCCATCCACTCGACGAAGAAATGCGTCTTCGCGCGCACATTGCGCTGGTAAAGCGTGTGAAGCATCGCATGGCCGGTGCGGTCAGCTGCCGCGCATGCACGCTGGACCGGCTTCTCGCCGAAGTTCGCGGTGTGCCCGCCAAACGGGCGCTGGTAGATCGTACCGTCGGGGTTGCGGTCGAACGGCATGCCGAAATGCTCGAGCTCGTACACGACCTTCGGCGCCTCGCGGCACATGAATTCGATCGCGTCCTGGTCACCGAGATAGTCCGAGCCCTTGACGGTGTCGAACATGTGCCAGTACCAGTTGTCTTCGGACATGTTGCCAAGCGATGCGCCTACGCCACCCTGTGCAGCGACCGTATGCGAACGGGTCGGGAAGACCTTGGACAGAACGGCGACGTTCAGGCCGGCCTCGGCCAGTTGCAGCGAAGCGCGCATGCCCGAGCCGCCCGCGCCTATGACAACGGCGTCGAAGCGGCGGCTGGGAATGGAGGATTTGATGGATGCCACGATTACACTCTCCAAAGAATCTGGACGGTCCAGCCGGCACAGCCGACCAGCCACAGGATGGTGAACACTTGCAGTGCGAGACGGATGCCGACCGGCTTCACGTAATCCATCCAGATGTCGCGCATGCCTACCCACACGTGGTAGTACAGCGCGAGGAAGGTCACGAACGCCAGGATCTTGAACCACTGCTGCGCGTACAGGCCAGCCCAGCCCTCATAGCTGAAATCCGCCGCGCCGAAGAACAGCAGCAGCGTGACGAGGGTGAAGACAACCATCACGACCGCGGTCACGCGTTGCGCGAGCCAGTCTTTCAGGCCGTAGTGCGCCCCGACGACCAGGCGCTTGGGTCCGATATTGTTATTGGCCATCTCAAAATGCTCCGAACAGTTTCAATGCAACGAGCGCCGTCAGCGGCAGGCTGACAGCAAAAACGATCCCGGCCGACTTGGCAGCACCTTCCTTCGACAGGCCGATGTGCATGTCCATGACGAGGTGGCGGACGCCGGCGCAGAAGTGGTGCAGGTAGGCCCAGGCCACGCCAAGAATCACGAGCTTCACCAGCGGATGGCTGGCATAGCCCTGCAGGAAGGCAAACGAGATTTCAGAGGTGATCGACTTGTCGAACAGGTAAAGGATAAAAGGCAGCAGCAGGAACATCAGCGCACCGCTGACGCGATGGAGAATGGAGATGATCCCGGCAGCGGGAAGACGGTAACGAATGATCTGCAAGACATGGATGTTGGTAAATCGTCTTGGCTTGGTTGCTTCAGGCATTTGCATCACTCTCCAACGGTTGTTTCTGTATTCGATTCGACAATTGTCCGGATTTTATCCACGCGGGCAAGCAAAGCGTCGTATACCCACAGTCGACGTGCTTGCCATATTCCTAACTCCGCTCTTGCATGGCTAGCTCAACTCGTTGTGGTAGTGGTGGCTCGCGGTCACGTAGATCGCGCGCCGGAGTTCAACCGGACGATCGCCGTAGGTATAGGCGACACGCTCGACGCTGAGTACTGGCGTACCCGGCTTGATATTGAGGTGCGCGGCGGCGGACGAATCGACCAGCACGGCCTTGAGCTTCTCGGTAGCCCGCACCATCGGGGTGGCGAACTCGGTTTCGAAGAGGCCGTACATCGGCCCCTTGTATTCCGCCAGCCGCTCGGCAGTCAGCCCCTTGAAAATCGCACCGGGCAACCAGATTTCTTCCACGATGGTCGGCACACCATCGAAAAACTGAACCCGCTTGATGCAGACCACCGAGTCGCCGGCCTTGATGTCGAGTACGCGGGCGACCTCGGCCGGACCCCGCAGGCGCTTGACTTCAACGATGCGGTTCTCGGGTTGATGGGCATCGCCGGAATCGGGCATGAGCTTCAGGAAGCGGAACTGCGCGCGCGCCTCATGATGCGTCGCGACGAACGTGCCCTTGCCCTGCCGGCGAACCACCAGGTTGTCGGCCGATAGCTCATCGATGGCTTTGCGTACCGTGCCCTGGCTGACCTTGTAGCGCAGCGCCAGCTCGACTTCGCTCGGTATCAGCTCACCCGGCTTCCACTCGCCCGACTGCAGGCTCTGCATCATCAGCGCCTTGATTTGCTGGTACAACGGGCTGAACGTAGGCGAAGACGCCCCCGGGCCGCTGCTGGCGGCCTGCGGTGTTGCAGGCGGCGGGGTGACTGTCTGGTTCATGGCAGGCAATTTCACCACAGACGAAGTTTAACGTCCAGAAAATTGTTAAGTAATATGTCTTATATAAGATATAAGATGTGGATTGACAGACTACGGGGGCACGCCTAAACTCGCGGGCAAGTTTTCGGACCTTCAATGTCCGCAGCGCAGTCTTTTTACACGACCACACTGGAGATTCATCATGGCTAAAGCCCCCATGCGCGTTGCCGTCACCGGCGCCGCTGGCCAGATCGGCTATTCCCTGCTGTTCCGCATCGCAAACGGCGACATGCTGGGCAAGGACCAGCCGGTCATCCTGCAGCTGCTCGAGATTCCTGACGAAAAGGCACAGAAGGCGCTCAAGGGCGTGATGATGGAAATCGACGACTGCGCATTCCCGCTGCTGGCGGGCATGACCGCACACTCCGACCCGATGACCGCGTTCAAGGATGCCGACGTTGCGCTGCTCGTGGGCGCCCGCCCCCGCGGCCCCGGCATGGAACGTGCCGACCTGCTGGCAGCCAACGCGCAGATTTTCACGGTCCAGGGCAAGGCACTGGATGCAGTCGCATCGCGCAACGTGAAGGTGCTGGTGGTCGGCAACCCGGCCAACACCAACGCCTATATCGCAATGAAATCGGCCCCGAACCTGCCGGCCAAGAATTTCACCGCGATGCTGCGCCTCGACCACAACCGCGCACTGTCGCAGGTTGCGGCCAAGACCGGCAAGCCGGTCGCATCGATCGAGAAGTTGTGCGTCTGGGGCAATCACTCGCCGACCATGTACGCTGACTACCGCTTCGCGACCATCGATGGTCAGTCGGTCAAGCAGATGATCAATGACGACGCCTGGAACAAGGACGTGTTCCTGCCGACGGTTGGCAAGCGTGGCGCGGCCATCATTGAAGCACGCGGCCTGTCGTCGGCTGCATCCGCGGCGAATGCAGCAATCGACCACGTGCGCGACTGGGTGCTGGGAACCAGCGGCAAGTGGACCACGATGGGCATCCCGTCGGATGGTTCCTACGGCATCCCGGAGGGCATCGTGTTCGGCTTCCCGGTCACGACCGAGAACGGCGAATACAAGATCGTCCAGGGCCTCGAGATCGACGCGTTCTCCCAGGAGCGCATCAACGTCACGCTGAAAGAGCTGACCGACGAGCGCGACGGCGTCAAGCACCTGCTGCCCTAAGACAGCGCCTCCGCAGCGACGGGCGCCACCCTCCGCTGCGGAACTTACCCGCCTTCTCCTTCTCAGTCCATGCATCCTTCCGAAGTCCTGTTCCAGGGAATGCACCGACCGGTATCGCTGCCGGTGTGCGACCACTATGCAGGGTCGGACAAGCTGATGCGCAAGTCGATGGCCCTGCAGCAGCAGCTGGGGCCGGTATTCGACATCACCTTTGATTGCGAGGATGGCGCAGCCGCCGGCAACGAGCGCGCGCATGCGGCGCTGGTCGGCGAACTGGTCGCCAGCGACGATAACCGATTCGGTCGCATCGGCGTCCGCGTGCACGATCCGGCCCATCCGCATTTCGAGGCGGACGTCAGCATCATCTGCGCACTGGCCGCCCAACGTCTGGCCTACCTCGTGATACCCAAGGTCGAAAGCGTGGACCAGCTGACGGCAGCAATCGCCGTCATCCATCGGCATGCTGAGGCAGCAGGACGAGCCGCCCTGCCCGTCCACGTTTTGATCGAAACCCATCAGGCACTGCACGATGCGTGGCAAATCGCCGCGCTGCCCGAGGTCGAATGCCTGTCATTCGGCATCATGGATTTCGTCTCGGCACACTATGGCGGAATTCCGTCCTCGGCAATGAAAAGCCCGGGCCAGTTTGCCCACCCGCTGGTCATGCGCGCCAAACTTAACATTGCTGCGGCTTGTCATGCGCATGGAAAAGTCGCGTCGCATAATGTCTGCACCGAGATCCGCGACCTGACTGTGGTCGCCAGCGATGCAAAACAGGCCGCCAGCGAACTGGGATATGGCCGCATGTGGAGCATTCATCCGGACCAGATCCGTCCGATCGTCGCCGCATTTTCTCCGGACGAGCGCGAGATCGACGAGGCAATCGCAATCCTGAGCGCCGCACAGGCAAAGGATTGGGGACCCATTCAGCACGCAGGCAAGCTGCACGACCGTGCCAGCTACCGCTACTTCTGGACAGTGCTGCAGCGGGCAAGGCAAGAGGACCGACTGCTGCCCGAACCGGCAGCCGCCCTGGCGTAAACCATGGCACCGGAAAACGAGGAGGCAGCATGCGACACCTTATCACCCCAGTGCTTTGCGCGATTCTTCTGTCGTCTGGCCACGCGCACGCCCGGCGGACAGACCTGCTGTGCGAGAAAAACCAGCGCATATCAGTGGGCGGCAATGTGCACTCGGACAGCGTCATCGAGCTGACATGGCGCGGCAAGCCTTACCGGATGAAGCGCGTGGGCACGTCGACCGGAGCCCATCGCTTTGAAGACCCGATCAGCGGGCTGATCTGGATCAGCATCCCGGCCAAAGCCATGTTGCTGGATAGCCGGCTGGGGGCGCCGGTGGTGAACGAATGCAAAGCTGCCCTGGTTGAGCGGCATTTGCGCTAAAGCGGGGTGCGCAGCGGCGCGACACCCGAACAAAGGCAATAAAAATTTCAGCTTACTCAAAAACAAGGAGAGCACATGTCGCAAAACACGCTTAAAACGCTCAAGGAATTCAAGATTTCCGCGACGAAGAAAGGCAAGTTCCACTCGCTGCCCGCACTGCAGAAGGCGCTCGGCGTCAACATCGACCGCCTGCCGGTATCGATCCGCATCGTGCTCGAATCGGTGCTGCGCAACTGCGACGGCAACAAAGTTACCGAAGCCCACGTGCGCCAGCTCGCCAACTGGAAGCCGAAAGCTGCCCGCACCGACGAGATCCCGTTCGTCGTCGCTCGCGTCGTGCTGCAGGACTTCACCGGCGTTCCCCTGCTGGCCGACCTGGCAGCCATGCGCGGCATCGCGTCCAAAATGGGCAAGAACCCGAAGAACATCGAGCCGCTGGTGCCGGTCGACCTGGTCGTGGACCACTCGGTACAGATCGACCACTTCCGCGACAAGAATGCGCTCGACCTGAACATGAAACTGGAATTCCAGCGCAACAATGAGCGCTACCAGTTCATGAAATGGGGCATGCAGGCGTTCGACACCTTCGGCGTCGTGCCGCCGGGCTTCGGCATCGTGCACCAGGTGAACCTGGAATACCTCGCACGCGGCGTGCACAACAAGGATGGCGTGTTCTACCCGGACACCCTGGTCGGTACCGACTCGCACACCACCATGATCAACGGCATCGGCGTGGTCGGCTGGGGCGTGGGCGGCATTGAGGCGGAAGCCGGCATGCTTGGCCAGCCCGTCTACTTCCTGACGCCTGACGTGGTCGGCGTGAACCTGACCGGCACACTGCGCGAAGGCGTGACCGCGACCGACCTGGTGCTAACCATCACCGAAATGCTGCGCAAGGAAAAAGTGGTCGGCAAATTCGTCGAATTCTTCGGCGAAGGCACGGCCTCGCTGTCCCTGACCGACCGCGCGACCATTGCAAACATGGCGCCGGAATATGGCGCGACCATGGGCTTCTTCCCGGTCGACGCTGCGACCATCGATTACTTCCACGGCACTGGCCGTACCAAGGCCGAGATCGATGCATTCGAAGCCTACTTCAAGGCACAGAAGCTGTTCGGCATCCCCAAGAAGGGCCAGATCGACTATACGAAAGAGCTGACGCTCGACCTGTCGAAAGTGGCACCGTCGCTGGCCGGCCCGAAGCGTCCGCAGGATCGCATCGAGATCGGCCACGTGAAAGACACCTTCCGCGACCTGTTCGCCAAGCCGGTCGCCGAGAACGGCTTCAACAAAAAGCCCGAGGACCTCGAGGCAGAGTACGCCACGACCGACGGCGTGAAACTGCACAACGGCGACGTGCTGATCGCCGCAATCACTTCCTGCACCAACACCTCGAACCCGAGCGTGCTGCTGGCTGCCGGCCTGCTGGCCAAGAAGGCGGTCAAGCTGGGTCTTTCGGTGCCGAAGCACATCAAGACCTCACTGGCACCGGGATCGCGCGTGGTCACCAAGTACCTTGAGGCAGCCGGCCTGCTGCCCTACCTCGAAGAACTGGGCTTCGGCATCACTGCCTATGGCTGCACCACCTGCATCGGCAATGCCGGCGACCTGACGCCCGCGATGAACGAGGCCATCGTGAAGAATGACGTGGTCGCGGCTGCCGTGCTGTCGGGCAACCGCAACTTCGAGGCGCGCATCCATCCGAACATCCGCGCGAACTTCCTCGCGTCGCCGCCGCTGGTGGTCGCCTACGCGATCGCCGGTAACGTGACCGTGGACCTGATGACCCAGCCGCTGGGCAAGGACAAGAAAGGTCGCGACGTGTTCATTGGCGACATCTGGCCGACCTCGGAGGAAATCGCCAAGCTGATGAAGCACGCGATGAACGCAAAGACCTTCAAGAACAACTACGCGGACGTCAAGGGCGCACCGGGCAAGCTGTGGGAGCAGATCAAGGGCGTGGCCGAGGGACAGGTCTACAACTGGCCGAAGTCGACCTACATCGCCGAGCCGCCGTTCTTTGCCGATTTCGGCATGGAGCCGAAGGCGGCCGCTACCGGAATCTCCGCTGCGCGCGCGCTGGGCGTGTTTGGCGACTCGATCACGACCGATCACATTTCCCCCGCAGGCTCGATCAAGGAAAGCAGCCCGGCCGGCAAGTGGCTGATCGAAAATGGCGTGCTGAAAGCGGACTTCAATTCCTATGGCTCGCGCCGCGGCAACCACGAGATCATGATGCGCGGCACCTTCGCCAACGTGCGCATCAAGAACCTGATGATCCCTGCCAAGCAGGACGGATCGCGCGTGGAAGGCGGGATCACGATCCACCAGCCGACCGGCGAAGAAATGTCGATCTACGATGCCGCGATGAAGTACATCAAGGACGACGTGCCGACCATGATCTTCGCGGGCGAAGAGTACGGTACCGGCTCCTCGCGCGACTGGGCAGCCAAGGGCACCCAGCTGCTGGGCGTGAAGGCCGTGGTGGCCCGCTCGTTCGAGCGCATCCATCGTTCGAACCTGGTCGGCATGGGCGTGCTGCCGCTGCAGTTCCTCGGCAACGACAGCGTGCAGTCGCTGAACATCACCGGCGATGAAAGCTACGACCTGATCGGCCTCGAGAACGACATCAAGCCGCAACAGGAAGTGACGCTGGTGATCAAGCGTGCCAACGGCGACACCCAGAAGGTGAAGCTGCTGCTGCGTATCGACACGCCGATCGAAGTGGACTACTACCGCCACGGCGGCATCCTGCCGTTCGTGCTGCGCCAGTTGCTCGCAGCCTGACGACATACCGGCCGGCGGATCCAATCCGCCGGCCCATCAGCCTGACAGGGCATTCATCCGGAGACATCATCATGTGGAAAATTCTCGTTGCATTCATTATCTTCGCCGCAGTGTCGCTGACGCTGATCTTCAACATGGGCGACAAGGTCGACATGCAGGGCGAAGCTGGCGGTCACAACAGCGAAGCTCACTCGGAGGCGCCCGCAGCGGCTCCCGAGGCACCGGCCACTGCGCCGGCAGCAGGCACGGCCGAGCAAAAATAAGCCGTCGCCCGCCGACAAGCCCGCTTCGGCGGGCTTTTTTTTCGCCTGTTCGCCACAGCTTGACGCCAGCGCAAGTACAGAGTTCGATGGATACGGCGCGCATTGAGTAAAATCGCGGCTTAACGAAGCCTTTCCTCAAGCCATGCGCCGCCCATCCAAGAACCCTGCAAGAAAATTTTCCGCCGACAGCCAGCGACTCGCCGCGCTTGCCCAGTCGATGGTGCGCGCATCGAGCCGCATCGAGTCGCGCAGCTGGGAGGCGAGGCTTGATGCCACACTTTCGAAACAGCTCGCGAACCGTCAGCAGCAGGCTATCGACAGTGCGCTTGATCACCTGTTTCACACCGATCTCGATGCATATGACGCGCTGCTCGACTCGATAGAGGCGCTCAGCGGCAGTTGCATGCTTGAGCATGAAGGCAAACAGTACGAGGCGCTGCTCGTGGCGGTGCCACTGCTGGCGTGGACGCGCTTTTCGATTGCGAGCGGCGCGATAGCACAGCCGGTGATGCACGCACTGACGGCCCAGTTGCATGGTCACATCCTCGCGGCCGGCACGCAAACAGCGATCGCTCCGGCCCTGTTCTCAATCGACCAGTTGCCACGCTCGTATTGCGACACCTACCAGCTGACACGAAAAATGGCGGAGGCAGCATTGGCAGGCAAGCCGCTGCAAGTACCGGCGTCATTGCCTGAAACGGCTCCCTTCCTCGCAGATACCCGCTACCTGCTGCTAGCCGTGGCTGCAGAGGCAGGCCAGCCCCTGCTGCGCTGGCAGGAAGAAGAAGCCGGGCCGAACCGGCACACCGCCAGCCAGGCGGCGCTCACTCAATGGCAACTCCAGGCCGGCCCCAGCCTGCAAGCGTTGCTGCCGGGATGCGGGATCGAACTGATGCTGCCGGGGGCCTACTACGTCGCGTGCCGCGAGGCGGATAAGGCAATTCGTCCGATATCGCTGCGAGCTGCCGTGCATTACCTTACCCACACCCTGTCGCTCGATCCGGTGCAACTGTCCACCGTCGTGGCCGCCGTCGGAGAAGAGACAAGCGATGTAAGGGTCGATGAATTTCGTATCAGCTACAGTGTCGGTGACAGCGAAGAAGTGGTTTACGGCGTGGTCTGGCCGCTGTACGACGAAGAAGTGGCGGATGAATTCATGTCGACGCAATCGCCCGCGCGGCCGGTCGCCAATGCCCCCCTGACACCATTGCAGCAAATTGTTGCCGTACTCCGGGAGACTGGCATCACCCGCATCCAGCAAACCGACCGGGTAATGGCACCCGAGTACTGCGACGATTGCGGCGCGCCGCTGTTCTGCAACGCGGATGAAGAGTTTGTCCATGCTGAAATGCCCGAGGATGCGGAACGAAATACCGGACATCTTCATTGATGTATCGGAATCATCCACACGCTGCTATAATCGCCGGCTCGTCGGGGCGTAGCGCAGCCTGGTAGCGCACTTGCATGGGGTGCAAGGGGTCGCGAGTTCGAATCCCGCCGCCCCGACCATTAGAATCAAGCACTTAGGCCAGTCTGTTGACTGGCCTTTTTGCTTTTCAT
>JAIXTG010000168.1 GCA_027484285.1 Oxalobacteraceae bacterium | reverse complement strand
CACTGGACGATGCAGATGCACATGCCTTGGGGCTTGCTGGCGACAGTCGCCGCCGTGCTGCTGGCATCGGCCGCACTGACGGCCCTGATGTCGGGCAGGATGGCTGTGGCCGGCAGCGCGGTCCGGGCAGTCAGGGAGGACTGGTGAAGCTGCCCGCCCTTCTTTGCAGAATATCCGATGCCGGCCGGCCCTGGCCGGGCGCCCTGGCGGGTGCCGGCCGCACGATCGCGATGCTGGTGCAGTCGGGCATCGCGGGCATTTTGCTGGCAATCGGCATCGCCACCGCCGCTGCCGGGGAACCGGGCTTCGCGCAGGTCCGTCCCGGCACCGAACTGCGCTTCCCGCGCGACTTCGGCGCCCACCCGGATTTCCGTACCGAGTGGTGGTATGCGACCGGCTGGCTGCAGACGCCGGACGGCAAGCCGCTCGGTTTCCAGATCACCTTCTTCCGCTCGGCGACCGGGCATGATGCGCGCAACACCAGCCGCTTTGCACCGAAGCAGCTGATCATTGCGCATGCCGCACTGTCCGACCCGGCACTGGGCAAGCTGCAGCATGACCAGAAAGTGGCGCGCGCCGGCTTCGGCCTTGCGCAGGCATCGACAGCAACCACCGACGTGAAACTCGACCGCTGGACCTTCCGGCGCGCAGCCGACGGCAGCTACCGGGTGGAATTGCCAGCGCGCGACTTCAGCTTCGCATTGACGCTGACGCCGACCCAGCCGCTGATGCTGCAGGGCGAGCGCGGCTATTCGCGCAAGGGCCCGAAGCCCGACCAGGCCAGTTACTACTACAGCGAGCCGCAACTGAAGGTCAGCGGCAGCATCCGCCGCGACGGGCGCCAGCTCGCCGTCAGCGGCCAGGCCTGGCTCGACCATGAATGGTCGAGCACGGTGCTCGATCCGCGTGCGGTGGGCTGGGACTGGATCGGCGCCAACCTCGACGACGGCAGCGCGCTGATGGCCTTCCGCATTCGCGGCGCCGACGGCAGCACGCTGTGGCAACATGCGGTGCTGCGCGAGCCCGGCGGCCGCCAGCGCCAGTTCGGCAATGAGGCGGTGCGCTTCCGGCCGCTGCGGCAATGGAAATCGCCGCGCACCCGGGCCAGCTATCCGGTCGAGGTCGAACTGGATGTCGATGGCCGCCGCTGGCGCCTGCGTCCACTGCAGGACGACCAGGAACTCGATTCGCGAGAATCGACCGGCGCCGTCTACTGGGAAGGTGCAATTACCCTCGAACAGGACGGCCGGCGGGTCGGGCGCGGCTATCTTGAAATGACCGGCTACCTGAAAGCATTGAAACTATGAGCAGCCAAAGCGGCAGCAGCGACCGACCGAAGTCGCGCGAGGGACTGAAAACGCTGGGGGGCCTGCTGCCCTTCCTCGCCCCCTACCGTGCGCGCATCGCGCTGGCCGGACTCGCGCTGGTGATTGCGGCGTCGGCGACGCTGGCGATTCCGTATGGCTTTCGCAACCTGATCGACCTCGGCTTTACCGACGCCGGCAGTGCGCAGGCGTCGCAGGTGAACCTGGTATTCCTTGCGCTGTTCGGCATCGCTTCCGTGCTGGCGCTTGCGACTGCCGCACGCTTCTACCTGGTGTCGTGGCTGGGCGAGCGGGTTACTACCGATATCCGCGCTGCCGTGTATGCGCATGTGCTGCGGCAAAGCCCGCAGTTCTTCGAGGTCACGCAAACGGGCGAGGTGCTGTCGCGGCTCACCACCGACACCACGCTGATCCAGACCGTGGTCGGCACCAGCATCTCGATGGCCTTGCGCAACCTGCTGCTGCTGGCCGGCGGCCTGCTGATGATGTTCATCACCAGCGCCTCGCTGTCGGCCATCATCGTCGTACTGCTGCTGGCCGTGATCCTGCCGATCGTGATTTTCGGCCGGCGCGTGCGCAAACTGTCGCGCGCGTCGCAAGACCGGATCGCCGATGCGTCGGGCCTGGCCGGCGAAAAGCTCAATGCGATCGCCGTCGTGCAGGCCTATGCCAATGAACGGCGCGAGGCGGCGCGTTTCGACGAGGCGGTCGAGCGCGCATTCGGCGCAGCGATCGACCGCGTCCGCGCGCGCGCCCTGCTGACGGTGCTGGCAATCCTGCTGGCCTTCGGCGTGATCGTATTCGTGTTGTGGCTGGGTGCGCATGCGGTGCTGGAAGGCAGCATGAGCGCCGGCCAGCTGGCGCAATTCATCCTGTATGCGCTAATTGTGGCGGGCGCCATCGGCGCGCTGTCGGAAGTGTTCGGCGATGCGCAGCGCGCGGCCGGCGCCAGCGAGCGCCTGCTGGAACTGCTGGCCGGGCAATCGCCGATCGCGTCGCCGGCTCGTCCGCAGCCGCTGCCGGCGCGCAAGGCCAACGGATCGTCGCTGCAGATCACCGGGCTCCACTTCCGCTATCCGTCACGGCCGGACGTGCCGGCACTGCATGACCTGTCGCTGACCGTCAGTCCGGGCGAGACGATCGCCATCGTCGGGCCTTCCGGCGCCGGCAAGACCACGCTGTTCCAATTGCTGCTGCGTTTCTACGACCCCGGGCAGGGCTGCATCCGGCTCGATGGCGTCGACCTGCGCGAATTTGCGCTCGACGAACTGCGCGCTGCGGTCGGCATCGTGCCGCAGGATACTGTCGTGTTTTCAGCAGATGCGATGGAGAACATTCGCTACGGCCGTCCGGACGCGAGTGACGACGAGGTGATCGCCGCCGCCAGGCTCGCCGCGGCGCACGAGTTCATCGAACGCCTGCCCGAGGGCTACCGGTCCTTCCTCGGCGAGCGCGGCGTGCGGCTGTCGGGCGGCCAGCGCCAGCGGATTGCGATTGCGCGCGCGCTGCTGAAGAACCCGCCGCTGCTGCTGCTGGATGAAGCGACCAGCGCGCTCGACGCCGAATCGGAGCGCCTCGTGCAGCGCGCACTGGAGGCAGCGATGCAGGGCCGGACCACATTGGTGATCGCGCACCGCCTGGCGACAGTGCAGCGCGCATCCCGGATCGTGGTGATGGAGCATGGCCGCATCGTCGAGGTTGGCACCCATGCCGAGCTGGTCGAGACCGGCGGGCTGTATGCGAGCCTGGCAGCGCTGCAGTTTGCTGCAGGCTGAGCGCTCAGTTCATACTGGCCAGCTTCTCGGCCATCAGCCGCTGCAGCGCATAGAAATCGTCGGCATCACCGAGCGTGCCGCGTCCCATGTCGATCGCGACTTCGAATATCTCGCGCGCTTCCTTCTGCTGCCCGACCATTGAATAGCATTCGGCAAGGCGAAAAGCGGCCGGCGTGAAGTTCGGATCCAGTGTCAGCAGCGTGGCAAAGAAGGTGGCAGCGAGCAGCGGATCGCCGAGCACTTGCAGGATCATGCCGGTCATGAACATGAAGCGCTGGTCGAGCGGGCGGTTGACTGACAGATGCAAGGCCAGCGGCAGCGCTTCCCGGTAATTTTCCTCGCCGAACAGCCGGTATGCCTCTGCATACACGCGCTCGACTTCGTCGTCCGGCCAGGCATCGACCAGCGCCTTCTGCATGCCGGCACCCAGGCTGTCCTGCAGTCGCGCCACCTTGTCGGGGGCGTCGCTGAAGCTGCTGTTGACGAGCGCAACCATCGCGCGAACCTCGTCGGCGGCGCAGGCGATGCGGAAGGCATCCATGGCCGGCCTCGCAGTCACGCGACCTGCTGCGCCAGCACGCGGGCGGCGACCAGCTTCAGCACCTGTTCGCAGGCTTCGCGCTGCCCCGGGGTGAGCACGCTGCCCCGACCGTCTTCCCGCGATGCAGCCGTCTGTCCGACACGGTCGAGCAAAAGCCGCTGCCGGTCCGCGAAGAAGGCCTGCCGGCGTTCGGTCGCCAAGTTCTGGTTCGGCTGTGCGGCGGGCTTCGCTGCCGGCGCGTTTGACGAAGGCGCTGCCAGCGGCGTCAGGCCGACTGGGGCCATCATCAGCGCGGACGGCGTCTTCTGCATGCCGGCCGGCAGCTGGACGGCAGAGGGAGAAAAGGCGGGATTGAACTTGATCACCATGGGGAATCTCCTTGGCAGACAGGGCAGGTAGAAAAAACGTTGTGGTCTATCTCCTGTGACGCAACTGCGCCCGATGTTCCTCGAACGACCGTTCCATTTCCGGCAAGTGCGGCGGACGTGGGGCGGCAAGGTAAAATGCGGCCTCACCCGCAAACCCCCAACCATGCGCCAATACCTCGATTTCATGCGCCATGTGCTTGAGCATGGCACCGAAAAGACCGACCGCACCGGCACCGGCACCCGCTCCGTCTTCGGCTACCAGAT
>JAIXTG010000245.1 GCA_027484285.1 Oxalobacteraceae bacterium | reverse complement strand
CGTCGATTCATGGGGGCGTTCATCAAAACTCCAGGGAAATAACAGTCGTAAGCTGGTGCGCTAGCCCGGGCCGCCGTCGGTACGGTCGGCGGCCCGGGCTAGCGGTCACCATGGGGCGATCAGCCTGTGGCGAATCAGACTTGCCATGCAGACACACCGCGCGGGCCGAAGTTTATCATGCATGGCCATGCATGTTATCCGTGCGACTGTCAGGGTTTCCTTTGGATTGATGCGGTTTTTTCGAGGAATGCCATATGGAAAATAGGCTTTTTAAAGCTTATTTGGGCATAGCCGGTGGCGCAAATCAGGTTGGGGCACTGGGGCGCCGGGGAGCTCAGCCGGTGCGGACCGGATAACGCGCGGACACGTAAGCGATGATCTCCGGGTCGCCGCTGCGCCCGGCCAGCATGCGCAGGGCCCAAAGCCGCTCGACCGGAAAGGGCGCGGCCAAGTTGTCGCACAAAATCACCAGCTTGCCGACGGCGCCCGGCACGCGGACGGCGGAAATGGCGAGCTGCGCCAGTCGCCTGTCGGTCAGCAGCGGGGCAGCCCAGCGGATGAATGTCGCGAATTCGGCATCGCCGGCGCCCAGCAAGGCCTTGGCATGCGCAAGCAGGTGCGCGGAAATGGCTGCCCGATGGGCCGAGGACACGTGCTGGCCAGCCTCCAGCAGGTCCGCGCGGCGATGTCGGACGCACAGTTCGAGGGGGCTTTCGGATTCATCCCCGGTCTCGAGGCGGGCGCCGGAGTCCAGCAGGATGATGAAGATGTCCCGGTGTCCGGCTTCGGCTGCCAGTTGCAATGCCCTCCGGCCGAAGCCAGTCGTCCGGTCTGGATCAGCGCCCAGCCCCAGCAGCAGGACCACCTGATTCAGGTGGCCGGCAGCGGCCGCCGTGGCCAGCGGCGTCCGGCCGCAGGCGTCCCGGTGGTTCAGTATGTCCGGATATTCACGGCTTCCGAGCGCGCACAGCTTGGCGAGCAGCGCATCTGGTGCGCGGCAGGCCACGGCCAGTGTCAGTGCATTGGTGCCGTTCAGTTCCAGCCGGCGCCGCGGCGACGCCTCTTCGGTCAGCATCGCGAGCCGGGTAATGCATTCATTGCGGTACAGGGTCTCGTGTTCGCCGAAGCGGAGCGCAAAGGCGTCCGGACGGGCCAGCGAAAACAAGGTGCATGTAGTGGCGTGGTCAGATACCAGCGGCGGCCGGATCTCTGCTTTCACGGAGGCGCCGGCGTCGAGCAGGGCCTCGGCCACTGCGAAATCGCCATCAAGCAGCGCACGCTGCAGCGGGGGTACGCCCGTCTTCTGTGCGTCCAGTACCGCCGTCACCCAGGACGATTGCAGCTTCGCGGCCGTGGCCGGCGGCTCATGGCGGCGCAACACCGGAGCACCGACAGGCGCCCCGACAGGTGGGCGCTGCGGCGCGCTGGTCACCTGCGCTGTTCCGGCGCTCGTGCTGGCGGTGGTGCTGCTCTGGGCTGGCGTCACCCGCTGCTGCTGGATACGGGCACGGCGGGGCAAAGGTCGCATGGCATTCCTCTCGATGACGGCGGGACAAAGATGTGTCATCGGTGGCGATCGTCCGGCGGGTGTTCCGCCGGCTCCCGGTCACCAGAGAAAGCGCAGTGCAGGTCCGGTTTGCAGATAGTCGCCCTCAGTCACATGCGTCGCATGCACCACCATCTCGCGTTCAATGAAGTGGGGGTGCGCGACGGCTTCCTCGGTGGTCAGCACGGGTGTTACACAGCAGTCGGCCGGCTCGAACAGGGCCGCCCATTCGTCCCGGCAGCGGGTGGCGAAAATGGCCTCGAGTTCCCCGCGGACCGCCATCGCATCTTCACCACCAATGGGTTGTCCGAGCGACCAGTGGCGAGATTTCAGGTCGGGGCGCTGCAATATCTCGCAGCAGGTCTCCCAAAATTTCAGTTCGAGCGCGCCGACCGCCATGTAGCGGCCGTCGCTGCAGCGATAGACGCCATAGCAGGGGACGCCGCCGGTGAGGAAATCGCCCGCCGGCGGCGCGCTGCGACCGGCATGGTTCAGCGCCAGCAGCGGCATCAGGTTGTGCGCGAATACGGCATCTGTCATGGCGACATCGACAAAGCGGCCCGGGCCGCCCATTTTTACCGCAAGCAGTGCGGCGAGGATGCCTTGCACCGCTGTCTGCGTGCCGCCGAGCAGGTCGCCGACCTGCAGGTTGGGCAGCACCGGCCGGCCGGTATCGTCGGCGGTTTGCGCCAGCATGCCGGCATAGCCGACGTAGTTGATGTCGTGGCCGGCCGCCTGCGCCAGCGGACCGCTCTGTCCGTAGCCCGTGATCGCGCACATCACCAGCTTCGGATTGCGTGCCTTGAGCACTTCCCAGCCGAGGCCCAGCCTTTCCATCACGCCGGGGCGGAAGCTCTCGACAACCACGTCGGCGGTTTCGACCAGCGCGAGGAGGCTAGCCTTGTCATCTGCATTCTTCAGGTCGAGCCGCACCGACTGTTTGCCGCGATTGACCGCGATGAACAGCTGCGACACCTCGTGCTTTACATGGCTCATCGTGCGCGCATAGTCGCCGGCGCCTTTGTCCTCGATCTTGATGACGGTGGCGCCCATGTCGGCCAGATGCAGCGTGGCCATGGGGCCGGGCAGCAGGCGGGTGAGGTCGAGGATGGTGATGCCGGCCAGCGGCAGCGCGCTGTCTGTTGCAGCACTAGGGACAGTGTTTTCCATGGCGGGATTATGCGGCATGTTTGTTCAGTGTCAGCGCCTTGCGGCCTTCGTGCCCGCTTGCCGGCTGCATCAACGCCTGCAGTACGCTTGTGTACAGCAGGCTGTTCAGTGGGCTAACGTCGACGCTTCAGTCATTCAGGCGCCGACGGTGCTCGACACGGAGGAATCAATTGCCGTCGTCGCTGACCACTTACTCGTGCATGCGTACGTTCGGGGCGGATAAGAAAAGGGATGGGCTATTTACCTAACCTCGGTTCATCCCTGGTCTCCATGCGCTAAATGCAGTTGAGGTCGGTGTGTCCCATGCCGCGATGATGCGGCATGGCCATGTGACTACTCAGCTTCTGGCGTCTTTCGACGCCGGCTCGCCGTCGGCATTACCTTCCGCCGGCCGCTTGCGTGGTCCGGCCAGTGGTGGCG
>JAIXTG010000116.1 GCA_027484285.1 Oxalobacteraceae bacterium | reverse complement strand
GAATATCCGGACGGCTTCGGCCTGTGCCGTGCTTCGAACACCACGCCCGTGCTGGTGCTCCGTTTCGAGGCCGAGGATGACGCCGCCCTGGCGCGCATACAGCGCGCGGTCGGCGATGCCATTGCCCGCATCCGCCCGGACGCGGTGCTGCCGTTCTGATGGCCGGTTTTCCGTTGCGACTGTACTCGCTGCTCTGGTGGGGGCTGCTGCCGCTCGCCCTGTTGCGGCTGTGGTGGCGTGGCCGCAGCGAGCCGGGCTACCGGGCGCAAGTCGCCGAACGGCTCGGCCTGCCCGCGGGCAGCGCGCCGCAGCCGCTGATCTGGCTGCATGCGGTGTCGGTGGGCGAGACGCGTGCCGCCGAGCCGCTGGTGCGCGTACTGCTCGACAGTTTTCCCGATCACCACCTGCTGCTGACCCATATGACGGCCACCGGGCGCGCTACCGGCAAGGCGCTGTTCGGCGGCGAGCCCCGCGTGCGCCAGGCCTGGCTGCCATATGACACGCTGACCATGACAGCGCGCTTCATCCGCCATGTCAGGCCGCGCCTCGGCATCCTGATGGAGACCGAAGTCTGGCCCTCGCTGCTGGCATCTTGCGATGCGGCGGGCGTGCCCGTGGTGCTGGTGAATGCCCGGCTGTCCGAGCGCTCGCTGCGGCGCGGCCAGCGCTTCGCCGGCCTGCTCGGCGAAGCGGCGCAGCGCATCACCCTGGTCGCTGCACAGACTGCCGCCGATGCGCAGCGGCTGTCTGCCATGGGCGCCGCCCGGGTGCACGTTACCGGCAACCTGAAATTCGATGTCGAGATTCCCGAGGCGCTGCAGGCTGCCGGCCTCGCGCTGCGGCGACAGATCGGCCCCCGGCCGGTCCTGCTGTGTGCCAGCACGCGCGAGGGCGAGGAGGCGCTGCTGCTGGCCGCCTACATGAAGGCCACGCTGCCGCCCGACTTTTTGCTGCTGGTCGTGCCGCGCCATCCGCAGCGTTTCGGCGAGGTCGGCTCGCTGTTCGAAAAGCAGGGCCTGCGCGTGGCGCGCAAGTCGCAGCTCGGCAGCGAAGCGCTGCCTGCCGATGTGCAGGTACTGCTCGGCGACACCATGGGCGAGATGGTCGCCTATTACACTGCCTGCGATTTCGCCTTCATCGGCGGCAGCCTGATGCCGCTCGGCGGGCAGAACCTGATCGAAGCCTGTGCCTGCGGCAAGCCGGTGCTGCTGGGCCCGCATACCTTCAATTTTGCGCAGGCGAGCGAAGACGCGGTAGCGCAGGGTGCCGCGCTGCGCGTCGCGGATGCCGAGCAGCTGTTCACGGCCGCACTCGACCTGCTGGTGGATGGCAGGCAGCTGCAGCAGATGTCGGGAGCCGCACGTCAATTCGCCGCCAGCGAGGGCGGTGCAACGCGCAAAACGCTGGCGCTGCTGCGCCAGTCGCTGGGAGCGGAATGACCCAACAAAAAGGGCCGGTCAGATGACCGGCCCTGCACGGGTATCCGACAACCCGCCTTACTGCCGGCTGGCTTCGTCCAGCCCGCCGCCGAGTGACCGGTACAGGTCGACTGCATTGGTCAGCTTCAGCAGCCGGGTCTGCAGCAGCTGCTGCTCGGCTACATACAGTTCGCGCTCCGCATCCAGTACTTCCAGATAGCTGGCGACACCGTTCCGGTAGCGGGTCTGCGCGAGTTCCACCCGCGCCGCCTGTGCATCGCGCGAGCTTTGCTGTGCTGCGATCTCGTCGGCGAGGGTGGCGCGTGCGTCGAGCGCATCGGCCACCTCGCGGAACGCGACCTGGATCGCTTTCTCATACTCGGCCACCGCGATGTTGCTGCGCACCTGCGCGAGGTCGAGTCCGGCCTGGTTGCGGCCGCTGTCGAAGATCGGCAGGCTGACCGCCGGCGCGAAGCTCCAGATGCCGGTACCGTCGCCGAACAGGCCCGACAGCTGCGGACTTGCCAGCCCGACTGCGGCGGTCAGCGAGATGCGCGGGAAGAAGGCGGCGCGTGCGGCGGCAATGCTGGCCTCGCTGGAGCGCAGGCGCTGCTCGGCAGCACGGATATCCGGGCGGTTCGCGAGCAGGTCGGACGGCAGGCCGGCACGGATGTCGCTGGTGATCTGCTGTGCCGACAGGGTCGATGTCTGCGCCGGCAGGCGCACGCTGCTGCCGGTCAGCAGCGTCAGTCCGTTCCTGCTCTGTGCATGCTGGCGCTGCAGCGCCAGCGCCGCCACCCGGGCCGACTGCACCAGGCCTTCGCTCTGGCGCAGTTCGAGCGCATTCGCGATGCCGGCATCGAAGCGCTGCCTGACGAGGCCGAACGAGGACTCGCGGGCCTTCAGCGTGCGTTCGGCAATCTGCACCTGCTCGGCCAGCGCGCGCTCGGCCAGCCAGGCTTTCGCGACTTCACCCACCAGCGCGATCTGCGCCGAGCGGCGCGCTTCTTCGGTTGCGAAGAACTGGGCGAGTGCCGCCTCGGACAGGCTCTTCACCCGACCGAAGAAATCCAGCTCGAATGCGGTCATGCCCAGGCCGACCTGGTAGACCGTCGACTGGAAAGGCTGGCCACGGAACAGCTGGCGTGACGAGGTGGCGCCGCCGGTGGCATTCACCGTCGGCAGCCGGTCCGCGCGCTGCACCTGGTACAGCGCACGTGCTTCCTCGATGCGCAGCGCAGCGGTCCTGAGGTCGCGGTTGTTCTCCAGCGCGGCGGCAATCGCCTGCTGCAGTTCGGGGTTGCGGAAGAAGTCGCGCCATCCGATATCGACTGCGGCCGGCGCGGCATCGGCAGCAGGCGCGGCAAATTGGGCCGGTACCGGCGCGGCAGTCCGCTGGTGCGACGTCAGGGTCTGGCAGCCGGCGAGCGACAGCAGTGCTGCAAGCAGCGGCAGTTTCAGGGTCAGGGTACGGGTTTTCATTCAGCGTGCCTCGCTTTCTTCCATGTGCGCCGCATACAGCTTGCGCTGGCGCTCGCTGCCCTTGAAGATGCTGCGCACCAGGACGAAGAACACCGGGACAAAGAACACGGCAAGCACGGTCGCGGTGATCATGCCGCCCATCACGCCGGTGCCGATGGCGCGCTGGCTGGCCGAGCCGGCGCCGGTGGCAATCACCAGCGGCAGCACGCCGAGGATGAAGGCGAGCGAGGTCATGATGATCGGCCGGAAGCGCAGTTTCACCGCGGCCAGCGTCGCATCCAGCAGGCTCATGCCGCTGGCCTGCAGGTCTTTGGCAAACTCGACGATCAGGATCGCGTTCTTGGCCGACAGGCCGATGATCGCGATCAGGCCGACCTTGAAGTAGACATCATTCGGCATCCCGCGCAGCATCGTGAACGCCAGCGCGCCCAGCACGCCCAGCGGTACCACCAGCAGCACCGCGATCGGTATGGTGGTGCTTTCATACAGCGCGGCCAGCACCAGGAACACCGCCAGCAGCGACAGGGCGAACAGCAGGCTGGCGGTGGAGCCCGCCGACTTTTCTTCCAGCGACTGGCCGGCCCACTCGAAACCGATGCCCTGCGGAAGCTGGGCCACCAGGCGTTCGACTTCGGCCAGCGCATCGCCGGACGACTTGCCGGGAGCGGCATCGCCCTGGATCTTCATGGCCGGGTAGCCGTTGAAGCGAACCAGCTGCACGGGACCATTCACCCATTTGCTGGTAGCGAATGCAGAGAAGGGCACCATCTCGCCGCGGGCATTGCGCACGAACAGCCGGTCGAGGTCTTCAGGCATCAGCCGCTTTTCGGCGGCGGCCTGCACGATCACGCGCTGCTGCCGGCCCATGTTCGGGAAGTCGTTCACATACACCGTGCCGAAGGAACCCGACAGCGTGGCATTGATGTCGGCCAGCGCCAGGCCGAGCGCGTTCGCCTTGTCGCGGTCGATGTCGAGACGCAGCTGCGGCGAATCTTCCATGCCCTCGGGGCGAGCGCTCTTGATCACCGGGCTCTTGCCCAGCAGGCCGAGCAGCTGGTTGCGTGCCGCCAGCAGTGCTTCATGCCCGAGGCCGCCACGATCCTGCAGGCGCAGCGAGAAGCCGGTGGCGTTACCGAGTTCGCGGATCGGCGGCGGGTTGACGGTAAACACGATCGCATCGCGGATCGTCACCATCAGCGACATCGCCTTCTGCGCAATGCCTTCGGAACTGGTTTCCGGCGTGGTGCGCTCTTTCCAGTCTTTCAGCGGCACGAACAGCAGGCCGCCGTTCTGGCCGTTGCCCGAGAACGAGAAGCCGAGTACCGAGACGATCGCCTGCACGCCCGGCTGCTTCAGGAAATACTGTTCGGCCTGCTGCATCACGGACAGCGTGCGGGCGGTCGATGCGCCCGGCGGCAATTGCACGTTGGCCAGCACATAGCCCTGGTCCTCGGCCGGCAGGAAGGAGGTCGGCATGCGCGTACCCATCCAGACCACGGCAGCCACGATCACGCCGTAGATGACCATGTAGCGGCCCAGCTTGCGCACCATGCGCGAGATGGCGCTGGTGTAGCCATCGGTCGTGCGGTTGAACAGCCGGTTGAATGCGCCCAGCAGGCCCTTGCGCTCGTCATGCCCGGCCGCTACCGGCTTGAGCAGCGTTGCACACAATGCCGGAGTCAGGGTCAGCGCCATCAGCGCCGAGAATGCGATCGAAGCCACCATCGCCATCGAGAACTGGCGGTAGATCGCGCCGACTGAGCCGGTGAAGAAGGCCATCGGCACGAACACCGCGATCAGCACCAGCGTAATGCCGACGATCGCGCCGGTAATCTGGCCCATCGCCTTGACGGTGGCCTCGCGCGGCTGCAAACCTTCCTCGCGCATGATGCGCTCGACGTTCTCGACCACCACGATCGCGTCGTCCACCAAAATGCCGATCGCCAGCACCATGCCGAACATGGTCAGCACATTGATCGAGTAGCCGAACATGCTCATCATCGCGAAAGTGCCCATCAGCGACACTGGCACCACGATCGCCGGGATGATGGTGTAGCGCAGGTTCTGCAGGAACAGCAGCATCACCAGGAACACCAGCGCCACGGCTTCCAGCAGCGTCTTGACGACTTCCTCGATTGAGATCTTCACGAACAGCGAGGTGTCGTAAGGAATCACGTATTCGATGCCGGGCGGGAAATACTTCTCGAGGTCCGCCATCTTTGCGCGCACCAGCTTCGCGGTTTCGAGCGCATTCGCGGTCGGCGTCAGCTGGATGCCGACGGCCGCGATCGGCTTGCCGTTCAGGCGCGCCTGGAAGCCGTAGGACTGGCCGGCGACTTCGACTTGCGCGACGTCACGCACGCGGACGGTGGCGCCGCCGGGCAGGGCGCGCAGCACGATATTGCCGAACTCCTCGGGCGTCGCCAGCTGGCCGGTGACAATGATCGACGTGGCGATCCGCTGCGAGCCGGGGGCCGGCAGGTCGCCCAGCACGCCGGCGGAGAATTGCGCGTTCTGCTGGCGGATCGCACCCACCACGTCGGCCGGCGTCAGCTTATAGCCGACCAGCTTGTCGGGGTCGACCCAGATCCGCATTGCGCGCTCGGTGCCGAACAGCTGCGCGACGCCGACGCCCGGGATGCGCTTGATTTCATTGATCACGTTGCGGGCGATGTAGTCGCCGAGCGCGACCGGCGTGATGCTGGCATCGGTGGCGCGCAGGTTCACGAACATCAGCAGGTTGCTGCGTGCGCGCGTGATGTTGACGCCTTGTTGCACTACCGGCTGCGGCAGGCGGGCCTCGATCCGCTTCAGGCGGTTCTGGACGTCGACCGCGGCCAGTTCAGGGTTGGTGCCGGTCTTGAAGGTGAGCGATACCTGCGAGCCGCCGTCCGACTGGCTTTGCGACTCGATATAGAGCATGTTCTCGGCACCGTTCATCTCCTGCTCGATGATGCTGGTCACGCTCTCGTCGACCGTTTGCGCGGAGGCGCCCGGGTAGGTGGCGTTGACGATCACCGTCGGCGGCGCGATCGTCGGGTACTGGGACACCGGCAGGTTAGGTATCGCGAGGATGCCCGCCAGCAGGATGAACAGGGCGATCACCCAGGCAAATACCGGGCGATCGATGAAAAACTTTGCCATGGCGAGGTTTCCTTATTGCTTCGCTTGCGCGGCCGGGGCGGAGGCTGCTGCAGGGGCAGCAGGGGCTGCCGGCGCCGGCTCCCAGGGCAGGGCCTTGACGGTCGCGCCCGGCTTGGCCTTCTGCAGGCCTTCGACGATCACCACGTCCCCGCTCTTCAGGCCGGACTTGACGATCCATTTCGTGCCATAGGCACCTTCGGTCTGTACCGGGCGCGGCATCACTTTGCCTTCGGCATCGACCGTCATCACCAGCGAGCCGTCCAGCGTGCGCATCACGGCCTGCTGCGGCACGGTGATGGTGCCGGGACGCACGCCCTGCTCGACGCGCACGCGCACGTACATGCCCGGCAGCAGCGTGCGCTGCGGATTCGGGAACTGCGCGCGCAGGATGACCGAGCTGGACTGCGGGTCGACCGTGGCTTCGGAGAACAGCAGCTGGCCCGGGTGCGGATAGGCGCGGCCATCCTCGGTCACCAGTGTCAGCTTTGCCTTCACGCCGTTGCGGCCGGACTGGCCCATGATCTCGCGCAGGCGCGCCATTTCAACCGACGACTGGGTCAGCGTCACATAGACGGGGTCGAGCTGCTGGATGACTGCCAGCGCGTTCTGGTCGTTCGCGGTTACCAGTGCGCCCTCGGTAACCAGCGCCCGGCTGATGCGGCCCGAGATCGGCGCAGTGACCGTCGCATACGACAGGTTGAGCCTGGCCGTTTCCAGCGCCGCGCGCGCGGTTCCGACCGCGGCGCGTGCCGCAGCCACATCGGCCGACGCCAGCCGCTGCGCGGACTGCAGGTCGTCGAATTCCTGCTTGCTGATCGCATTGGTCTCGACCAGCGCCTGGTAGCGGTTGACGCGCGTGGTGGCCTGCGCCAGGTTGGCTTCGGCGCGCGCGACACCGGCTTCAGCCTGGCCGACGCTCGCCTTGGCGCTGTCGTGGGCGGCCTGGTAAGGCGCAGGATCGACCTGGAACAGCGGCTGGCCCGCGCGGACTTCGCCGCCTTCGCCGAAGATGCGCTTCTGCACGATGCCGCCGACGCGCGAGCGAACCTCGGCGGTGCGCACCGCTTCAATCCGGCCCGGGAGTTCGCTGATATTTGAAACCTGTTCGGTTTCAACCGTGATCACGGAGACCATCGACGGGGGCGGGCCGCCGGCACCGGCCGCTTTGGCCGGATCTTCCTTCTTGTCCCCGCATCCGGCGAGCGCCAGTGCGATGCCGGAAACCAGAAGCTTGCGCGCAATGTGTTGTGTGATCATGTGAGTCGCATCCATCAAATAAACCAGATCCGCAGGCCGGTGGCCTTTGCGGCAGAAAACGTCGAACGATAAAGCGGCTGTCGGCCGAAAGCACCGGCAGCCGCTTTTTTATTTGCCGAAGCGCCGCTTTTCATGAGCGGCGCTGATTGTCAGGCTAGCGTCAGCCTCGGGCCGGGCTCAGCGGGCCTCGAGCAGGGCATTCAGTTCTGCCAGTTCAGCCTCGCTCAGCGAGCCGACCGCCGCCCTCAGCTTCAGTCCGGCGAGCAGGGCGTCATAACGAGCTTTCGCCAGGTCGCGACGGGTCGAGTACAGCTGCTGCTGCGCATTCAGCACATCGATATTGATGCGCACGCCGACGTCGTAGCCGAGCTGGTTGGCTTCCAGCGCCAGCTTGCTCGACGCCTCGGCCGCCTCCAGCGCACGCACCTGCGACAGGCCGCTCTGCAGGCCGAGAAAGGCGCTGCGCGCTGACAGTGCCGCATTGCGGCGGGCGGTATCGAGGTCGGCGCGTGCCTTGTCCTCGAGCGACAGCGCCTCGCGCACGCGGCTGGTGGTCGAATAGCCGGAGAACAGCGGCAGCGCGACCTGCACGCCGATGGCCGTGGCTTTCTGCGTGAACTGCCCGCCGAATACCGGGTTGAACGACTCGGATGACGAATAGGACGCGACGGCATCGACCGTCGGGTAGTGCCCTGCGCGGCTCACGGTGACGCTGCGACCGGCGATCTGCACGGCCAGCGTCTGGCCGACCACGGCGAGGTTGTCGGCTTCTGCCTGCTTCACCCACTGCTCGGGCGCAGCCGGCTCCGGCGGTGCGATCCGCACCTGCTGCCTCAGGCCGCTCAGGGCAGGCGGCAGCTTGCCGATGATCTGCGCAAGCGCGTATCGCCGGACCTCGAGATCATTCTGTGCGGCGATTTCCTGCGCCTCGGTCAGGTCGAAACGGGCCTGTGCCTCATGGGTGTCGGTGATGGTTGCGGTGCCGACCTCGAAATTCCGCTTCGCCGACTCCAGCTGCTCGCTGATCGCTGCCTTTTGCGCGCGCAGGAAGTCGACGCTGTCCTGGGCCGCCAGCAGATCGAAATAGGCCTGCGCGACCCGCAGCGCCAGTTCGTTCTTTGCCTGCTCGAACTGCACGTTGCCCGCCGCCGACTGCAGCTTGCCGGCTTCGTATTGCGCAAGGTTCGACAGGTTGTACAAAGGCTGCTTGAGCTGCACCTGATACTGGTTCGAGCTGAAGCGGCGGCTCGGGAAGCCGCTGAAGGCCAGCTCGTTTTCCTTGATTTCGCCGCTCAGGGCGGCCGATGGCAGCAGGCCGGCGCGGCCCTGCACCTGCTTTTCAACGCTGGCTTCGCGCGCGGCGCGCGCGCTGGCCAGCTGGCTGTCGTTTTGCAAGGCGTCGCGGTAGGCCTGCAGCAGATCGAGCGCGCTGGCCTCCAGCGTCAGCAGCGTGCCGGCGACCAGCAGGGCGAGGGAAAGCTTGCGAGGGTTTTTTTTCATTGGATATCGGGGTCAGTAGGTCGGCATGCCAGGGTCGACCTGGAGTGCCCAGCCATGCACGCCGCCGGTCAGGTTGTGCACCTGCTCGAAGCCTGCGCGCTCGAGGAAGGCCGCGACCTGCATGCTGCGCGCGCCATGGTGGCAGATGCAGACGACCGGACGCTCCGGTTCCAGTTCCTGCTGGCGCGCCGGCACGCTGCCCATCGGCATCAGGACGGCATCGCGAATGTGGCAGGTCTGGTACTCCCAGGGTTCGCGCACATCGAGCAGCAAGGGCGGCGTGCGGCCGGCATCGGCCAGCCAGGCAGCCAGTTCGGCGGGGCTCAGGTGGTTCACGACAGTCTCCCGGACGCCATCAGAAACGGAAGCCCGACGGGCGGGGGGCATTGCGCAGCTGGGCAATACTGGTCTCGAACAGCTTGCGGGTCTCCCACGCATCCTCCGCGACCCGGTTCACCACGCAGGCCGACATGACCGGCGCCTCGCCGACGACGGCGAGGATGCGTCCGCCGACGCGCACCTGGGCCAGCAGTTCCTCGGGCAGCACCGGTACCGAGCCGGACAGCAAAATCACATCATACGGAGCGGCATGGTTGCCCTTGCCGGCCCAGCCGCGCGCGCCGTCGCCGAGTTCGATCGTGACATTGCCGACGCCATAGGCCTTCAGGTTCTGCTCGGCCAGCGCCTTCAGTTCAGGCTCGATCTCGACGGTGACCACATGGCGTGCATGCCGGGCGAGCAGGGCGGCCATGTAGCCGGAGCCGCTGCCGATTTCCAGCACCAGTTCGTCATGGCCGAGCCCAGCTTCCTGCAGCAGTCGCGCTTCCGTTTTCGGCGACAGCATGTTCTGGCCGCAGGGCAGCGGAATTTCGGTATCGACAAACGCAAGGCTCTGGCAGGCGGTCGGCACGAAGGCTTCGCGGCGGACGGCGACCAGCGACTGCAGCACATCCCTGTCCAGCACGTCCCAGGTACGTATCTGCTGCTCGATCATGTTCTGGCGGGCTTGTTCGAGGTTCATTTTTTTGAATGGATCAGACGAGAGAGAGATTGCGATTTTATCAAACGGGTTCATCGTGCTTTGCGGCCGCACGGGCGATGCCGACGCTGCCGGCAGGGGCGGTATCGGGCGGGCGCAGGCCGAATTTTTTCCGGCCCCAGACAGCAAGGTCATCCATCCACAGGTAAATCACCGGCACCACCACCAGCGTCAGGATCGAGGAGGTGACGATGCCGCCGATGACTGCCTGTCCCATCGGCGCCCGCTGCTCCGAACCCTCGGCCAGGCCGAGCGCCAGCGGCAGCATGCCGAACACCATCGCCAGTGTCGTCATCAGGATAGGGCGCAGCCGCACCTGCGCCGCTTCCAGCAGCGCGGCGCCGCGCTCCATTCCCTGGCGGCGCGCCTGGTTGGCAAAGTCCACCAGCAGGATCGCATTCTTGGTCACCAGCCCCATCAGCATGACGAAGCCGATGATGGAGAACAGGTTCAGCGTCGAGCGGAACAGCATCAGCGACAGGAAGACGCCGATCAGTGTCAGCGGCAGCGCGGACATGATGGCAACCGGCTGCAGGAAGCTGGCGAACTGCGACGCCAGGATCATGTAGATGAAAATGACCGCCAGCAGCAGGGCCTTCAGCGCATAGCCGAAAGATTCCTGCATGCTCTTGGTCGCGCCGCCGACCTGATAGCGGTAGCCCGGCTGGAAATTCATCGCTTCCAGCGTTTTCCGGACCTCGGCGCTGACCTGGCCGGCCGAGCGGCCGACCACATTGGCGGACAGTTCCACTTCCCGGTTCAGGTCGCGCCGGTTGATCTGGTTGGCGCCGTTGGCCGGTGCAATGCGCGCCACCTGCCGCAGCGGCACCATGCGCGGCGCGCCATCCGCATTCATCTGCGTGCTGGCCAGCATCAGGCGCGACAGGTCGTTCGCATGATTGCGGTCCGACGGCGCGAGGCGCACGGTGACGTCATAGGTTTCGTCATTCGGTGCGCGCCAGGTGCTCGCGGCCTCGCCGGCCAGCAGCGGGCGCAGGGTATTGCCGATCTGCGCGACACCGATGCCGAGATCGGCGGCGACATCGCGATAGGGCTCGACCGCGATGGTCGGCTTGTTCGGTTTCAGGCTAGATTCCAGGTCGACCACGCCCGGTATCGCGCGGATGCGCGCGATGGCTTCTTCCGACAGTTTGCCCAGCTGCTTCAGGTCGGGCCCGAGGATGGACAGGCGGATCTGCTTGGTGTCGCCGCCGACGCCGTCCAGTGCGCCGACATGGGTCACGGTAATGCCCGGGATGCCCGCCAGCCGCTCGCGCAGCGGCTGGTTCAGCTCGCGCGTGCTGCGCTGACGCTCGCTGCGCGGCACCAGGCGCGCATAGACGGTCGCATAATTTTTTCCCTGCGCACTGCCGGTGTTGATGGCGGTGTACAGGTCGACGACTTCCGGCAGCGTACGCAGCGCGGCCTCGACCTGCCGCGCCTTGCTTTCGGTGAATTCAAGCGACGAGCCGACCGGGGTGTAGAACACGACGCCTGTTTCGGAATAGTCGGCCTGCGGCACGAATTCGGTGCCGATCAGCCCGGCCGCCGGTATCAGCAGCCCGCCCACGAAGGTTGCCACTGCCAGCAAGAGGGTGGCTATCCGGTGCCGCAGCGACCATTTCAGCGCGGCCTGGTACTGCACCGACAGCCATTCCACCAGGCGCTCGAATTGCCGCAGCACGCGGCCGACGGTCTGTGCATACCAGCCGCGCCGCGCGTGCTGGCCCTGCGCCTCCGGGTCGTGCCAGACCGAGGACAGCATCGGGTCGAGCGTGAACGATACGAACATCGAGATCAGCACCGCGGCGGCGACGGTGATGCCGAACTGGTGGAAGAAGCGGCCGATGATGCCGCCCATGAAGCCCACCGGCAGGAACACGGCCACGATCGAGAAAGTGGTGGCCAGCACCGCCAGGCCGATCTCAGCCGTGCCTTCGAGCGCGGCACTGCGCGGATCCTTGAAGCGCCCGTTCACTTTCATGCCGGCATGCCGCACGATGTTTTCGCGTACCACGATTGCATCATCGATCAGCAGGCCGACGCACAGCGACAGGGCCATCAGCGTGATCATGTTGATCGTGAAGCCGAACATGTCCATGAACAGGAAGGTGCCGATCAGCGATACCGGCAGCGTGAGGCCGGTGATGACGGTCGAGCGCCAGGAGTTCAGGAAAAGGAAAACGATCAGCACCGTCAGCAGCGCACCTTCGATCAGGGTGCGGCGCACATTGTCGACGCCGACCCGGATCTGGCGCGAGCCGTCCTTGATGACTTCCAGTTTCACGCCCGGGTGCAGCGCCTCCAGCGTCGGCTGCAGTGCGGCCACCGCCTGCTGCAGGCCATCCACCACCTCGATGGTGTTCTGGCCTTGCGCTTTCAGTACGTCAAGCGCGAGCGTGCGCCGGCCGTTGAACAGCGCGAGATTCTCCTGTTCCTGCTGGCCGTCGACGACATCGGCCAGTTGCCCGAGCAGCACCGGCTGGCCGCCGCGGCGGGCGACCACGATGCGCGCGAAATCTTCCGGCCGCTCGATCCGGCCGCGCACCTGCACTACCTGCTCATTCGCGGCCGCGCGCACCGATCCGGCGGGCAGTTCCTGGTTTTCGTTGCGCACCGCAGCCATCAGCTGGTCGATGCCGATGCCGAGTGCTTCCATCTCGGCCGGCTTGACCAGGATACGGATCTCGCGCCGCACGCCGCCCACCAGTGTCACCGAGCCGACCCCGCGCACATTCTCCAGCCGCTTCTTGATCAGTTCGTCGGCAATCGCGGTCAATTCACGGATGCCGTAATTCCCCCGCGCCGGGTCGCTGGTGACGGCCAGCGAGAAGACCGGCCGGTCGGCCGGATCGTAGCGGGTGACGCGCGGTTCTTTCACTTCCTTGCGGAAGACCGCTTTCACCAGTGCGACCTTCTCGCGCACATCCTGCGCCGCCTGCACCGGATCGACAGTCAGCGCGAACTCGATGATCACCACCGAGATGCCTTCGTAGGAGCGGGAGGTCAGTGCATTGATGCCGTTGATGGTGTTGACTGCTTCCTCAACCTTGCGCGTGATGTCCGACTCAACCGTTTCCGGCGCCGCACCCGGATACTCGGTCTGCACGACGACCACCGGGAAACTGACGTCCGGGAACTGGTCCACCCGCAGCCGCTGGTAAGAAAACAGGCCCAGCACCACGAAGGCCAGCATCATCATGGTGGCGAGGACCGGGTTGCCGATGCTGATGCGCGTGAACCACATGGTCTGTCCTGTCCGGTTTACTGTGCGGCGGGTTGCGCAATACGCGCCGGTGCGCCCGGCAGGAGCCGGCCCATGTCGGTGCGCACCACCTGGGCACCGAACTCCAGTCCCTCGGTAATTTCGGTCCGTACTTCATCGCCGCTGGTACCGGTCATGCCGAGCGTGACCGGGCGGCGTGCGATCTTGCCGTCGGCAACTACGAACACATAGGCAGCATCACCCTCCTTGCGCAGCGCACTCTGCGGCAGCGCCAGCACGCCGGGCCGGCTGGCAAGCGTCAGCCGGGCTTCGGCGAACATGCCGGCGCGCAGCTGCTGCTGCGGGTTGGCGACCTGGATGTAGACCGGCACTGAACGGGTGCCTGTTTGCGTGGCCGGGTTGATGCGGGCGACCTTGCCGGTGAAGCGCTCCGGCACGCCCTCCACCTGCAGCTCGACCGGCTGGCCGATCGATACCCGGGCAATGTCGGCAGCCGGCACGGTCGCCTCCAGTTCCATCTTCTGCAGATTCACGATCTCGAGCAGCTTGCTGTCCGGGGCGACCCGCTCGCCCGGCTGTACCTGCCGCGCCGACACCAGCCCCGCGATCGGTGCGCGGATCACGGTATCGCCCAGCGACTTCAGCACCAGGTCGAGCGCGCCCTGCGCAGCGTCGACAGTCGCCTTCGCCCCGGCGTACTGGCTGGCCGAGGTGTCGAGGGCGTTACGGGAAATGAAGCCTTTTTCCACCAGCGCCAGGTTGTTGTCGCGAGTCTTGGCAGCGATTTCCAGCTGGGCGCGGGCGCTGTTCAGGTTGCCGCGTGCCTGCGCCACGCGTGCTTCATATTCAGTGGCGTCCATTCGCACCAGCAGCTGGCCGGCCCGCACGGCTTCACCTTCGCGCACCAGCACTTCGCGCACCTCGCCGCCGACCCGCGCCTTCACGTTCGCCATTTCCAACGCGCGCAGCGAGCCCGAGAGCATCAGCTGCTGGCGCAGCTCGGCAGGCTCGGCGATCACGATTTCGGTCGGCAGGAATGCCAGCGTCGCCGCTACGGGCGCCGCCGGAGCAGCGGTTGTCGAAGCTGCCGGCGCAGCCGGCCGGGGAGCGAGCCATGCGCGCGCGCCGACGGCTAGGGCGGCAACGGCGAGGACGGCAATAGTGATCTGGCGGACGCGTGGCTTCATGGGATCAGGAGGTGCGGCTGGCGGGCGGCTCGAAGCCGCGAGTCAGCAGGTCGACGAGACAATCGAGGAAGGCAGTCGGTTCGACGGGATCAAGGTGGCAGGAGTGCATCGAGTGCTGCCACATCATCAGCATCAGCACCGGCGCGACCACCACCCGGGTGGCGGTGGCAGCATCGACCGCTCGAAATTCGTCGAGTGCCATGCCGCGCTCGATGATGTGGCGTATCAGCGCTTCGCCGCGCGACACCACTTCTTCATGGTAAAAGCGCGCGACATCGGGGAAGTTGCCCGATTCCGCCATCATTAGCTTGGAAATGCCAGACAGCCGGGTGGCGCCGATCTTTTTCCACCAGTCGTGGATGCATTGCCGCAGCAGGTCGCTGCTGTGGCCATCGAAGCGGGCAATCAGTTCTTCCGCATCCGCCAGCGGCGGCACCATGTTCTCGCGCACCACAGCCTTGAACAGCTCTTCCTTGTTCTCGAAATAGAGATACAGCGTGCCTTTCGATACACCAGCACGCGCCGCGACTTCATCCAGGCGCGTGGACGCATAACCGCGCTCGACGAACAAATCGAGGGCAGCCGCCAGCAGCTCTTGCGGGCGTGCATCTTTACGGCGTTCCCAGCGCGGCTTGGTTTTGGCGTCGGTAGCGGGCATCGGGCAGGGGGAGGTTTACTAACCAGTGGGTCAGTAATATAGGGTGCGCCGGGAGAGGGCGTCAAGCGATTGTCTGACGACCCGGTCAGTATGCGCCGAATCAGAGCAGGAACCGTCAGTCGTTACAGCGGTACTGACAGCCAGCCTGCCCGCCGAGACACCCATGCGCCGCCATTTCTCCGCAATGCCGGCGGCCAGCTAGCAGCCACGATCAACCCTCTAAACAAAACACCATGGACAAGATGACTGACAGCAGCGCCTTGCGCAGCGGCGTTGGCCCGACCACCCCTCCCGATCCGAAAAATTCTACGCAAGGCTCAAAGGGCGGCAGCGCGCCGCGCCAGCCGCAGCCGGACTTGCGCGAGCACCTGCCGCGCACCATGCCGGCGCGACCGGACCCGCAAACTTATGGCGGCTCCCCTGACCCGGGCAGCGGGGCGTTCGTGCTTCGCGTCCGGCGCACGGTGCCTCTTTCACCGCGCAGCCAGCCATCAAGTGCCGCTCCGGGCGTTCAGACTGGCAGCATTCCGCTTTCCGGTGGAGCGCCCTCCAGCGCCTCGGGCACCGGTCCCGTCGGCAACGCGGACGCCGGGCTGAATAATTGCAGCGCCCCTGACGTACCCGAAGCCAGGGTTCGCCCATTACCGGCGAATCTGCCGGATAGCCGCGTATTCGCGGCCGACTTGGGGCCAAAAATACTGTCGATGGCAAACGCCGCGCTGGGCCAGCATGCGGTGCTCTCCCCGGAGAGCGTGGGCGAACTGCTGGTTGCAGTCGAGTGCAAGGGCGGGAAGCTGGGGCTGGAGGGCGACCGGGTCAGGCGCATCTTCAGGGAAGGCCTGACCATTCACGACTTTCAGCCTTTGTCGAGCGAAAAGCCCCTGAAGCTGAACCTGATCGAAACCGTATCCAAACCGTTCATGCAGCGCCATCTGGTCACGGAGGACCTGGAAAGCCTGAGAAGGAGCGTCTGGAAAGTCTGGCTGAAAGTCGCACCCGACGACTCGGTCGGGAGCCAGGGCGGGCCGTCGGCCGAGGTGCTGGCACAGCGCGATGAGGCGATCCGCCCGGTGATCGACATGATCTGCGGCACACCGCCATCGTTCAGCAATTCGCAGTTGCCTGCGCACCTGAAGCGCCTGCTGCTGTCCATCGATAAGAACATCATCCAGTGGTTCGAGAAAAACGGCTCGGGCCAGATGAAGGACTTGTTCAGCGCGCGCAGGAGTGCATTGATCGTCTTCCTGTCCACGCGGTCTCTCGGCTATGTGTGGCTGGAAAAGCTGGTCGAGGAGAACCGGCACGATCTGGCCCTGTGCCAATCGGCGACGCAAATGATCCAGCACCTGAATTCCCATGTGGCGACCCGGATCGATGATTTCCTGCTGGATGTCATGCGCAGCCAGCTGAACCAGCCGCCCGCGGTCGCCAATTACGCCAAATTGTTGACCGGGGAGCGGACACTGAAGGTGAAGCCGGGGCTGCCCGCTTCCAGCCCCGATGGCGATGTGGGTTCCTCCTGGGACCGCATGCTCTCGCCTCGCGCGCTGGCGCGGCCGTCGGAAGGGAAAGCGGCACGGGACAGAGACGTCGAGGGCCGGCTTGCGCGCGCAAAATATGCCGACGAACTGGCCAGGTGTGTCGGCCTGGTCCAGCTCGACTATGGCTGCTATCAGCACATCAAACAAAAGCTGGTCGAGCTTGGTCAGCGCGGTTTTGACAATGTGCGAAGGGATCCGGTCCGCTATGTACTCAAGTACGCAGCCGAGTTCTATGCGTCGGCTGACACATCGTCCAGTGGCGGCGTACGGCAGCAGGTAGAAAAAGCCATCGGCAGCCTGACGCCGGGCAAGCATCCGCAACTGTTCCTGAGCACGCGTGACGAGGATGCACCTTCAGAGGAGCGCCCTGTTCGCACAGGCCCTGCATCTCCGGCCCGCGTCCACGAGCGTGGCAACAGCAACAGCAACAGCAACACCAACACCAACACCAACAGCGACAGCGACAGCGACAGCGACAGCGACAGCAAAGTCGACAGCGACGACGATTCCTGAACGAAGTTTGATCGCCCGAGCCGCCCGCCTTGCGCTAGAGTGGCGGCTCGATGACCCTCCCCGCCCACACCACCGTCCCTGCATGCCGCCCGGGCTGCGCCGCCTGCTGCATCGCGCCCTCGATTTCCTCTCCGATACCCGGGATGCCGAATGGCAAGCCGGCGGGTGTACCTTGCCTCCAGCTTGACGATGAGCTGCGCTGCAAGATTTTTG
>JAIXTG010000216.1 GCA_027484285.1 Oxalobacteraceae bacterium | reverse complement strand
CCTACAACCCGCCGAAGGTGGAAGGCAAGGACGACCAGACCGGGGAAGAACTGATCCAGCGCGACGACGATCGCGAGGAAACCGTCAAGAAGCGCCTGACGGTCTATCACGAGCAGACCGAAGTGCTGGTCGGTTACTACAGCGACTGGGCAGCATCGGGTGCACCGGGTGCGCCGAAATGCCGGAAGATTTCCGGTGTCGGCCCGGTGGAGGAAATTCGTGACCGCGCTTTCGCGGCACTTGCCGAATAAAGCAGGCACAGAAAAGCGGACCATCAGGTCCGCTTTTTTCTTGCGGCAGCCTGTTGCGAGACCTTAAGTACAGCCCGTACCAACGATCGATAAAAAAACGGGCAAAGCGAAAAGTTTGTTGTAGACGGTTGTACCGGCCGGGACAAGGCGGGGCAGCCGCGTTTCATTAAAACTGTCGTGAACTTTTGGAGGAGACCTATGGCATCAACAGGCTTGTGGTTTGCCGTGGCGTGCGGAGTCATTGCCGTACTCTACGGACTCGTTTCTCGCAGCTGGATCCTTGGCCGGGACAGCGGCAACGCCCGAATGCAGGAAATCGCCGCAGCGATCCAGACAGGTGCAGCTGCCTATCTGGCTCGCCAGTACCGAACCATCGCGGTGGTCGGCGTGGTGCTGGCGATCCTGATCGGCATCTTCCTCGACTTGCGGACGGCGCTCGGCTTCGTGATCGGTGCGGTGCTGTCCGGCGCCTGCGGCTTCATTGGCATGAACGTGTCGGTGCGGGCCAATGTGCGTACGGCCCAGGCGGCGACGCTGGGCATCGGGCCGGCGCTCGATGTCGCGTTCCGCGGCGGCGCGATCACCGGCATGCTGGTGGTGGGACTGGGGCTGCTAGGCGTCTCGCTGTTTTTCTGGTTTATTGGCGGCCTCGACCAGCCCGACTCGGCAACCCTGAAGCCCTTGCTTGGGCTCGCCTTCGGTTCCTCGCTTATCTCGATTTTCGCGCGCTTGGGCGGAGGCATTTTCACCAAGGGCGCGGACGTGGGTGCCGATCTGGTCGGCAAGGTGGAGGCCGGCATTCCCGAGGACGATCCGCGCAATCCGGCGGTGATTGCAGACAACGTCGGTGACAACGTCGGCGACTGCGCCGGCATGGCAGCCGACCTGTTCGAAACCTATGCGGTGACGCTGATTGCAACCATGGCACTCGGTTCGCTGATGGTGGTGTCTGCGCAAGGGGCAGCGGTCATGTATCCGCTGGTGCTGGGCGGCGTGTCGATCATTGCCTCCATCATTGGCGTGATGTTCGTGAAGGCCCGACCGGACATGAAGAACGTGATGCCCGCCTTGTACCGAGGGCTGATCGTGTCCGGCGTGCTGTCACTGATCGCTTTCTGGTTCGTGACGGCGTGGCTGTTCCCGGAACCGGTAACCATGACCGGCGATCGCGTGGTATCCGGCACGGCGCTGTTCGGTGCCTGCGTGGTTGGCCTGGTACTCACGGCCGCCATGGTCTGGATTACCGAGTATTACACTGGTACCGACTTCCATCCGGTCAAGCATATTGCGCAGGCATCGACCACCGGGCATGCGACCAACATCATTGCGGGCATCGGCATTTCAATGAAATCCACCGCCTGGCCCGTGTTGTTCGTCTGCGCCGGCATTCTTGTTTCCTATGCACTGGCGGGCCTGTACGGCATCGCGGTTGCTGCAACGGCCATGCTGTCGATGGCAGGCATCATCGTCGCGCTCGATGCCTATGGTCCCATCACGGACAATGCCGGCGGTATTGCCGAGATGTCCGACCTGCCTGCCAGCGTGAGGGACATCACCGATCCGCTGGATGCCGTCGGCAACACCACCAAGGCAGTGACCAAGGGCTATGCCATCGGATCAGCGGGCCTGGCGGCACTGGTGCTGTTTGCCGATTACACCCACGCACTTGCTGCCCGCGGCATTGATATCCGGTTCGACCTGTCCGACCCGATGGTGATCATCGGCCTGTTCATCGGCGGGCTGATTCCCTACCTGTTCGGTGCGATGGCAATGGAGGCGGTGGGGCGGGCGGCCGGGGCGGTGGTCGAGGAGGTTCGCCGCCAGTTCCGCGACATCCCCGGCATCATGCAGGGAACAGCCAAGCCGGAGTACGGCCGTGCGGTGGACATGCTGACGGCTGCAGCCATCCGCGAAATGATGATCCCGTCGCTGCTGCCCGTCGTGATACCCATCGTGGTCGGGGTGGTGCTGGGGCCGGTCGCACTCGGCGGCCTCCTGATGGGCACCATCGTCACCGGGCTGTTCGTTGCGATCTCGATGTGTACCGGCGGCGGCGCGTGGGACAACGCGAAAAAATATATCGAGGACGGCTACCACGGCGGCAAGGGCAGTGATGCGCACAAGGCAGCCGTGACGGGCGATACCGTCGGCGATCCCTACAAGGACACTGCCGGCCCCGCGGTCAACCCGCTGATCAAGATCATCAACCTGGTCGCGCTGCTGATCGTTCCGCTGCTGACCGCAAACGGCCTGTTCGGTTAAGCCTGCATTTCGCGGATGCAAAGGCAGCTTCGGCTGCCTTTGTCATTTGCGCAGTTATCATACGGGCGACTTTCACCAACTTCGAACTGACTGGAGAAAACATGGAAATCAGGAATAACGTCTTCATCATCACCGGCGGCGCATCGGGTCTCGGCGCGGCCACGGCCCGCATGATCGTCGAGGGTGGCGGCAAGGTCGTGCTGGCCGACGTGCAGGTTGAGGCCGGTGAAGCGCTGGCTGCCGAGCTGGGCGGCAAGTTCCTGAAATGCGACGTCACCTCCGAAGCTGACGGCAAGGCAGTAGTGGCGGCTGCGGAGTCGATGGGCAAGCTGGTCGGCCTGATCAATTGCGCTGGCGTCGCGCCGGCAGTCAAGACAGTGGGCAAGGACGGTGCACATCCGCTGGAGGTGTTCCAGCGCGTGATCAACATCAACCTCGTTGGCACCTTCAACATGTCGCGGCTGGCGGCGGAGGCGATGGGCCGTCAGGAGCCCAATGCGAATGGCGAGCGCGGCGTGATCATCAATACGGCATCCGTGGCCGCCTATGACGGGCAGATTGGCCAGGCGGCCTATGGCTCATCCAAGGCAGGCGTGGTTGGCCTGACGCTGCCGATGGCGCGCGATCTGTCGCGCAGCGGGGTCCGCGTGATGACCATCGCCCCGGGTATTTTTGAGACGCCGATGCTGCTTGGCATGCCGCAGGAAGTGCAGGATGCGCTGGGCAAGATGGTGCCGTTCCCGCCGCGGCTGGGCAAGCCTGCCGAGTATGCGCATCTGGCCAAGACCATCATCGAGAACTGCATGCTGAACGGCGAAACCATCCGCCTCGACGGTGCAATTCGCATGCAGCCAAAATAATCCCCGCGTCATGGCCGCTGCTCCCCGGTGGGCAGCGGCATTCCTGTAGCAAACCCGCAATAGTAGCGACGGGTTCACGCAAATCCTTTTCCTGCTGGTAACCTTCGGCTATGTCCATGCCGCCGAGGATTGCGCTGTTCCTGACTGGTGGCGGCGCTCGCGCTGCCTATCAGGTGGGTGTGCTTCAGGCCATTTTTTCCCTGCTCAGCGAGACCGGCTGGCCTGCCCGCAAAAATCCCTTTGATATTGTGTGCGGCACATCGGCCGGTGCCATCAATGCGACCGCGTTCGCCTGCCGGGCCGACAACTTCGAAGAAAGTGTGACCCTGCTGCTCAGTGTGTGGCGGGAGCTGCAGGTTGAGCAGATTTACCGTGCCGACTCGATCGGGGTGATCCGTTCCGGCGCGCGCTGGCTGTCGCTGCTCTCGTTCGGCTGGCTGCTGCGCCAGTGGCATGCACAGCCGCCGACTTCACTGCTCGACAATGCCCCGTTGGTCGGTCTGCTGCACAAGATGCTGGACCTGCGACGGCTGGATGCGGCGCTTGATGCCGGCCATCTGGCGGCGCTGGCAGTCTCTGCCTCGTCCTACACCGCCGGCAGGCACGTCACTTTCTACCAGTCGCGCGATCCGGTACCGGCATGGAGCCGGGCGCAACGCATGTCGGTGCCGCAGCAAATCGGCGTCGATCATTTGCTTGCATCGTCTGCCATCCCGATGATTTTTCCTGCGGTGCCTCTGTATTGCGCAGATCGCTGTGAATACTTTGGCGACGGAGCGATGCGCGAAGTGGCGCCGATCTCGCCGGCCATCCATCTCGGCGCAAGCAAAGTGCTCGTCATCGGTGGCGGCAGCCCGGGCGGTGCGCCGCGGCGATTCGATGAATTCGCCGGCTACCCCAGCCTTGCACAAATTGCCGGCCACGCCATGTCCAGCATTTTCCTTGATGGCCTGTCGGTCGATATCGAGCGCATGTCGCGCATCAATCAAACCTTGGCATTGCTGACCCCCGAGCAGTTGTCCCGGACTTCCCTTCGTCCTGTGGAACTGCTGGCAATCACCCCCTCCCAGCCGCTGGATTCGATTGCCAGTCGGCACATTGGCAGTTTGCCGCTGCCAATCCGGACATTGCTATCGGCTATCGGAGCCACTGAGCGCCGAGGTGCGGCCTTGGCCTCTTACCTGCTGTTCGAAGCTTCTTATACGCGTTCGCTAATCGAACTTGGGCAAATCGATACTCTGAACCGGCGGGATGAAGTGCTTCGTTTCTTTCGTGGCAGCGATTCGGCATGGCGCGCAGGGTCTGAGCCCGCGGTCACCAGTATGGCCGGCTGAGCAAGATTGCCAGTTAAGTATGTTTTTGTTTGCCTTCGCACAAACGAACTTTGGAATCGCTGCAGAAGCTGATTTTTAGAGGAAGAAAAAACACATTTCTCGAATTTTTTCAAATTCGTCGCCCACAATCAGTGATAGGGGTTTTGCCGGAACCAAAGCGCGGGTATCATCTCCAATTGCCGGTAATCATGTGATCCAGACGCAAAGATTTTTTGCGGAAACTCATGGTCCTGTCGCGCACGCAAAAATTGCAATAAAAATAAACTTGGCGGGTATGCGTGCGTTTTCCGTTGTCTCAACACGATTGTGAATATCTACATGCTCAGCGCGCCTCAACAGCGCGACGAAGAGATTCTGGAACCTGTAGCGGGCGGCGGGTTGTTGCGTTCGGTTCCTCGAAATGTGGTGCAGTCGATCCGGGCTTTCCGGGTCAGTGAACTGCAGTGGGAGGCAATTCGCCTTTCCCACCATTTCCTGTATGCGAATTGCTCGCAGGCCGAGACGCGCCAGCAGGTGCTGGCCGCGATTGCCGAATCCTTCCATGTGCCCAGGCCGCACAGCAAGAATTTTGATGCCCTGCGCGAATGTCTGACCCATGTCCTCCTGAAGGCAGGACAGCAGCCGGGCTTCCTGATTGTTTTGGAACAGCTGCCAAACACCCAGAAGTTTGACCGGGAGGCGCGGGAAAACCTGCTCGATGTCTTCCGGGATGCAGCGGATTTCTGGGCCGACAAGAAAGTGCCGTTCAGGGTCTTTTTCTCGTTTCAATAAGCACTTCTGGCATGCTGCCGGATCGCCGGTTTGACGATACGGGTGGGAGCCGCTGTTAAAATGCGCGCCATGAAACGTATCGTGATCCTGATTTCGGGGCGCGGCAGCAATATGGAAGCCATCCTCCGTGCCGCTGCAGCAGAGCAATGGCCGGCAACAATTGCAGCGGTCATCAGCAACAAGGCCGACGCAAGCGGGCTGAAAACCGCGGAAGCTGCCGGTATTGCAGCGGTAGCCATCGCGCACCGCGATTATCCGGACCGGGACAGCTTCGATGCCGCGCTGGCATCGGCGATCGACCGTTTCGAACCTGATCTGGTGGTGCTGGCCGGCTTCATGCGCATCCTCACGCCGGACTTTGTGCACCGCTACCATGGCAGGCTGATGAATATCCATCCGTCTCTTCTGCCGAGTTTCCCCGGGCTGGCCACCCATCAGCAGGCGCTGGACGCCGGTGTCAAATTTCACGGCGCGACCGTGCATTTCGTGACGCCACAGCTTGATCACGGCCCTATCGTTGCGCAGGCCGTCGTTCCGGTCCATGAGGACGACACCGAGGAATTGCTTGCGGCGCGTGTCCTCGCCCAGGAACATCTGATTTACCCGCGCGCGGTGCGCGATTTCATCGAAGGCCGGCTCCGGCTCGACGGCGATCGCGTGCGCCGCGTTTCATCCGTCGATTGATATCTCGCGGGCCGACGTCCGGCCTGCTGTCTCTTTAATTCAGGAATTCCATGCGATTGCCCCCGTCTATCGTCGCCAGTATCGAAGAGGCGCTGCGCGAGCTGCTGCGCTTCACCGGTCCTGCTGACGGCACCCTGTCCCGATTCTTCCGCGAGCGCCCGAAGCTGGGCAGTCGCGAACGCGGCGTGATTGCCGAGGCAGCCTATGCTTTCCTGCGAAACCGGACTTTGTTGACCCATTTCGCCGAATCGGGCTCGGGCCCGCAAATGCGGCGGCTCGCATTGCTGGCGCTGGCTGAGACGGTCTCCGTCGATGCGATTGCAGGCCTCGGTGACGACGAGACCGGTTGGCTGACCCGAGTCGCAGCAATTGATCGCACCAGTCTGCTGCTGTCAGTGCGCGCAAGTTTTCCCGACTGGATGCTCGAGCGCCTGCTGGCCCAGTATGGCGAGCCCGACGCATTGGGCCTGATCGACGCGCTGAACCGTCCGGCGCCGCTTGACCTGCGCGTGAATGGACTGAAATCCTCGCGCGAGGAGACGGAAGCGGCACTTGCCCACGCGGGCATTTCCTTCGAACGCACGCCTTACGCACCGCTCGGACTGCGCCTCGCCAGAAAGCCTGCATTGCAGAACTTGCCGCTGTTCCAGCAAGGCGGGATCGAGGTGCAGGACGAGGGCAGCCAGCTGCTCGCGCAATTGCTGGGTGCGCGGCGTGGCGAGATGGTGGTGGACTTCTGTGCTGGTGCCGGCGGCAAGACGCTGGCTATTGGCGCTGCGATGCGCAACACCGGTCGCCTGTACGCTTTCGACGTATCCGAAAAGCGCCTTGCCAAGCTCAAGCCGCGACTGGCACGCAGCGGCCTGTCGAACGTGCATCCGGTTGTGATCGCTCATGAGAATGATGCCAAGGTCAAGCGTCTGGCCGGCAAGATCGATCGGGTACTGGTCGATGCGCCATGCAGCGGGTTGGGAACGCTGCGCCGCAATCCGGACATAAAATGGCGCTTGCAACCGACTGCAGTCGATGAACTGAGCGCCAAGCAGCAGTCGATCCTTGCAGGCGCTGCGCGGCTGGTCAAGCCGGGCGGCCGGCTGGTATACGCCACCTGCAGCCTGCTGGCCGAAGAAAATGAGCGGATCATCGAACACTTCCTTGCCGGCAATCCGAACTTCACGCTGCTTCCGGCACATGAGGTGCTGTCCGAGCAGAAAATCGCGCTCGATACGGGCGACTTCCTGAAGCTTCTGCCTCACAAGCATCAGTCGGACGGGTTTTTTTCTGCCGTGCTCGTACGCGCGACCTGAGGTCGTCAAGACGGAGAAGGCCGGTCATCGTGTTGGCAGGGAAGCTGCCATGCGCACGGGCCGTGCCGTCCCGAGGTATGCGCCGGTTGATCGTAGTTGACTGCGAAGGCTTGTTTTCCTGAACGCAGATGCGTTCATCGAAATCCAAATCGGGCAGGGCAATGATCCGTTGGGTAAGCCGGCATTATCGGGCGTGCATGCTGCAGGGGCGCATTAATGAGGTGTGGCCTCCTCAGTGCTCATATCACTTCGGAATTATCTAATGTTGCCTTCGCAATTGAGCTTTGGGACCAAGTAATTGATTTCGAAGGGAATATTGAAGGATTCTGCTCGATAACAGACCGCCGGACATCAATTCGACGTACAATCCTCGATTGAGATCCGGCAAGTCCGACGACAATGTTTCCGCGATCTTCGTTTGTGTTTTGGAGAAAAAATGACTCAGAATTCCGGCCTGGATTTCATGCTTGATTTCCTGTTGAACGGCCTTACGAATGCCAGCGGATGGCAGATCCTGTTGTATACGCTGGCAGTAACTCATGTGACGATCGCTGCCGTCACCATTTTCCTGCATCGTTGCCAGGCGCACCGTGCACTGGACCTCCATCCGATTCCCAGCCATTTCTTCCGCTTCTGGCTCTGGATGACCACCGGCATGGTGACCAAGGAATGGGCCGCGATCCACCGCAAGCATCACGCGAAATGCGAGACACCGGAAGACCCGCATAGCCCGGTCACGCGCGGCATTGAGAAAGTCGTGTTTGAGGGCGCGGAACTGTATCGTGTCGAAGCGCGCAATCGCGAGACGATCGAGAAGTATGGGCATGGCACGCCGGATGACTGGCTCGAGCGGAATGTCTATACGAAGCGCTCGGCGCTCGGCGTATCGCTGATGCTGATCATCAATGTCGCGCTGTTCGGCGTGCTCGGTCTGACCGTCTGGGCGGTGCAGATGGTATGGATTCCGGTGACGGCCGCAGGCATCATCAACGGCATCGGTCACTACTGGGGCTATCGCAACTACGACTGCAAGGATGCGTCCACCAACATCCTCCCGATCGGGATCATCATTGGCGGCGAGGAACTGCACAACAACCACCATACGTTCGGTACGTCGGCCAAGCTGTCGGCGAAGTGGTACGAGTTCGACATCGGCTGGATGTACATCTCGATTCTGGCGTTCTTCGGGCTGGCGAAGGTAAAGAAGGTCGCACCCGAGCCGAAATTCGACCGCGAGAAGATGGTGGCAGACCTCGAGACCCTGCAGTCCATCGTCGCCAACCGCTACGATGTCATGGCCAAGTACGCACGCTCGCTGCGCCGCGCGTGGCGCGACGAAGTGGATCAGATCCGTGCCCAGTCCGAACTGGAGTCCAGTTATCTGAAATCTGCCAAGAAGCTTCTGCAGCGTGAGCCTGCCAGCCTCGAGAGCAGCCAGCAGCAGCAGCTGTCCGAGTTGTTCAAGCACAGCAGTGCGCTGAAGACCATGCACGAAATGCGCGCCGAACTCGCTGCCTTGTGGGAGCGTTCACACTCGAGCAGCGATCAGTTGCTGCATCAACTGCGTGACTGGTGCGCGCGGGCCGAGGCCTCGGGTATCCGTTCCCTGCAGGAGTTCTCGCAGCGCCTGCGCAGCTACGCCTAAGCTGCAGGGACCCGGCCGCCGTGCCGGGTTCATCACCGCCTTGCCCGCGCTGCGGGTTGGAGCGGACAACAAAAAACCCGCTCATTGAGCGGGTTTTTTGTTGTACCGGGAACCGCTTACTTGATCTTGGTTTCCTTGTACTCGACGTGCTTGCGAGCTTTCGGATCGAACTTCATGATCGCCATTTTCTCGGGCATCGTGCGCTTGTTCTTGGTGGTGGTGTAGAAGTGACCGGTACCTGCGGTCGACTCCAGTTTGATCTTTTCCCGGCCTTTGCTGGTTGCCATGATGTGTCTGTCCTATGCTGAATTCGATTAAGCCTTGGCGCCGCGTGCACGCATGTCGGCGAGCACGGCATCGATGCCGAGCTTGTCAATGATACGGATGCCGGCGTTCGATACGCGCAGACGCACCCAGCGGTTCTCCGACTCAACCCAGAAACGGCGGTTCTGCAGGTTGGGCAGGAAGCGACGCTTGGTTTTGTTGTTTGCGTGGGAAACATTGTTGCCGGTCATCGGCTTTTTCCCGGTTACTTCGCATTCACGTGCCACAGCAGACTCCTTGAAAATTCCCGAAATTTGGAAAAACGTGAGTATACAGAAAAAAACTTGCAGATTCAATGACTTGCGAAAAAAAAGTGTGTCTTCATCGGTGTCATGGAATTTAACAAAATTTCGCGTGATTGCTTGCCTTTGCCAGATCAGCACAATCCATGCTCGCGAAACGACCACACTTCGGTGTCGGTAACGATCAGGTGATCCAGCATGCTGACCTCGATGCTCTGCATTACCTGTTGCAGCTTGCGGGTCAGGGCCTTGTCCATCGTGCTGGCATGGGCGCGGCCTCCGGGATGGTTGTGCGCGAAGATCACGCCTGCCGCATTGTGCGCCAGTGCCAATCGGGCGATCTCGCGCGGATAGACCTGTACCCGATCCAGTGTGCCAGTGGCGAGTTCATCGCAGCTGATCAGCCGGTTCTGCACATCGACGAACAGACCCACGAAGCGTTCGACCGCAAGGCCGTTGAAGCGGTGAAGAAGGAAGCGCTGCACTGCGTTCGGTGAATCGAGCACGCTTTCTTCGCGCAGGGTCGTCTGCAGCGATCGCTGCTGAAGTTCATTCAACGAAAGAAGCACAGCCTGCTTGGCTTTGCCCAGCCCGCGAATATGCCGAAGCTCGGCCGACGTCGCCATCAGCAGGCGCCGGACCGAGCCGAAACGGTCGACGAGCAACTGGCCCATTTCCACTGCGCTGACGCCGCCGGTGCCTGTGCGCAGCAGGATCGCCAGCAGTTCCGCATCGCTCAATGTGCCGGCACCCCGGGCCAGGAGCCGCTCACGCGGGCGCGATTCAGTCGGCAGGTCAGCGATGCGCATGGGATTCTCCCTGTTGTCCGGCTTGCAGTCCCAGAAGCATAAAAGCGCCGGTGGCGAGTTGCCATGCAACTGGCGTTGCCGGCTGGCTTACAATAGGGCGCTTGTCTGCTGACACTCAATTTATGTCGAATTCGCCACAAACCGTCGTCTCCGACGGGTCGTTCCTCACGCTGCACTACCGCCTGTCTTCATCTGACGGGCGCGACATCGTGACGACCTTTAATGACAATCCTGCGACGCTCCAGCTCGGTGCCAGCCAGCTCGCGCCTTTCCTCGAGAGTTGCCTGATCGGGCTTCCCGAGGGGACGGAGCGTGTCTTCGAACTGCCGCCGGAGAAAGCTTTTGGCCCGCGCAACCCGGACTTGCTGCAGCGGGTCTCCCTGGCGACGCTTCGCGACAACTCGGATGCCGACGAAAACTACGCAGTCGGCGACCTGGTCAATTTCGCTGCTCCCGGGGGCGGACGCTTTGCCGGCGTATTGCTTGAAATGGGCGAGAGCGATGCGCTATTCGATTTCAACCATCCGCTTGCCGGCCAGCCGGTTCGGTTCGAAGTTCGCATCATCGCCGTCCTCTGACAGCGCTAAAGGAAGTCACATGGACAAGGAAATCCTGCTAGCCCAGCCACGCGGTTTCTGCGCCGGTGTCGACCGGGCGATCGAAATCGTGGAGCGTGCGCTCGCCCAGTTCGGCGCACCCATCTATGTGCGGCACGAGATCGTGCACAACAAGTATGTGGTGGACGACCTGCGCGCCAAGGGAGCGGTCTTCATCGAAGATCTCGCCGAGGTTCCGGCCGGAAGCCACCTGGTGTTTTCCGCGCACGGCGTGTCGCGGGCGGTGAAGGCTGATGCAGAGCAGCGTGGCCTCCGGGTGTTTGATGCAACCTGCCCACTGGTCACCAAGGTACATGTCGAAGTCGCGAAGATGCGCGAGGAGGGCCGCGAGATCATCATGATCGGCCACAAAGGCCATCCTGAAGTCGAAGGCACGCTCGGTCAGAGTGATGGCGGGATGTACCTGGTCGAGACTGCAGAGGATGTCGGGCGGATCGAGGTCCGTGACCCGAACCGACTGGCCTTTGTCTCCCAGACCACGTTATCGGTCGATGATACGGCCGACATCATCGCCGCGCTCAAGCGCAGGTTTCCCTCGATCGCCGAGCCGAAAAAAGGCGACATCTGCTACGCCACGACCAACCGGCAGCATGCGGTGAAGCTGATGGCTCCGACAGTCGATCTCGTGATCGTGGTTGGCAGCCCCAGCAGTTCGAACTCGAATCGCCTGCGTGAAGTCGCGCAGCGGCAGGGCGCCGAATCCTACATGGTCGACGATGCGTCGCAGATTGATCCCGCATGGGTCGAGGGCAAGGCGCGCATCGGCGTGACTGCCGGCGCTTCTGCGCCCGAGGTACTGGTCGAGCGCGTGATCGAGCGCCTGAAGCAGCTGGGGGTCCGAAGCGTGCGGGAGCTCGACGGCGTCGAGGAGAACGTGACCTTCCCGCTTCCGAAGGGACTGTCCGGACGGGCAGCCGACGCCTGAGTCCCGCGCACATGGATATCCTCGTTCAGCAACTGATCAATGGCCTCGTGCTTGGCAGCATGTACGCACTAATCGCGTTGGGCTACACGATGGTCTATGGCGTGCTGAACCTGATCAATTTCGCGCACGGCGAAGTACTGATGATCGGCGCCATGGTGGGTTGGACCTTGCTTCAGCTGATCCAGAAGCTGAGTCCGGACATGCCGGGTCTCCTGCAACTGGGAATCGCCATCCTTGGTGCGGTACCGGTCTGCGTGATCGTCAGCGTGCTGATCGAGCGGATTGCCTACCGCCGCCTGCGCAGCGCTCCCCGGCTCGCGCCGCTGATCACGGCCATCGGCATTTCCATTCTGCTGCAGACGCTGGCAATGATGGTATGGGGCCGCAATCCGCTGCCCTTCCCGCAGGTGCTGCCCGGCGAACCGCTGACCGTCGGCGGCGCGCTGATCACGCCGACGCAATTGCTGCTCCTGCTGCTGGCAGCGCTGAGCATGATGGGCCTCGCGTTGCTGATCGAGCGCACTCGCATGGGGCGTGCAATGCGGGCTGTCGCGGAGAATCCGCGGGTGGCAGCACTGATGGGCCTCGATGCCAATCGAGTGATCGTATTCACGTTTGCCATCGGTGCGGCACTGGCGGCAGTGGCCGGCGTGATGTGGGCGGCCAACTACGCGACGGCCCAATTCGCCATGGGGTTCATCCCCGGGCTGAAGGCGTTTTCTGCTGCTGTCCTCGGCGGCATCGGCAACATCTATGGCGCGATGCTGGGCGGGATACTGCTCGGGCTGATCGAAAGCCTGGGCGCCGGCTACATCGGCGACCTGACGGCGGGGGTGCTTGGCAGTCACTACCAGGACATCTTTGCCTTCATTGTGCTGATTCTCGTGCTGACGCTGCGCCCCTCCGGCCTGATGGGCGAGCGCGTGGCTGACCGTTCTTGAACCCGGCGGAATGAGGAGCTTCCTGCCCGTGGCTTCCACCCGTACGCGCCAGTTGCTGCTGGCAGCGTTTCTGATTGCGTTCCCGTTCGTCGCCGGCCAGTTCGGCAACGCGTGGGTCAGGATCGCGGATATGGCGCTGCTGTATGCGATGCTGGCGCTGGGACTGAACATCGTCGTGGGCCTTGCCGGCTTGCTGGACCTTGGCTACATCGCTTTCTTTGCAATCGGCGCCTACCTCGCCGGGTTGCTTGCGTCGCCGCAGTTCGCCGCGACCGTCGAATCCTTGCAGATGGAGTATCCGGCCGCGGGCGAATGGCTGCTGCACCTCGTCGGTCCGGCCGTCGCAGCCAACGGCATTCACCTGTCGGTCTGGCTGATCGTCCCGCTGGCAGCGCTGGTGGCCGGCATCGCCGGCGCCATCCTGGGTGCGCCCACGCTGAAACTGCGTGGCGACTATCTTGCAATTGTCACGCTCGGCTTTGGCGAGATCATCCGCATTTTCATGAACAACCTGAACGGGCCGGTAAACATTACCAATGGTCCGCAGGGAATCAACCTGATTGACCCGGTCGAGATCGCCGGTGTGTCGCTGGCCGGCGAAGCCGGCGGCATCGTCAAGCTCGGCATCTTCTCGATGCCGTCGGTGAATGCCTATTATTTTCTGTTCCTGCTGCTGTGCGTTGCGACAGTTTTCATTTCCCGTCGCTTGCAGCATTCACGGCTCGGGCGCGCATGGATAGCGATCCGCGAAGACGAGATTGCCGCCAAGGCAATGGGCATCAACGTGCGCAACATCAAGCTGCTGGCGTTTGCGATGGGTGCGAGCTTCGGTGGTGTGGCCGGCGCCATGTTCGGTGCTTTCCAGGGCTTCATTTCGCCGGAATCGTTCTCGCTGACCGAGTCGATCGCGGTGCTTGCCATGGTCGTGCTCGGCGGGATTGGCCATATACCCGGCGTGGTGCTCGGTGCCGTGCTGCTGGCGGCGCTGCCAGAGGTGCTGCGGCACACGGTCGAACCTTTCCAGCTTGCGTTGTTCGGGCAGGTGCTGGTCGAAGCGGAGGTACTGCGCCAGTTGCTGTACGGCCTTGCGCTGGTACTGATCATGCTGGCACGCCCGGCCGGACTGTGGCCATCGCCGCGCATCGAAGACCGGCCCCTGGCTGCCAGCGATCCTGAAGGGAAGCCAGCATGAAAGAGCCGTTGCTGCTGGTCGAACGGGCCGGCAAGCGCTTTGGCGGCCTGCAGGCGCTGAGCGATGTGAGCCTGACGATTGCGCGCGGCGACGTGCACGGGCTGATCGGACCGAATGGTGCGGGCAAGACCACCTGCTTCAACGTGATTACCGGCCTCTATCAACCCGACAGCGGCAGCTTCATGCTCGCTGGCCGGCGCTATTCGCCGACGGCGCCGCATGCGGTCGCCCGGGCCGGCATCGCGCGCACTTTCCAGAACATCCGCCTGTTTGGCGAAATGACGGCGCTGGAGAATGTGATGGTCGGCCGGCATGTGCGCACTCGCCAGGGGGTGCTCGGAGCGATCCTGCGCTACCGCGCAGCGCGTGACGAAGAGCGCGAGATCGAGCAGCGGGCAACCGAATTGCTGGATTTCGTTGGCATTCCCCACCTGTCGCACCGTACCGCACGCCACTTGTCGTACGGTGACCAGCGGCGGGTCGAGATTGCGCGGGCGCTAGCCACTGACCCGCTGCTGCTGGCGCTCGACGAGCCGGCAGCCGGCATGAATGCAACCGAAAAGGAGAGCCTGCGGACACTGCTGCAGCGCATTCGTGCGAACGGCACCACCATCCTGCTGATCGAGCATGATGTGAAACTGGTGATGGGACTCTGTGACCGGGTCACCGTGCTCGACTACGGCAAGGTGATTGCCGACGGTACCGCAGCCGAGGTGCAAAAGGATCCCGCGGTGATCGCAGCCTATCTTGGCAAGGAGGCCGCATGAATGCTTCTTCTCTGCCGCTGCTTCAGGTAAGCGGACTGTCGGTGGCTTTCGGCGGCATCGAAGCCGTACGTGATGTGTCGTTCGATGTCGCGCAGGGGGAACTGGTCACGCTGATCGGTGCCAATGGCGCAGGCAAGACAACAACGCTGAAGGCCATCACTGGAACGCTGCCCGCCGCGCGCCGCAGCGGTTCGGTCAGTTTCGACGGGAAGCCGATCGAGGGACTGGCTGCGCATCGGCTGCCAGCGCTCGGTCTGTCGATGGTGCCCGAGGGGCGCGGCGTTTTTTCGCGGATGAGCATTCGTGAAAATCTGCTGATGGGCGCGTATGCGCGCAACGACACGTCCGGCGTCGAGGAGGATATCGCACGCTGGTTCGACATTTTCCCGAGGCTGAAAGAGCGGGAACTGCAGCTGGCAGGCACGCTGTCAGGCGGCGAGCAGCAAATGCTGGCGATGGCGCGTGCGCTGATGGGAAGGCCGCGCCTGCTGCTGCTGGACGAGCCGTCCATGGGGCTGGCTCCGATCATGGTCGAGCGCATCTTCGAGGTCGTGCGCACGGTGGCTGCCCAGGGAGT
>JAIXTG010000035.1 GCA_027484285.1 Oxalobacteraceae bacterium | reverse complement strand
GCGCCGCGACCGACCCGGCCGCGCAGCTGGTGCAGCTGCGACAGGCCGAAGCGTTCTGCATGCTCGATCACCATCAGCGAGGCATTCGGCACGTCGACACCCACTTCGATCACCGTGGTAGCCACCAGCAAGTGCAGCTCGCCGCGCGAGAACGCATCCATCACCGCCTGCTTTTCCGACGGCTTCAGGCGCCCGTGCACCAGTCCCACCCGCAGGTCGGGCAGCGCAGCCGACAGCAGCGCATGGGTTTCCGTGGCGGTCTGCAGCTGCAGCGCCTCGGATTCTTCGATCAGCGGGCATACCCAGTAGGCCTGCCTGCCTTCGAGCGCGGCCGCATGCACGCGCTCGATGACTTCGTCGCGCCGCTCCTGCGCCACGAGGCGCGTGATCACCGGCGTGCGCCCGGGCGGCAGCTCATCGATTACCGACACCTCGAGGTCGGCGTAATACGTCATTGCCAGCGTGCGCGGTATCGGCGTGGCCGACATCATCAGCTGGTGCGGCACGCTGCCCAGCCCCTTGTTGCGCAGCGTGAGCCGCTGCGCGACGCCGAAGCGGTGCTGTTCGTCCACGATCACCAGCCCCAGCTTGGCAAATTCCACTTCCTGCTGGATCAGTGCATGGGTACCGACCACCAGCCGAGCGTGGCCGGATTCGATGCGTGCGCGAGCTTCTTCCTTGTCGCGCTTTTTCAGGCTGCCGGTCAGCCACGCCACATCCACCCCGAGCGGTGCCAGCCAGCCGGCGATCTTTCGGAAGTGCTGCTCGGCGAGGATCTCGGTCGGCGCCATCAGCGCCGCCTGGTAGCCGCTGTCGATCGCCTGCGCGGCGGCCAGCGCGGCGACCACGGTTTTGCCGCTGCCGACGTCGCCCTGCAGCAGCCGCTGCATCGGGTACGGCGCGCGCAGGTCGGACCGGATTTCGTCCAGCACCCGCAGCTGCGCGGCGGTCAGGGAGAACGGCAGCGCCGCCAGCAGCGCGTGCGTCAGTCCGCCCGCGTCGGCCAGTACCGGCGCCCCCTGCTGGCGGCGCGCGACCTGCGCCCGCTTCATCGACAGCTGCTGCGCCAGCAGCTCGTCGAATTTCATTCGTATCCACGCCGGGTGGCTGCGTTCGGCCAGCGCCGCGGCATCGACATCGGGCGGCGGATAATGCAGCAGCCTGACCGCCGGCTCGAAGGACATCAGCTTCAGCCGTTCGCGCAGTGCGTCGGGCAGGGTGTCGTCCCACGCGATGCGCGTCATCGCATTGGCGATCGCCTTGCGCAGCAGTGCCTGCGACAGGCCTTCGCCGGCCGGATAGACCGGCGTCAGCGCGTCCGGCAGCGGCGTGCCCGGTTCGACCGCCCTGACGGCCGGATGCACCATCTCGTCGCCGAAAAAGCCATGCCTGATTTCCCCGCGCACTCGCAGCCGTTTGCCAACCGCCATCTGGGCTGCCTGGCTGCCGTAGAAGTTCAGGAAGCGCAGCACCAGCCGGCTTTCGTCATCGGCAATCGTGACGACCAGCTGGCGGCGCGGCCGGTATTGCACGTCGCAGTCGGTGACCACGCCCTCGACCTGTACCGCGACGCCGTGCCGCAGGCCGGCCTCGCGGATGCCGAGCAGTTGGGTTTCGTCCTCGTAGCGCAGCGGCAGGTGCAGCACCAGCGCCATGTCGGATGAGAGCCCGAGCCGCGCCAGCCGGTCGGCGGTGCGCAGGCTTTTTGCTGGGCTGGCTTTTTTCTTCGGGGCGGGCATGGCGACGTTGAATGGACGGGCAGCGTAGAATACCGGCTTTTGCCGCCCAGGCCCTGTGGCAAGGCGGCCAAGCGCGAGCGGCCGCCAGCCCGGCGCCGGCTTCGCTCCCCTGTCTTTCGTCGCTTTTCCGAATGTATTCCCTCTCCGATTTCGACTTCGACCTGCCCTCCGAACTGATCGCGCAGGCGCCGCTGTCCGAGCGCAGCGCATCCCGCCTGCTGCAGGTACGGCCCGACCGCCTGGCCGACCGCCAGTTCAGCAACATCCTCGAACTGCTGCAGCCCGGTGATGTCCTGGTGTTCAACGATACCCGCGTGCTGAATGCGCGCTTTTACGGCGTGAAGGAGACCGGCGGCAAGGTCGAGGTGCTGGTCGAACGGGTAACGGATGCGACCACCGTGCTGGCCCAGGTGCGCGCCTCGAAGTCGCCGGCCGCCGGCATGAAGCTGCGGCTGGCCGATGCGTTCGAGGTGACGGTCGGCGAGCGTGCCGGTGAATTTTTCACGCTGCATTTTCCGTCGGATGCGATCCCGCTGATCGATCAGTACGGAAACCTGCCGCTGCCGCCCTATATTGCGCATGCGGCGGACGCCGTGGACGAGCAGCGCTACCAGACGGTGTACGCGAAAAACCCGGGCGCCGTCGCCGCGCCGACCGCCGGCCTGCACTTCGACCAGCCGCTGCTGGAGCGGCTGCAGGCGCGCGGCATACAGCTCGCGTGGCTGACGCTGCATGTCGGCGCCGGCACCTTCCAGCCGGTACGCAGCGAGAATATCGCCGAGCACCAGATGCACAGCGAGTGGTACAGCATTTCGCAGCAGACGGTCGACATGATCGAGGCCGCCCAGCGCGCCGGGCGCGACGTGGTGGCAGTCGGCACGACTAGCCTGCGCGCACTGGAGTCGGCATCGCAGACGGGGCGGCTGGTCGCCGGCAGCGAGGACACGCAGATCTTCATCACGCCGGGCTACCGGTTCCAGACCGTGACCCGGCTGATCACCAATTTCCATTTGCCCAAGTCCACGCTGATGATGCTGGTCTCGGCCTTTGCCGGCTATGAGCGCATCCGCAGCGCATATGCGCACGCCATCGAGCAGCGCTACCGCTTTTTCAGCTACGGCGATGCGATGCTGCTGGACCGGGAAGGCCGCCAGTGAAATACACCCTGCTCAAGACCGACGGACTGGCGCGCCGCGGCCGGCTCGAAGTGGCCCATGGCACGATCGAGACGCCGATCTTCATGCCGGTCGGTACCTACGGATCGGTGAAGGCGATGTCGCCGGACGAACTGCGCGAGATCGATGCGCAGATCATCCTCGGCAATACCTTCCACCTGTGGCTGCGTCCGGGACTGGATGTGATCGGCAAGTTCGGCGGCCTGCATCGCTTCATCGGCTGGGACCGGCCCATCCTGACCGACTCCGGCGGCTTCCAGGTGTTCTCGCTGGGTGCGATGCGCAAGATTACCGAAGAAGGCGTGAAGTTCGCGTCGCCCATCAACGGCGACAAACTGTTCCTCTCCCCCGAAATCTCGATGCAGATCCAGCGCGTGCTGAACTCGGACATCGTGATGCAGTTCGACGAATGCACGCCCTACGAGATTGACGGCCGTCCGGCGACGCGCGATGAGGCCGGCAAGTCGATGCACATGTCATTGCGCTGGGCGAAGCGTTCGCTCGACGAATTCCGGCGCGAGCAAAACCCGAATGCGCTGTTCGGCATTGTGCAGGGCGGCATGTACGAGGATTTGCGCGACGAATCGCTGGCCGGCCTCGAGTCGCTGGATTTCCACGGGCTCGCCATCGGCGGGCTGTCGGTCGGCGAGCCGAAGGAAGACATGCAGCGCATCCTTGCGCACGTCGGTCCGCGGCTGCCGGCGCACAAGCCGCATTACCTGATGGGCGTCGGCACGCCGGAGGACCTGGTGGAGGGCGTGGCGAACGGCATCGACATGTTCGATTGCGTGATGCCCACCCGCAATGCGCGCAACGGCTGGCTGTTCACCCGTTTCGGCGATTTGAAGATACGCAACGCGCGCCACAAGGATGAAGACCAGCCGCTCGACGAGAGCTGCGATTGCCATACCTGCAAGAATTTCTCGCGTGCTTACCTGCACCACCTGCATCGCGCCGGCGAAATTCTCGGGGCCCGCCTGAACACCCTGCACAACCCCCATTACTACCTGCAACTCATGCGCGAGATGCGGGCCGCTATCGAGACCGGTACGTTTGCGCAATTCAGGCTGCAGTTTGCCTCCGACCGGGCGCGCGGTATCTGAACCTTGCGCCGGCTGGCGGGGAGTTCTCTGATATTGCCCCGGCTCAGGAACCGCGGCCCCCGGTATTCCCCTCACCAGTGAAGCGCCCGCCGGATCCGGCACCCCTGATCTGCCGATGACCCGCGGCGCCCGCAGCCGCGCGCGTCCCCTCGCGCGGCTGCCCCTGTGTTTCCTGCCTCGAAGGAGCATGCCATGGCACAACCCGGATCCGGCAAGTGGTCCCTTTCCCGTTCAATGCCGTCCCTTCCCGTGTTCTCGCACCCCCCGGGCGCCTGGGTTGCGCCGGATCCGCAGCAGGTGCCGCCGAGGGGGCGGCCGGCACTCGCCTGCCGGCCGCCCCGGGCGGAGGCGCTCGGCGCATCGTTTGCGCGGCTTTTCGCGGCCAGTTCCAGCGACCGGCCCGAGTGCATGCAGGCCTGGCGCAGCCGCATCCCGCCGCTGGCCCGGCTGCTGGTGCAGCTGGCAAGCAGCAGCCTGCCGGCGGGCCTGAAGCGGGAGAGGGTGCTCGCGGCGATTGCCGAGGGCATGTCGCCGCTGGAGGTCGACCGGCATTATGGCCGGCCGGTGCTGCACTGGGCCTGCATCCTCGCGCCGGCTGAGCTGGTCGTCCTGCTGCTGCAGTGCGGCGCTTCGGCGCAGGTGAACCTCGAGGATGGCGCTGGCCATACCCCCCTGGGCTGCGTGCTGCAATTGCGCCAGCCTGCCGGCGCGGCAAGCGCGGTCGAGGCGCTGCTGGACGCAGGCGCCTCGCCGGCTGCGCTGCCTCATCGTGGCGCCGAACTGCTTTACCTGACCGACCTCGTGCCGCCGCTGCTTGGTCGCCTGCTCTCGTTGGGTGTCGACATCAGCGGCGGCGGCGCACGCGAGCTCAGTCCGCTGCAGCATGCGATGGGCCGCAGGCAGTGGGGGCTGGCGTCGCTGCTGCTCGAGCACGGTGCCGATATCGCCTGTCGGGACGCGCTGCATGCATCGCTGCTGCACGAAGGCAGGCAGCCGGTCTGGCTTGCCGAGCAGTTGTGGCGCCGCGGCGCGGACGTGAATGCGCGCGACCTGACTGGCAGGACGCCCCTGATGCGTGCCGTCAGTTATCACAATTTTCCGCTGGTGCGATGGCTCGTTGCCCGGGGCGCCCTCCTGCATGCCGCCGACGGGCGCGGAGTGACGGTGGCCGACCTTGCGCGCGTTGCCGGACCACGGATGCTTGCCGTGTTGCGGGAACACCTGCAGGCGGACGGCGGCGGCGACTGAGCCGGGGCGGCGCTCGCCCGGCACACGGAATTGCCTTGCCTGCGCTGAGCCGGGTCGCCGAATGCTAGAATCCCGGGTTCCTGAAAATGCAAACCCGGAGCAGTCCATGTTTATTTCGAACGCCTATGCGCAGGCAGCAGCGCCTGCAGGCGCCGGCGGCGGCCTGATGAGCTTCCTGCCGATCATCCTGATGTTTGTTGTGCTGTACTTCATGATGATCCGTCCGCAGATGAAGCGCCAGAAAGAGCAGAAGGCAATGATCGATGCGCTGGCCAAGGGCGACGAGGTCGTCACCGCCGGCGGCGTGGTCGGCAAGGTCACCAAGGTCAGCGATGCGTACATCACGCTGGAAGTCGCCGAGGGCACCGAGATCGTGATGCAGAAGGCATCGGTCACCGTGCTGCTGCCCAAGGGCACCGTCAAGTCGCTCTGATTTCAGGCACCACCCCCGGTCCGGCACGCGTTGCCGGACTTTTTTCATTCAAGGCAAGCTGCCATGAACCGTTACCCCCTCTGGAAATACCTGATGATCGCGCTGGTGCTCGCCTTCGGCGTGCTCTATACGGTCCCCAACTTCTTCGGCGAATCGCCGGCCGTGCAGGTGAGCAGCGCCAAGGCGACGCTCAAGCTCGGCCCCGAGTCCGTCTCCCAGGTGCAGCAGGCGCTGCAGGCTGCCGGCATTCCGGTCGAGCGCGCCTATTTCGAGGACCTCGGCAACAACGGCACGGTGCGTGCGCGCTTTGCCAGCACCGACCTGCAGTTCAAGGCCAAGACCGTGATCGAGCAGGCGCTGAACAAGGATCCTGCCGACCCGAGCTACCTGGTCGCTTTCAACCTGCTGCCGAACACGCCGGGCTGGCTGCAGTCGATCCGCGCCTTGCCGATGTACCTCGGACTGGACCTGCGCGGCGGCGTGCATTTCCTGATGCAGGTCGACACCAAGGCGGTGATGGCCAAGCGCGTGCAATCGGTGCAGTCGGCTGCGCGTGCGGCGCTGGTTGAAAAGAAGCTCCGCTTCTCCGGCCTGAGCCGTGACGGCGAAGCGATCGAGATCCGCTTCCGCGACCGCGACACGCTGGAGGCGGCGCGCAACGTGCTGGCCAACCAGATGACCGAGCTCACGCTGGCAGAGGCATCGGACGCCGAGGGCCTGAAGCTGCGCGGCACGCTGAACCCGCAGGCGGTCAAGCAGACGCTGGAAGAAGCGGTGCAGCAGAACATCTCTACCTTGTCCAAACGGGTTAACGAACTGGGCGTCGCCGAGCCGATCATCCAGCGGCAGGGTGCGGACCGCATCGTCGTCCAGCTGCCGGGCGTGCAGGACGTCTCGCGCGCTAAGGACATCATTGGCCGCACCGCGACCCTCGAAGTGCGCATGGTGGACGAGTCGGTCCGGCGCGGTACCGAAGACAGCGCGACGGTGCCGCTCGGCTCTGAACTCTTCAAGGTCGGCAAGAGCGCGCCGGTGGTGCTGTACAAGGATCCGGTGATTACCGGCGAGTACATCTCGAACGCGGGCGCCGCCTTCGACCAGAACCAGCAGCCGTCGGTCAGCATCGACCTGAACGGCGACGGCGGTCGCCGCATGCGCGAGGCCACCCGCAACAAGATCGGCAAACTGATGGCGATCGTGCTCTTCGAGAAGGGCAAGGGCGAGGTGTTGACGGTCGCCTCGATTCGCGATGAGCTCGGTTCGCGCTTCCAGATCACCGGCATGGAATCGCCGGCGGCCGCCAGCGACCTGGCGCTGCTGCTGCGTGCCGGCTCGCTGGCCGCGCCGATGGAGATCATCGAAGAGCGCACCATCGGCCCGCAGCTCGGTGCGGAAAACATTGCCAAAGGCTTCAATTCGACGCTGTACGGCTTCCTCGCCATCATGCTGTTCATGGTGGCCTACTACCTGCTGTTCGGTGCCTTCAGCGTGTTTGCGCTCGGTGTCAACGTGATGCTGCTGGTCGCCTTGCTGTCGGTGCTGCAGGCAACGCTGACCCTGCCGGGTATTGCGGCGATTGCGCTGACCTTGGGCATGGCGATCGATGCCAACGTGCTGATCAATGAGCGTATCCGCGAAGAACTGCGGCACGGCAATTCGCCGCAGGCGGCGATCGCCACCGGCTTCGAGCGTGCATGGGCCACCATTCTCGACTCGAACGTGACCACGCTGATCGCCGGCCTCGCACTGCTGATCTTCGGCTCCGGCCCGATCCGCGGTTTCGCGGTCGTTCACGTGCTGGGCATCCTGACCTCGATGTTCTCTGCCGTCGTCGTCGCACGCGCGCTGGCCAACCTCTGGTATGGCCGTCGCAAGAAACTCACCAGCGTGTCCATCGGACAGGTCTGGAAGCCGAACGCCTGAGCGCGTCGCAACCGAGAGGAAAGCATCATGGAATTTTTCCGGATCAAGAAAGACATCCCGTTCATGCGGCATGCGCTGCTGTTCAACGCGGTTTCCGCGCTGACCTTCGTCGCTGCCGTGTTCTTCCTGTTCGCCAAGGGCCTGCACCTGTCGATCGAATTCACCGGCGGTACCGTGATGGAGGTCGCCTACACCCAGGCGGCGGACCTCGAGGCGATCCGCAAGTCGGTATCCGGGCTCGGCTATGCCGACAGCCAGGTGCAGAGCTTCGGCACCGCGCAGGATGTGCTGATCCGCTTGCCGGTGCAGCAGGGCGCGAACACTGCACAGGTCAGCACCCGGGTGATGGAGGCGCTGAAGGCGCTGGACCCGTCGGTCAGCCTGCGCAGGGTCGAGTTCGTCGGCCCGCAGGTCGGCGAGGAGCTCGCGCACGATGGCCTGACCGCGCTTGCCTTCGTGATCGTCGGCATCATGATCTATCTGGCCTTCCGCTTCGAATGGAAATTCGCGGTGGCAGCGATCATCGCCAACCTGCACGACGTGGTGATCATCCTCGGCTTCTTTGCCTTCTTCCAGTGGGAGTTTTCGCTGACCGTGCTGGCCGCGGTGCTGGCGGTGCTGGGCTATTCGGTGAACGAGTCGGTGGTGGTGTTCGACCGCGTGCGCGAAACCTTCCGCGACCGCCGTTTCGGCAAGCTGTCGACTTCGGACGTGATGAACCATGCAATCACCAGCACGATTTCGCGTACCGTAATCACCCACGGTTCGACCCAGCTGATGGTGCTGTCGATGCTGCTGTTCGGCGGCCCGACGCTGCACTATTTCGCGGTGGCGCTGACGATCGGCATCCTGTTCGGCATCTACTCGTCGGTGTTCGTGGCCGCGGCAGTCGCGATGTGGCTGGGCATCAAGCGCGAGGACCTGCTGAAGCCGGTCAAGCCGAAAGACGAAACCGACGGCGCAGTGGTCTGAGGTTAAGGGTT
>JAIXTG010000197.1 GCA_027484285.1 Oxalobacteraceae bacterium | reverse complement strand
TTGAACCACTTGCCCGACATGTTCAGGTGCATGCCGTGCGTCAGGTGGCCGCCCTCGGCCAGCGACATGCCCATGATGGTGTCGCCCGGCTTGAGCAGCGCGAGGAAGACCGCCTGGTTCGCCTGCGAGCCCGAGTTCGCCTGCACGTTGGCGAAGTTGGCGCCGTACAGCTGCTTCAGCCGGTCGATCGCCAGCTGTTCCGCCATGTCGACATACTCGCAGCCGCCGTAGTAGCGCTTGCCGGGATAACCCTCGGCATATTTGTTGGTCAGTTGCGAACCCTGCGCTTCCATCACCGCCGGCGACGCATAGTTCTCGGAGGCGATCAGTTCGATATGCTCTTGCTGGCGCTGGTTTTCTTTCTGGATGGCCGACCACAGTTCGGGATCGACGCTGGCAATCGTGTGCTGGCTGGAAAACATTGGTTGGCTCCAATCGGTGCGAAATGCGTTGATTCAACCCAGTGAGGCCGACGGTGCGGGGCAGGCGAGCGGCAGCCTCTTCGTTTTTGTTCCGGGGATTCGGAATCCCCTTCACGGCTGCCCAGGCGTACGGCGGGTTACTGCATCCCGCGCTCCCCGGTGGGTTCTCCACCTCACCGGCCGGAGGCCGGCTTTGCGCCAGTTACGCGAGACAAAATGGCTTCAGATTCTAGAGGACAGGCGGCTTTTCAGCAAGGATCGACAGAGTTTTGCGCAGGGGAATCGGCTACAATTCGGCGGTTTGCAGACACCTGTACTGCTGTTTTTTCCTGAGGCTTACGCATGATCGTTCTCGTTACCGGCGCCAGCTCCGGCTTCGGCGCCGGCATCGCGCGCAGGTTTGCCAGCCAAGGCCACCGGGTGATCGCCGCAGCGCGGCGCACCGACCGCCTGCAGGCACTGGCAGCCGAACTCGGCGACGCGCTGCTGCCCGTCGAACTCGACGTCACCAGCAAATCGTCGATAGACCAGCTGCTGGCCGGCCTGCCCCCGGACTGGAAGGCGATTGACGTGCTGGTCAATAATGCCGGACTCGCACTCGGCCTGGAGGCGGCCCACGAGGCCCTCCTCGACGACTGGGAAACCATGATCGCGACCAACTGCCAGGGCCTGGTCTGGATGACGCGTGCGCTGCTGCCGCAGATGGTCGAACGCGGCAGCGGGCTGGTCATCAACATCGGCTCGGTTGCAGGCAGCTACCCCTATCCGGGCGGCAATGTGTATGGCGCCACCAAGGCCTTTGTCGAGCAGTTCACCCTGAACCTGCGGGCTGACCTGGTCGGCACCGGCGTGAGGGCAACCAACATTGCGCCCGGGATGTCGGGCGGCACGGAGTTTTCCAACGTCCGCTTCAAGGGCGATGACGCGGCGGCGGCCAAGGTCTATCAGGGCACGCAGCCGCTGACCGCGGAAGATGTGGCCGAGGCCGCCTACTGGGTCGCGACGCTGCCTGCGCATGTGAACATCAACCAGATTGAAATGATGCCGACCTGCCAGGGCTTCTCGCCTTTCGCGGTCAGGCGCGGCACATGACCGAGCCGTTTCGCTGGCCGCTGCGGGTCTACTATGAAGACACCGATGCAGGCGGCATTGTCTTTTATGCCAATTACCTAAAGTTTTTCGAGCGCGCACGCACCGAGTGGCTGCGCGCCGCGGGTATTGGCCAGCAGTTGCTGGTCGAACAATCGCAGAGAATGTTCGTCGTCAAAAGTGCGGCTGTCGACTACCATGCACCCGCAAGGCTGGATGACCAGCTAGAGATCACTGTCGTCATTCAGAAACTGGGGCGGGCATCGGTGGATTTTGCCCAGGAGGCCTGGCTGGCGTCCCCGGGCCAGTCCCGGCTGCTGTGCAGCGGCCGGGTGCGCGTCGGCTGCGTTGATGCCGCCAGCCTGCGACCCGCGCCTTTGCCTGCCGATGTCTCGGCAAAGCTCGGTAACCAAATGAAACAATTCGGCGGCTGAATGCGCTCTTTCTTCAGCTTGCGGGCGGTTTTCCAATATGTACAATCCCACGCGGCCCCCTGTTCTCTCACACTGACCACGCCATGACCGTCACTCAAGACATGTCCTTCATTTCCCTGATCACCAACGCATCGGTGATCGTCCAGCTGGTGATGGCACTGCTGGTGCTGGTATCTGCGATGAGCTGGACCTATATCTTCCGCAAGCTGTTTGCGATCCGTGGCGCGACCTCCCAGACCACCGCTTTCGAAAATGCCTTCTGGTCCGGGGCCAACCTCAACGCCCTGTACGAGGAAGTCAGTTCCAGCCGCCGCCGCAATGTGCGCAACGGCGCACTGGAGCGGATTTTTGAAGCAGGCATGGAGGAATATCGCAAGGCGCGCGTGTCTTTCACCGGCAAGGACGTGGATACCAGCGCATTGCTTGATGGCGCCCGGCGTGCGATGCGTGCTGCCTACCAGCGCGAAATGGACGCGCTGGAATCGCACCTTGCCTTCCTGGCATCGGTCGGCTCGGTCTCGCCTTATGTCGGCCTGTTCGGCACGGTGTGGGGCATCATGAATTCCTTCCGCGGCCTGGCCAATGTGCAGCAGGCGACGCTGGCGGCGGTCGCTCCCGGCATCGCCGAAGCGTTGGTGGCCACCGCAATCGGCCTGTTCGCAGCGATTCCGGCCGTGGTCGCCTACAACCGCTTCTCGCACGACATCGACCGCCTCGCGATCCGCTTCGAAAGCTTCATCGAGGAGTTTTCCAACATCCTGCACAGGCAGGCACGCTGATGGCGCAACATTCCACCCTGCGCGGCGGCCGCAGCCGCAAGTTCAAGGCGGAGATCAATGTGGTTCCCTACATTGATGTCATGCTGGTGCTGCTGGTGATTTTCATGGTGGTCGCGCCACTGGCGCCGCCGAACTCGATCAACTTGCCGAAAGCCGGGCGCTCGACCCAGCCGCCGAGCGAGTACATCGAGATCGAGCTCAAGCCGGACGGCGCTGCACGCATCGGCATTCACGGACAGGCTATGGAGACAGTCTCCGCCCGGCAGCAGCTCGGCGCCCGGCTCTCCCGCCTGAACCGCACGCATCCGGAACTGCCGCTGATGATTTCGGCCGACAAGGACATTCGGTACGACGAAGTGGTGCAGACGATCGCCGAGGCAAACAAGGCCGGCATTGCGCGCGTTGGCCTGACTACTCGTTGACATCTCGCGGAAACGCTCTTGAATACAAACGCCACTCCCTACCGCGTCCCGCCCGAACCAGGTCGCTGGCGCGCCTTTGCGCTGGCCATGCTGATGCATGCACTTCTGCTGGGGTTGCTGTGGGTGGGAGTGTCCTGGCAAAACGTGACACCGGTCGCGGTCGAGGCCGAGATCTGGAGCCCGCAGGCCCGACTGGCTGCCCCGCCCCCGCCCGAGCCCCCGCCGGCACCGGAAGTGAAACCGCAGCCCGTGCCGCCGGCACCGCCGCCGAAGCCGGTCGCCGTGCCCGAGCCCAAGGTCCAGCAGCCGGATCCCGAGATCGCGCTCGAGCAGGAGAAGAAGCGCAAGCAGGCACTCGAGAAAAAACTCGCCGAAGAACAGGCGAAAAAAGAAGCGCTCGAAAAGAAGCGGGAAGAAGAGCTGGAGAAGAAGCGGCTTGCCGAAGTCGAGAAAAAGAAACAGGCCGAGGAACAAAAGCGGAAACAGGAAGCCGCAGCCGAGGAAAAGCGCAAGCAGCTCGAGGAAGAGAAGCGCAAGCTTGCTGAGGAAGAGAAGCGCCGGCAGGAAGAGTCGGTCGCGGAGCAGCGCGCGAAGAAGCGTCGCGATGACGAGCTCAAGCGCTTGCAGACCCTCGCTGGCGAGGGCATGGCCGGCGATGCCGAAAAGGCCAGCAGCCCGAAGCTCGATCCCGGCTATGCAAGACTGATCGCTGCAAAAATAAAATCTAATACAATACTGCCGCCGCTGAACGAGATTGCAGGCAACCCGGCCGTGGAATATGCCATCGAGCTGCTGCCGGATGGCAGTGTCAGGGAGGTCAGGTTGCTGCGGCCTTCAGGCATTGCGGCGTTTGACCAGGCAGTCAGGCGGGCAATCGACCGTGCCGCACCCTTCCCGGCCGATCCGGCCACCGGCAAGGTGCCGTCCAGCCTGGCGATCCTGCACCGTCCCAAGGACCAATGAGCTGAGACAGGCCCCACCCGATGAAAAGAACTTTCCTGAAGCTGATTTCCGTCGCTTGCCTGTCCCCGTGGATCCCGGCGCGCGCACAGCTGCGCGTCGAGATCTCCGGCGTGGGCGCCAACCAGATCCCGATCGCGGTGGGCCAATTCTGGGACGACCCCGCCGGAGAGAACCAGCTCAGTTCGATCATCCGGGCCGACTTGAAGCGCAGTGGCGTGTTCCGCCTGGTCGACAACAACGAACTGGTTCGCGAAAACTCTGCCCCCAATGACGGTCAGTGGAAGTCGCGCGGTGCAGACGCACTGGTCGGCGGCAGCCTGCGGTCTGCCGGCGACGGACGGACCGAAGTGAGCTACCGGCTGCGCGATACCGTGAAAGCGGCCGACCTGTCGGCACTAAGCCTCACGGTGCAGCCGCAGTTCCTGCGGCTGGCAGCGCACCGTATCGCGGACGACATTTTCGAAAAAATGACGGGCATACGCGGCGCGTTCGCAACGCGGATCGCGTATGTGGGCCGCAGCGGCGCCGAGTACCGGCTCGAGGTCGCCGACTCTGACGGCGAAAATGCGTTCATTGCCCTGCGCTCGAGCGAGCCCATCATCTCGCCCGTCTGGTCGCCGGACGGCAGCCGGCTTGCCTACGTCTCCTTCGAGAGCAAGAAGCCGGTGATTTACGTGCAGGACCTGGCCTCGCGCAAGCGCGGCGCGGTCGCCAATTTCAAGGGCAGCAACTCCGCGCCGGCATGGTCGCCGGACGGACGCCGGCTGGCGATCGCGCTCTCGCGCGAGGGCTTGACCCAGATCTACCTGATGAATTCCGACGGCAGCGAAGTGCGCCGCCTCACGAACACCACGGGCATCGATACCGAACCCTGCTTCTCGCCCGACGGCCAGAGCATCTACTTCACCAGCGACCGCAGCGGCGGGCCGCAGATTTTCAGGATGAACCTCAGCGGCGGCGACGTGCGACGCGTCACCTTTAACGGCAGCTACAACATCAGCCCGGCAATATCGCCCGACGGCAGGATGCTGGCCTACGTGTCGCGGCGCGAGGGAAGCTTCCAGCTGTACGTGCTGGATCTGGCCACCTCGCAGGAAATCCGCCTGTCGGATGGCCCGCGCGACGAGTCGCCCAGCTTCGCCCCGAACGGCCGCTACCTGATGTACGCCAGCGAGGCCAGCGGCCGCGGCACGCTGTCCGTCGTGGCCGTCGACGGCAGTACGCGCTACAGCCTGAGCGCAAGAACTTCCAATATTCGTGAACCGGCTTGGGGGCCGTTCACGCGTTAAAAGAAGAGTCAATACAGTCAACACACCAACCAGGGAGAAAAACCATGCGTGGATTTAAAACCACCGCGATTCTTGCAGCGCTGATGATGCTCTTGTCAGCCTGCTCCACCGTGAAGCTCGACGAAAAGGCGCCAGTCGAAGAGCGCACCGCCAAGCCTGTCGAAGCCGCACCAGCGCCGACCGCCGGCGCAGTGGTCGGCAGCGAAGCCGATGCCGGCCGCAACAAGTCGCGCTCGACCGACCCGCTCGATGACCCGGCCAGCGTACTGGCCAAGCGCAGCATCTATTTCGATCTCGACAGCTATGCGATCAAGGATGAGTTCAAGCCGGTAATCGAGGCCCATGGCAAATATCTTGCCGGCCATCCGGAGCGCAAGGTCGTGATCCAGGGCCATACCGACGAGCGCGGCGGCAGCGAATACAACCTGGCGCTGGGCCAGAAACGTGCAGAAGCGGTTCGCCGCGCACTGTCCCTCGCCGGCGCGAAGGACGCGCAGATGGAAGCCATTTCGTTCGGCAAGGAAAAGCCGAAAGCCACTGGCAGCGGCGAGGAAACCTGGGCGCAAAACCGGCGCGCCGACATCGCCTATTGATGACCTGACCAATGAACGCTTCTTTCAGAGCTTTCAGCGCCGCCGCGATGGCGGCGCTTTTCTTTCTGGCGCCGATGCGCGCTCACGCGCTCTTCGAAGACACCGATGCGCGTCGCGAAATCCTGAAACTGCGCAAGCAGGTCGAGGACCTGAGTGCGCGGGTCGATCCGCTGACGGCACGCACCGAGAACAAGGCCGACACCAAGAGCGTGCTCAACCTCGGCAGCGAAATCGATCGGCTGCGCACGGAAATCGCGAACCTGCGGGGGCAGATCGAGCTGCTGTCGAACGATCTGGCGAATGCGCAGCGACGCCAGCGCGACCTGTATGCCGACCTCGATCAGCGACTGCGCGGACTGGAGTCGAAAGCCGTGGCGCCTGCGCCGGCCGAGAACAGGCAGGCTGAACTGGCAGAGGGCGAGCAGAAAGCTTTCGATGCCGCGCTTGCGCAGTTCAAGGCCGCTGACTATGCAGCGGCCATTCAGTCGCTGTCCGCTTTCCTCCAGCGCTATCCGGAGTCAGCCTACCTGCCGCAAGCCTACTTCTGGCTGGGCAGCAGCCACTTCGCGCGCCAGGACTGCTCGCTTGCGATCCCGGCTTACCAGACGGTCGTCACACGCTTTTCCAGCAGCGCGCGCGCAGCCGATGCCATGCTCAACATCGCGAGCTGCCAGCTAGAACAGCGTGACAAGGGCGCGGCGCGCGAGACGCTGGAGAAGCTGCTGGCGAAGTATCCGAACACGCCGGCGGCAACGGCAGGACGGGAGCGGCTCGGCGAAATTCGCTGACCTGCAAAGCGCTTGCCAGAGGCAGCAGACACGAACGTCGACGAAGCACTGCAGACAAAGAAATTGAAATTGATGTTTGACAGAATTTCTTTTGGCTGCGTATAATCTTGGTCTTTCGGGTCGTTAGCTCAGTTGGTAGAGCAGCGGACTTTTAATCCGTTGGTCGCAGGTTCGAGTCCCGCACGACCTACCAGAAAAACCAAAGGGCCGGATGAGCAATCATCCGGCCCTTTGTCATTTCTGCCCCTCCATTCCGCACGAACGCCTGTCGACGATAGGCAAGCCTTCGCACCCTGAACCGCACCTAGCCGCGCCGCCCGCTCCACGCCGCCGACCTGCGCCTTGTCCTGAGCGCAGCCGCCGCCAGCACGCCGGTTGCTGCAGCCAGCGCCATGACCGTGCGCGGATGCGTGACCGCGCGCATGTAATAGCTGTGCTCGCGTACCTTGTCCGTACCGGCGCGCTCGGTCAGGTCGGGGCCCGGATGATGCAGGCTGCCATCGCGATCGCCCGATACCGGTATCGAACTTTTCTGCTGGTCGATCCCGAGCCACTCCATTGCCTTGTCGAGCAGGCGCGGCGTGTGGTGTGCACCGGCTGCCATCAGCCGCGCGCTGCCACCCACATACAAATCGCGCACCGAATGCTGCGCAGCATGCAGGATCGCCTCGGTCACGACTTCCGGCGCATACACCGGCGGCGGGTAATTCGGTTCCACCTCCATGTAATTTTTCGCGTGTCGGATGAAAGGCGTTGCGATCGAGGTGGGCTTGATCAGGGTCACCGACACCGGCGCCTGCTCGGCCTCCAGTTCCATGCGCAATGAATCGACAAAGCCCTTCACCGCATGCTTGGAGGCACCGTAGATGCCCTGCATTGGCAGGCCGCGGTCGGAAGTGATGCTGCCCACAGTCACCAGCGCCCCGCCGCGTGCCTTCAATTGCGGCACGGCGGCGAGGCAGCCGTGCACCACGCCCCAGAAATTGGTGTCGAACAGGCGCCGCATATCCTCGCGGCTGACCTGCTCGTTGGTACCGAACATGCCGACGCCGGCGTTATTGACCCAGGTGTCAAAACCGCCGAACTTTTCCACGGCGACGGCCGCGATGCGCTGGACTTGCGCCTCGTCACCGACGTCGGCAACCACGGTTTCCACTTGCGCACCCTGCCCTCGAAGCTCGGCCGCCAGTTCGGCCAGCGCCGTCTCGTTGCGCGCCGCCAGCACCAGCTTCGCGCCGGCAGCGGCAGCGGTGCGGGCCGTGTTCAGCCCGATACCGCTGGTCGCGCCGGTCAGTACCATGACTTGTTCCGACAGGGGTTTGAGCGTGGTTCTCATGAGCAGCCTCCTGAAATCCGGACTGCGCAGCGAAACGCGTGCCAGCCACCGGCAAGTCGCCGGCGCGCCCCGCGTCAGGACCGCAGCCGGCAGCGCAGGCGTTGCATCGGCCGTATCGTCACCCGGCTGCCGGGAAAGACCTGGTCGGGATCGAGAATCTCCAGTTCATGCCGGCGCAACACTTCGCACAGGATCAGCGACGCCTCCAGCTGCGCAATCATCGCACCGGTACACACGCGCGGACCGAGCCCGAACGGCAGATACGCACCTGCACGCCCGCCGCCGCCCGGCGCCTCGAAGCGTGACGGATCAAAGCGCTCGGGCTCGCGCCAGTACTGCCGATGGCGATGCAGCAGCCAGGGCGAGACCACGACGAAGCTGTCGGCAGGTATCCGGAAGCGGCCCAGTCGATCCTCGCGCAGCGCACGCCGGGTCAGGAAGGCGACGGGCGGATACAGGCGCAGCGTCTCGCGAAATACATTCCTCAGCCAGGGCAGCGACTTCAGGTCGTCAAAGCCGAACTCGCGCGTGCCGAGCCGATCGCGGATTTCGGCACGCAGCCGGTTCAGCGCCAGCGGTTGCCGGAACAGCAGAAAGAAGGTCCACGCCAGCGCGCTCGCGGTGGTCTCATGACCGGCGAGGAAGAACACTGCCAGCTGGTCGATTACCTGCTCACGCGAGAATGCCCGTCCGTCGCCATCGCGCGCGTCGATCACGGCCTGTGCAAAATCCACGAAGGCCGCACCCTGTTCGAGTTCGGCCAGGCGCTGGTCCACCAGTTGCGCGAGAAGGCCACGAATGCGCGCAGATTCCTCCAGCAGCGCCGAGGGCAATGCAGGCGGGCGGCTGGGGTGACTGCCCAGCACGATGCGCAGGTCGAACTGCGGCACGTGCTGCTGGAAGCTGGCAAACGACTGGAAGACCTGCGCCGCCTCAGCGGCATCGATCGGTTTGGAGAAGAT
>JAIXTG010000369.1 GCA_027484285.1 Oxalobacteraceae bacterium | reverse complement strand
ATGATCTTGTTGTCGATGCGCTGCTCGATGATGTGCGCGGCCCAGCCGGACGTGCGCGAGATCACGAACAGCGGCGTGAACATCGCGGTCGGCACGCCCATCATGTGGTACGACACCGCCGAGAACCAGTCGAGGTTCGGGAACATTTTCTTGATGTCCCACATCACGGCCTCGAGACGATCGGCGATGTCGAACATCTTGGTCGAGCCGGCATCTTTCGACAGCGTACGCGCGACTTCCTTGATCACCTTGTTGCGCGGATCGGAGATGGTGTACACCGGGTGGCCGAAGCCGATGATCACTTCCTTGTTCTCAACGCGACGACGGATGTCGGCCTCGGCCTCGTCCGGATTGTCGTAGCGCTTCTGGATCTCGAACGCGACTTCATTCGCGCCGCCATGCTTCGGGCCGCGCAGCGCGCCGATCGCGCCGGTGATGGCGGAATACATGTCGGAACCCGTACCGGCGATCACGCGACCGGTGAAGGTCGATGCATTGAACTCATGCTCTGCATACAGGATCAGCGAGGTGTGCATCGCCTTGACCCACAGCTCGGACGGCTCCTCGCCATGCAGCAGGTGCAGGAAGTGGCCGCCGATCGAGTCGTCGTCGGTCTCGGTCTCGATGCGCTTGCCGTTGTGGCTGTAGTGGTACCAGTACAGCAGCATCGAGCCCAGCGATGCCATCAGGCGGTCGGCGATATCGCGCGCGCCCGGCACGTTGTGGTCATCCTTCTCCGGCAGCACGCAGCCCAGCGCGGATACGCCGGTGCGCATCACGTCCATCGGATGCGACGAAGCCGGCAGCCACTCGAGCGCCGCCTTCACATTGGCCGGCAGGCCGCGCAGTGCCTTCAGCTTCTGCTTGTAGGCCCGCAGCTCGGCCGTGGTCGGCAGCTTGCCGTGCACCAGCAGGTGCGCGATTTCCTCGAACTCGCAGGCATCGGCCACGTCCAGGATGTCATAGCCGCGGTAATGCAGGTCATTACCGGTCTTGCCGACGGTGCACAGGGCGGTATTGCCGGCGGTGACGCCGGACAGCGCGACGGATTTTTTCGGCTTGAAACCGGTAGCTTGTTGTTCGCTCATCTGAGTTCTCCCTTGATTATTTTGATTTCTGCTGCGCGAAGAGCGCATCGAGTTTCTGTTCGAAGTCGTGGTAGCCGATGCGGTCGTACAGCTCCATGCGGGTCTGCATGGTGTCGACCACATTCTTCTGCGTGCCGTCGCGGCGCACTGCCTGGTAGACGGCTTCGGCCGCCTTGTTCATCGCGCGGAAAGCCGACAGCGGGTAAAGCACCAGCCCGACATCGGCGTCGCGCAGCTCGTCCACGGTGTAGAGCGGTGTCGCGCCGAACTCGGTGATATTGGCGAGGATCGGCACCTTCACTGCGGCGGCAAACTGCTTGTACATCTCGAGCTGGGTGATCGCTTCCGGGAAGATCATGTCGGCACCGGCTTCAACGCAGGCGACCGCACGATCGATCGCGGCCTCCAGGCCTTCGACGGCGAGGGCATCGGTGCGTGCCATGATCACGAAGTTCTCGTCAGTACGCGCATCGACGGCCGCCTTCACACGGTCGACCATTTCCTGCTTGCTGACGATTTCCTTGTTCGGGCGGTGCCCGCAGCGCTTTGCGCCGACCTGATCCTCGATGTGGATCGCGGCAGCGCCAAACTTGATCATCGATTTCACGGTACGCGCGACATTGAATGCCGAGGAACCGAAGCCGGTGTCGACGTCGACCAGCAGCGGCAGGTCGCAGACATCGGTGATGCGGCGCACGTCGGTCAGGACGTCGTCGAGATTGGAGATACCGAGATCGGGAAGGCCGAGCGAGCCGGCAGCAACGCCGCCGCCGGACAGGTAAATCGCGCGGAAGCCCGCGCGCTGGGCCAGCAGCGCATGGTTGGCATTGATCGCGCCGATCACCTGCAGCGGCGACTCTTCCTTCATCGCCTGCCGAAAGCGGGCCCCGGGAGATTGCATGGTCATGGGTTTCCTGTGATGGCTGTTTCAGGTTGGGAATCGGCGGCTGTATGTGCAAACCGCATGCCACAGTGGCGGGCCGCGACGGGCCGAATGACCGCCGCAAAAAGGCCTGAAGAAACAGCGGGTTGGACAGGGCGTGGCGCCCTCCGCTGACCGCAGGCCTGTTCCGCCGTTTCAAAATATGTTTCAATGTTGCTCAACATTGCAACATGAAACGCCGCACGACCATGCCCCGCCCTCCGCTCCTCCCTCGCGACCCTGACAGCAAACCCGTTTTCTGGGCGGTGTCGAGCTCGCGCCTATTCGACATGTTCCGCGACATCATGCTCGAGTTCGATGCGCTGGCTTCGGTCGAGCTGATTCACCTCGGCTTTGACGAGGCGGTCGCGCATATCCGGGAAAGACTGCAGACCGAGCGCTGCGATGCGGTGATCTCGGCCGGCTCGAACGGCGCCTACCTGAAGAGCCGGCTGTCGGTCCCTGTCGTGCTGGCCAAGGCCAGCGGCTTCGACGTCATGCAGGCGCTGGCGCGGGCGCGCAAGATCACGCGCGAGATCGGCATGATCAGTTACCAGGAACCACCGGCGCAGCTGCTGGATTTCCAGCAGACTTTTGGCCTCGACATTATGCAGCGCAGTTATGTGACGGTCGAAGATGCGCGCGCGCAGATCGGCGAAATGAAGGCGGCCGGCATTCGGGCCGTGGTGGGTGCCGGCCTGATCACCGACCTTGCCGAGGAAGCCGGTCTGGCCGGCGTGTTCGTCTACTCGGCAGCCTCGATCCGGCAGGCCTTCGAGGATGCACTCGACATCACCCGGGCCACCCTGCAGGAGGCGCCGCGGGGTCGCGCCTACCCGGGCACCGACAGCCCGCGCGCGAAATATGCGCTGTCGATGTTGCGCGGCGAGTCGGAGGCGATGCAGGCACTGCGCCAGACCATCACGGTGTATGCGAAATCCCCGGCGCCGGTGCTGATCGAGGGTGAAACGGGCACCGGCAAGGAACTGGTGGCACAGGCGATCCATCGCGAGAGCGTGCGCGGCATCGGGGGCGACCGGCCTTTTGTTGCAGTCAACTGCGGCGCCATCGCCGAGTCGCTGCTGGAATCGGAGCTGTTCGGCTACGAAGAAGGCGCTTTCACCGGCTCGCGCCGCGGCGGCCATGCCGGCCTGTTCGAAGCAGCACATCGCGGCACGCTGTTCCTTGATGAGATCGGTGAAATGCCGCTGCCGCTGCAGACCCGGCTGCTGCGGGTACTGGAGGAGAAGGAAGTGGTCCGCGTCGGCGGCACGCGGCCGGTAGCCATCGACGTGCGCGTCGTCAGCGCAACCCACTGCGACCTTGCGCAACGGGTGGCACAGGGGCGCTTCCGTGCCGACCTGTACTACCGGCTCGGCGTGCTGCGCATGACGATACCGCCGCTGCGCGAGCGCCGGGACGACGTCCTGCTGCTGGCGGAATGGTTCCTGAAAAACGCTTTGGCCGAACTGGGTGTGCGGCCGCATGCGAATCTGCATGCGGAATGCGTCGCCTGCGCACCGCTGCTGCAGCGCTGGCCATGGCCGGGCAATGTGCGCGAGCTGCGCAATCTGATGCAGCGGGTGGCCCTGTTCCTCGCGGTCGAGCCCCTGCAGGCGCTGGCCCCCGCGTTCCTCGCCCGGATCGCGCCGGAACTCGGCGGCAGCCCTGCCGGCATGGCACCGGGCTTGCCGGCTCCGGCTGCAGAGGCCCGCGATGATGATCTCCGGGGCGTGCTGGCCCGCTTCAACGGCAATCGGGCCGAAGCGGCCGCCCACCTCGGGATCAGCCGCACGACCTTGTGGCGGCGCCTGCGGGACCAGGGCGTCACCGGCGATTGACCCTGCGAAGGCAGCGGTCGTCAGCCGGCACTGAAGTGTGCGGCTCTGGTTCCGACATACTGAGTTGTAAGGGACGCCCTGTCTCGCTACGTCAGGAGATGCGCATGACACGCCAGCTGAATGACCCGACCCGGCCGCTGCCGGCCGCAGGCAAGCGCCGGCACGAGCATGAATGGACCCACGGCGCCGATGTACAGGCACTGTGGCAGAAGTTCGGGTGGACGCCGCCAAGCAAATCTCGGCGGGACTACAGCCAACCGGCAACGCTGAATGCCCAGGGCCAGCCATCGCAAGGCCCGGGGCGCTGAAGGACAACTGCGTCAGTCGTCCTTGCCGCCCTCGATCCCCAGTTCCTGAATCTTGCGGGTGATCGTGTTGCGGCCAATGCCGAGCCGGATCGCTGCGTCGTTCTTGCGGCCGTGCGTATGTTTCAGCGCCGTCTTGATCAGGGCGGATTCGAACTGACGCCCGAGTGCGTCCATGACCTCGGGCTTGCCGGCCGACAGCATCTGTGCGGCCTCGGCCTCGAGCATCATCACCCAGCT
>JAIXTG010000353.1 GCA_027484285.1 Oxalobacteraceae bacterium | reverse complement strand
GCTGGTCTGGCTGGCCGGACTGACCTGTACCGAAGAGACCTTCATGATCAAGGCCGGCGCGCAGCGCGTGGCGGCCGAATGCGGGCTGATGCTGGTTGCGCCCGATACCAGTCCGCGCGGCACCGGCATCGCCGGCGCGACGGACGACTGGGATTTCGGCGAGGGCGCAGGCTTTTGGCTGGATGCGACCTCCGCCCCCTGGTCGACGCGGTTCCGGATGGAGAGTTATCTTCTGCAGGAGCTGCTGCCGCTGGTGTTCGAGCAGTTCAATGACGACCACGACCGGGTCGGCATCGTCGGGCATTCAATGGGAGGCCATGGCGCACTGACACTGGCGTTCCGCCATCCCGGCCGTTTTCGCTCGGTGTCGGCGTTTGCGCCGATCAGCTCGCCGACCCGCTGTCCATGGGGGAAGAAGGCATTCAGCCGCTATCTCGGCAATGATGTCGCCGCATGGGCCCGGCATGATGCCGCCGAACTGATCCGCGCCCGCGGCTCGGCCCTGTTCGACGAGATCCTGGTCGACCAGGGCAGCGACGATAAATTCCTGCACGACCAACTGCTGCCGCAGGAACTCGAGTCTGCGTGCCGCAGCGCGGGCCAGCCGCTGACGCTACGCATGCAGCCCGGCTACGACCACAGTTATTTCTTCATCCAGACCTTTATCGAAGATCACCTGCGCCTGCATCAGCGGGCGCTGTCCGCGCCTAGCGACGCCAGCTGACCGCTTCTGCCAGCTCGTCGAGCGACAGCTTCGGCGCCAGCTGGCGGATGAAATCAACTGCATATTCGCGCAGGAAGGCGCCGCGCCGCACCGCCACCCGCGTCACGTTCGGTGCGAACAGATGGTTTGCCCGGACCGCCTGCAGGCCCTTCGGCAACTGCTCGGCCGCCATCGAGGCGACCAGGCCTACGCCCAGGCCCATCGACACATACTGCTGGATCACGTCGGAGTCCATGGCGGTGAGGACGACGTCCGGTGCAATCTGCTTTGCGCTGAACGCGTCATCGATATGGCCGCGTCCGGTAAAGCCCTGGTCGTAGGTGACCAGCGGATAGCTGGCCAGATGCTCGAGCGTGACTTTTTTCAGATCGAGCAGCGGATGCCCGTCGGGCACGACGATCACGTGGTGCCATTCGTAGCAGGGGAAGGACACCAGTCCGTCAAAGCGCGACAGGCCCTCGGTTGCGATGCCGATGTCGGCCTTGCCGGACATGACCCATTCCGCAATATGCTCCGGCGCGCTCTGCTGCAGCGCGATCCGCACATGCGGGAAGGCGGCGCGAAAGCGCTGCACCGCGCTCGGCAGCACATAACGGGTCTGGGTATGCGTGGCGGCCACCGACAATGTGCCGGTGGTCTTGCCGGAATAGGTTTCGCCGGCGCGCTGCAGGTTTTCTGCTTCCAGCAGCAGCCGCTCGACGATCAGCAGCACCTCCTTGCCCGGTTCGGTCAGCCCGGTCAGCCGCTTGCCGTTGCGCTCGAAGATATCGATGCCCAGTTCTTCCTCGAGCTCGCGGATCTGCCGGCTGACGCCCGGCTGCGAGGTAAACAGCGCATTCGCGACTTCGGTCAGGTTGAAGCCGCGCCGCGCTGTCTCGCGTACCGACCTGAGCTGCTGGAAATTCATGGTCGCCGCTCCCGGTCTAGACCGCTTCGTCGAGGAAGACCCGCACGCGTCTCGGCTTGACCAGCACCTTGGCGCCCGGTGCCAGGTCCAGCTGCGAGAACCGCTCGGTCGGCAGTACCGCTTCGATCAGGCTGCCGTCATCGCTGCGCGTCAGCTCCAGCTGCGCAAGCGGGCCGATGGCATGCGCGCGCTGCAGCACGGCGGCAATGCCTTCGCCTTCCGGCGTGAACGGCTCGATGTCGAGCTCGTGCGGCCGCACATAGCCCACGCCTGACGCGTCGCGCGCATGGCTGTGGTCAGGCACAGGCAAGTTCGCGTCCCCGGCCGCCAGCACGCCTTCATGCACGCGACCGTGGAACAGGTTCACATTGCCCAGGAAGCCGTAAACAAACGGAGTGGCAGGATGGTTGTAGACCTCGTCCGGCGCGCCGACCTGCTCAACCTTGCCACGGTTCATCAGCACCACGCGGTCGGCCACTTCCAGTGCCTCTTCCTGGTCGTGCGTGACGAAAATGCTGGTGACATGCAGCTCGTCATGCAGACGGCGCAGCCAGCGGCGCAGTTCCTTGCGCACTTTCGCGTCCAGCGCGCCGAAGGGCTCGTCCAGCAGCAGCACCCGCGGCTCCACCGCCAGCGCGCGCGCCAGTGCAATACGCTGCCGCTGGCCGCCGGAAAGCTGCGACGGATAGCGGTCGGCCAGCCAGTCGAGCTGCACCAGCGACAGCAGCTGCATCACTTTCTCGCGGATCTCCTTTTCCGACGGCCGCAGGTGGCGCGGCTTCACGCGCAGGCCGAAAGCAATGTTCTCGAATACGCTCATGTGCTTGAACAGCGCGTAGTGCTGGAACACGAAACCGACCTGGCGCTCGCGCACATGGCGCACCGATGCATCCTCGCCGTCGAGGATCACCTGCCCGTGGTCCGGCTGCTCGAGGCCGGCGATCACGCGCAGCAGCGTCGTCTTGCCGCAGCCGGACGGGCCGAGCAGCGCGGTCAGCTCGCCGGTCGGAAAATCCAGCGATACGTTATCGAGTGCGACGAAGTCGCCGAAGCGCTTGCCGATATTCCTGACTTCAATGCTCATGGCTCATTTCCTCGCGGGCGCTGTCGGTCTCGTGCCTGACGCGCCATTCAATGAAAGATTTCAGGGCCAGCGTGACCAGTGCCAGCAGCGCCAGCAGCGAGGCCACCGCAAACGCGGCCACAAAGTTGTATTCGTTGTACAGAATTTCCACCTGCAGCGGCATGGTGTTGGTCTCGCCGCGGATATGTCCGGATACCACCGACACCGCGCCGAACTCGCCCATTGCGCGCGCATTGCAGAGAATGACGCCGTACAGCAGGCCCCAGCGGATGTTCGGCAGCGTCACATGCCAGAAGGTGCGCCAGCCGGATGCGCCAAGCACCAGCGCGGCTTCTTCTTCCTCGGTACCCTGCGACTGCATCAGCGGGATCAGTTCGCGCGCCACAAAGGGAAAGGTCACGAAGACAGTGGCCAGCACCATGCCGGGCACGGCAAACAGGATCTGGATGTCGTGCTCCATCAGCCATGCGCCGAACCAGCCATGTGCGCCGAACAGCAGCACATAGATCAGGCCGGAGATCACTGGCGACACCGAGAACGGCAGGTCGATCAGCGTCAGCAGCAGGCTCTTGCCGCGGAACTCGAATTTCGCGATCGCCCATGAAGCGGCAACGCCGAATACCAGGTTGGCGGGTACTGCAATGGCGGCAATGGTCAGCGTGAGCTTGATCGCATGCCACGCGTCTTCCTCGACGATTGCCGTGAGATAGGTATCCCAGCCCTTCTTCAGTGCCTCGGTGAACACCACGGCCAGCGGCACCAGCAGGAACAGGAAGGCAAAAGCGAGGGCAATGCCAATCAGCAGCAGGCGTACCCATGTCGGTTCGGCGGTGGCTGCCGGCACATACGGCGGCTCGATGCGCGCCGCCTGCGGCTGCGCGAGTGCGGGGGCTGCGGCGCTCATCGTGCCTCCTTGCTGCTGCGCTTGCGCATCCACGCCTGCAGCAGGTTGATTGCGAAGAGCATGACGAACGACGCCGACAGCATCACGACGGCAATCGCGGTCGCGCCCTGGTAGTCGTACTGCTCGAGCTTGGTAATGATCAGCAGCGGCGTGATCTCGGACACCATCGGCATGTTCCCGGCGATGAAGATTACCGAGCCGTATTCACCGGTAGCGCGTGCAAAAGCCAGCGCAAAGCCGGTCAGCACCGCCGGCAGGATGGTCGGGAAAATCACCTTTACGAAAGTCTGCAGGCGCGATGCGCCCAGGCTGGCTGCCGCTTCCTCGAGTTCGCGCTCGGCTTCTTCCAGGATCGGCTGCACGGTGCGGACCACGAAGGGCAGGCCGATGAATACCAGCGCGACTGCAACGCCGATCGGCGTGAACGCAATCTTGATGCCGTAGGGCTCGAAGAACTGGCCGATCCAGCCCTTGCCGGAATACAGCGCCGTCAGCGCGATGCCGGCCACTGCGGTGGGCAGCGCGAACGGCAGGTCGACGAAGGCATCGAGCAGCTTCTTGAACGGGAATTCATAGCGCACCAGCACCCACGCGAGGATGGTGCCGAACACCGCATTTACCGCAGCGGCGGCCAGTGCCGCGCCAAAGCTGAGGCGATAGGAAGCGACCACACGCGGCGAACTGACGGTGGTCCAGAAGGCTTCCCAGCTCATCGACAGGGTGTTGATGATCAGTGCCGACAACGGGATCAGCACGACCAGCGACAGGTACAGCACAGTGAAACCGAGCGACAGCGTGAAGCCGGGCAGCACGCGGGTACTTCGCGGCAGGGCCGGCGCAGTAAGGACAGCGGAACTCATGGGGGGTGTTATTACTTTTTCGGCTAAAGAGGGCGCATTATCAAAAAAATTCGTTATGAACAGAACGAATTTTTCGGCATTTCCTTAGAAGGATTTCGAATAAGGAGGCCGGCCGAAAAAAGGCCGGCCGCGAACAGGTCCGGGGCCGGCCAAGAGAGAGGAGACGTTTGCGGGATCAGCGG
>JAIXTG010000423.1 GCA_027484285.1 Oxalobacteraceae bacterium | reverse complement strand
GTGCGCACCGCGCTGAAGGAAGCGCTGCCGCGCAAATGGCTGTTCACGCCAGCGATGAAAGCCGGCCAGCTGGTGCGGCCGCTGCTGCCTGCGGCGCTGAAAAACAAGGTGCCGGCACCACAGAATGCAGGCGCCTGGCCGTCGCGCTCGCATGCACGCAAGATGCTGCTGCTCGACGGCTGCGTGCAGCCGGCGATGTCGCCCAACATCAATGCCGCGACTGCGCGCGTGCTCGACAAGCTCAATATCGAGCTGGTAGTTGCTCCGAAGGCCGGCTGCTGCGGTGCTATCCGCTATCACATGAATGACCAGGACGGCGGCCTCGACGACATGCGCCGCAACGTGGATGCGTGGTGGCCGTATGTCGAGGCCGGTGCGGAGGCGATCGTGATGACGGCCTCGGGCTGCGGCGTGACCGTGAAGGAGTACGGCCACCTGCTCGCGCATGATCCGGCCTATGCCGGGCGCGCGCAGCGCATTTCCGAGCTGACGAAAGACCTGTCGGAGATCATGCCGGCGTTCGAGAAGGAACTCGAGCAGAAGCTGGCCGGCAAGATAGCCAAGCGCGTCGCCTACCATCCGCCGTGCACGCTGCAGCACGGCCAGCAGATTCGCGGCAAGGTCGAAGGCGTGCTGCGCGCCTGCGGCGTCGACGTGAAGCTGTGCGCCGACAGCCACCTGTGCTGCGGCTCGGCCGGTACTTACTCGGTCACGCAGCCGGAGCTGTCGTACAAGCTGCGCGACAACAAGCTGCGCAACCTGCAGGCGATCGAGCCGGAGATGATCGTATCGGCCAATATCGGCTGCCTGACGCACCTGCAGTCGGGTACCGACACACCGGTCAGGCACTGGATTGAATTGATCGATCAGGCGCTGTGACGCGCCAAGTACCTGCCTGACGCAGCTGAATCCCATGGCGGTTGAAAATCGCCATGGGCCTGTCGACGACGCCTCGGCCGCACTGCGACCGCGATTACCAAGCGCCTTGCGTGTCGCCGGATTTCACGTTGCCGTGCCACTCGTCGTCGTCGTCATCGACAAGTGATTCGCCATCCTCGTCCTTCGGCGAGGGCTTCTTCGCTTTCCTGTCTTCTTCGCTTGTCGCCTCAGAGACCTTGGAATCATCATCGTCATCATGATGAATCCTTAGTCTCGTCAAATCGTCGTTTCCTGGGCGTTGACCGGCATCAGCGGCATCGGCTTCCTCCATGTCAGTCTCCTGCGGGTTGTCGATAACTATCTGCTGGAGATTCGTCGTTACCGAGGCATTACCTGCGCCTGCCGCCATATGCTTGGCGCTTCCGTTAATGCACATCTGTGCCAACGCACGAATAAAGCCGGCGTACAGCGGCCGAAGGGTCCAGCCCAGCGTTGGCGTCATCAGGACCAGTGCCGGAATCGCATGGGCTGCAAAAGCTTGCCAGGGATTGCCGCTCTTGCGCCATTCCGCCAACAGTAACGAGACCGTGGCTATCGGCATCACTGAAATGATTCGGCCCAACATCTCGGAGATGGTGTCGGCCCTGGCATCGGGTGTGGCAAATGCTTCCATAAACTCATATTTCAAGATGCCGAGGAATTCTGATTTTGTGCGTGCGGCAGCGGCTGCCTTCTGCGTTTTGTGAATCGCTTTCAGAAGTTCCTTTTTAGTCGTGCCGTCCGGGTCTGCGGGTGGATTGTTCTCGATATCCTCGAGAGCTACCTTGAGGTCAGCAAGCAGCGAATCCAGCATGTCGGCTTCCGCTTCGAAGACTTTACGAGATGGCGTGATGACTTCCTTGGCCTGCGGATTCAAACTGCGCATGAACTGAATTCCGAGGACCGTTTGCGCGCCTGACGCGAAGCCGGCGACGCTGTGGGCTCCCCACTCGGCAGCTATGGATCCGGCTGAGCCAGCAGCGAAATAGGGGGCGCCCAAGGCCATACCAAGTGCTTTGATGCCGTAATTGATCGTGTACGAGAAATACGGCACTTCCTCCGTGATGAATCGATCCCAGAGGATCGAATTGAATGATCGTTCCTGTTTCAGCCTGTCGGAAATCGTGAGGCGTTCAGTCTCACTCGGGTTCTTGCTCTGGTATTTTTTAACTGCTTTCTCGCCTCGCCACCAGTCGCCCCATGATGCGCCTTGCAATTTCATGTAGTTGTTGAATTCGGCCAGGCCTGGCGCGGTCCAGCTCTTGGCCAGCGTTTGCTTCAGAATGGGACCTGCAGGGACGACATGCAAGGCGCCTGAAACCAGCGAGCCGACAAAACCCGCACCCGGGAAGCCCGCGCGTGCGATTGAGTTGCCCACAAAAAACGACGCGCCAAAAGCCAGCGGACCAGCCAGCATCTGTTGGGCCCACGCAGACCAACTACTCTCGAACTCCCTCTCGTGGTTCGAGCGCTCTTGCTTGAATATGTCTTCAAGCCGATGAGTTTCTTTCGACTTCACCCGCTCCAGTAAGGGCTCATGCTGGGCGGCAGGAGGAGTATGGGTTTTCGGGAGCGCAATCGCTTCCTGCTTTTCACGTTCGATGATCAGGCTACCTAGCGTTGAGGTCAGCTTTAGAAGCTGTTTGCTCTGATCCGCATTCAGGGATGCTTGGTTCCGCAGGAGATCGACTTGCTCCGACAGGTTTTCGATCTGCGCATCGATATCCTCGATCTTCCGTAATGCCTTGTCGCTGAGATGGTGCTTCAAATCTTCGGGGAATAGCAGTCCGCTTTTCGTGGTTTGCCCGTGCATGCGCTGCAGCGGCGTTGCACCGGAACGGCTGGACGAGAGGGCCGGGGGATGCGGCATCGACGAGCGTCGACGCTTGGTGGCCGTGCGTATCCTGTCTGCGACCGACGCATCGCGGTTCGACGGATGGCTTTTCGCCTTGCCGTCGATGCCGGTGTCTATATCGTCCTGTGCGCCTTCGTTGAGGATTTCCAGGACCTTGCGAAAGGTATTATTGCGCTGCCTGAGTTCGTCGATTTGGTCTTCGATTGAGTCGATGGCGTCGCTCGAGGCGCTCTCGCTGCCTGGCTCGTTAAGTTTTTCTTGCAAGTCCTCGATAAGCTGTTCGTTCTTACGAATGGTCTTCCCGATACCTTCTAGGTAATAATTTATTGGCTGGTATCCGAAATGCTCGTGCAGACTGTCTATAACGAGGGATCTTTGCGACGAGTTGCCACCTTTGGTCGCCTTCGTGTACTCCGCTCGCTCTTTCCTCAGCGTTTCAAGCTTTTGCTCGAGTTTGCGTGCAGTTTGTTTATTCCCTCCGGCCTCCGCATTCTTTAGCGCCTGCTGGCATCGCTCGATCTCGCGATTGAAGGCGCGCAGGTCCCGCCCGCCATCTTCAGAAGACGATGAATTCGCGCTGTCTTCGTCGTCCGAATCACTTCGGGATGAGGAATGCGAGCGGGATGAGCTGAGTTGTTTGCTGATTTCTTTTTTTTGTTTCTGCAAGTGGCCCAGGTCTTCCTGTATCCGGTTGGTAGAGGCCTCATCCTTGTTATCTCTCGCCTTTTTGAATTCCTTGCTTTTTTGGGAAATCGAGAGCTCGACTTTATCGAGCTGTTTCAGCGAGGCTTGCTTGTCGAGATTCCTGGCTTTTTCTGTACTGGCGTGACCGCTGTCCGGCGGCACTAGCGGAGTGTTATGCGATTGCGCATGCACGGACTCCATGCTGCCGGGGCGCTGGCTCGATGAAGCTGTTGCTAAATTAGTAGGGAGAAATCTTTGCTGTGCAGTTGCTGAGCTGACGTTAGCAGTGCGCGAGGAGTCCTGGCGCGGTGTTGAGCCGGACTCGCTCGCGCTTGAGCAAATAGAGGATTCTGATGAGGAGGCACGCATATAACCTCCTATACGAGCGACGACCGCGGCGACTCGAAGGAGCGCACCAGCAGGTCAGAAAGCGGCGCATTGTTGAATGCGTCCAGGAAGGTTCTTTGTGCAGCCTTTGCGTGCTGGCTGTAGCCTTGCAGTATCCCGGCAAGGGTTTGGCCTGACATCATGTCGGGATACAAAAAATGCTGGATGAACAGCACATGGTCCCGATCCGGATCGAGGCCATAGACGCCGGCGGTCTTGGTGCCCGTCAGCAGATTGATCGCCAGCAGTCGTTCGAGGAGTTCTTCGCGGCCGATGTCGGGCAGCGGGCCGATGTCGATGTAGCAGATGAGGCGATCGGCCGCATCGAATTCATCAAAGAACAGGCCGATGTCGATGCCATCGAGGGAAATCTGGTGGCGTGAGGCCAGTGCCTCAGGATCGGGATAGTTGAGTGCGGTGCAAGTGTCGCGGCAAAGCTGCAAAAAATCGGCATGATCCATGTCGTCTCCCTGTTATTCGCTGACCCCCGATGCACTCCGCTTTGACCCGGTGAGCAATGGAGTGCGGGCTGAGTAACCGAACCTCGCACAATAGTTCAGCACCGCACGAATGCGGCCAACGAAAACAGGAACGAGCTCGCCTGCGTCGACAGGCGATCCGTCAGGGGATGTTCAGCAGTCGTCCAGTGCGCGCACGACATCCTGCTCAAGTTTGTCGGGAGGCGTCACCGAGCCGAACCGTGAAATCACCTTGCCTTTGCGGTCCACAAGGAACTTCGTGAAGTTCCACTTGATGCCTTCGGTGCCGAGCAACCCTGGCACCTTCCGCTTCAGTTCGACGAAGAGCGGGTGCGCCTGCGGCCCGTTTACGTCGACCTTCGCGAACATCGGGAAGCTGACCTCGAAACGCTTTTCGCAGAACTCGGCGATCTGTGCATCGCTGCCCGGTTCCTGTCCGCCGAACTGGTTGCAAGGGAAACCAAGTACCACTAGTCCCTGGTCTCGGTATTTTTTGTATAGCGATTCAAGTCCTGAATATTGCGGCGTAAAGCCGCATTCGCTCGCGGTATTCACGATCAGCAGCACGTTGCCGCGGAATTCGGCGAGCGAAGTCGAGCTGCCGCCGATGCGGGTCAGCGGGATATCGTAGAGGTCGGTCATGCGTGTACTCCTGTGGGTGATCGGCCGTGCCGATGCTAGCAGCGAGGCCGACTTTTCGCCGAAGCAGCCAATGAGCGATAATTTCTCCCCATGTCGATTGCTCAAAACCTCCACCAAGTCCGACAGGCTATCGCCGACGCCGCCCGTCGTGCCGGACGCGATCCAGCCGGCGTGCTGCTGCTTGCCGTCTCCAAGACCTTCGGCGCCGATGCAGTGATCGCGGCGGCCGACGCCGGCCAGCGCGCGTTCGGCGAGAACTATCTGCAGGAGGCGGTCGACAAGATCGCGCAGGTGAGGGCGCTGCGGCCTGAACTTGCGCTCGACTGGCATTTCATCGGCCCGATCCAGAGCAATAAGACACGGCCGGTGGCCGAGCATTTCGACTGGGTGCATGCCGTAGACCGAGAGAAGATCGCGCGCCGGCTTTCCGAGCAGCGGCCCGCGCATCTGCCGCCGGTGAACATCTGCCTGCAGGTGAATGTCAGCGGCGAGGCCAGCAAGAGTGGCATCGCTCCCGGCGACCTGCTGTCGCTGGCGCAGGCGGTCGCCGCGCTGCCGAACCTCAAGCTGCGCGGCCTGATGGCGATTCCTGAGCCGGCCGACGATGAGCCCGCACAGCGCCAGCCTTTTGCGCAACTGCGCGAGCTACAGCAGCAGCTGCGCTCGGCGGGTATCAATACCGATACGCTGTCGATGGGCATGTCGGCGGATATGGCGCCGGCCATCGCCGAGGGCGCGACGATCGTGCGCATCGGCACGGCGATTTTTGGAAAGAGAGACTATGCAAAATGAATTGAAGATCGCCTTTGTCGGCGGCGGCAATATGGCGCAGGCCCTGATCGGCGGGCTCGCCGGCAAGCTGACGGCAGCGAAGAACATTCACGTGATCGATGTCATGCCCGAAACGCTGTCGCGCCTGGCGACAACGTTCGGCGTGACAACCGCCGCCGGTCCGACCGATGTCCTCGCTGCCGCCGACGTGATCGTGCTGGCGGTCAAGCCGCAACAGATGCGCGAGGTGGTCGCCAGCGTGAAGCCCTTCGTCACATCGCAACTGATCCTGTCGATTGCCGCCGGCATCCGCGCGACTGATCTGTCGCGCTGGCTCGGTGGCCATCAGGCTATCGTGCGCACGATGCCGAATACGCCGGCGCTGGTCGGCAAAGGTATCACCGGGGCGGTCGCCATGGCCGACGTGTCGGATGCACAGCGCCAGGCGGCCGATGCCATCCTGCGCGCGGTCGGCGAGACGGTGTGGATCGGCGATGAAGCCCAGATCGACGCCGTGACCGCGCTCTCTGGCAGCGGCCCGGCCTATGTGTTCTATTTCATCGAGGCGATGCAGCAGGCTGCGGTTGAACTCGGGCTGAGCGAAGCCCAGGGCAGGCAACTGGCGCAGGCCACTTTCGCCGGCGCTGCTGAACTGGCTGCGCGCTCGGAAGACCCGGTGTCCCTGTTGCGCGAGCGCGTGACGTCCAAAGGCGGCACCACCTATGCGGCGCTGACGGCGATGGAAGGCAGCGGCATGAAGGCGGCGTTTGTGAAGGCGTTGCATGCAGCCGCGGCTCGCGGCAAGGAATTGGGCGAGCAATTCGGAAAGGACTGAGCGCCCGCGTCAGCCCTCACAGAGCTAGTCCTCGCTGGTCATCGCAGCGAGGAACCCAAATAAGCTTCCTGACACACACACTCCTCCCGACCCGTGCGACGCAACTTGTTTGCGCTCGACCGGTCGGGTACCTCATCCTTCCTCGTAGCTCCCCGCTGCTGTATTCCTTGTTGAAGCGCCTTGGGCCCTTCTTCCCGGGTCGTTGTGGCGTCTTGTTGTTCTTGCGGTGCTCTTGCGAAGAATTTTTTATTCTCCGGGAGAGTTGGAATGTTTGGAGTCAGTCATTTTAGAATTGCAAGGCAGGTCAATGCATACAGGGGAGTAACGCCAACAGCACGCGTCGTTCATCCCTGCGCCGCCAGCAGGCCTATCCTCAAATCGGTTCCGATTCGATCCGGCAGCTTGGCCGCCGATTGGGCCATGCAGAAAGCTACGCGTTCTCTCGCCGTGATGCAGCAGCGATCCCTGTCAACCGAGCCGCCGTCGGCGTCCGGTACGGGTGATCTGCCGGATGCCGAGGCCTATCTCAAGCGCCGGGGATTCACGGACAGCGACATCGAGAAGATCAGGAAGACCACGGAGGGTGTGACTTTCAAGGTCATTCCGATCGGCACCCATCCTGACGACCTCGCAGTCACCGAGCGCTTCGTCGATATCTATTTCAGGAAAATGATCGAGTCCAGCGAGAACAGCAGCGCCCTGGGTGGCGAAAAAGTGCTGTTGTTCAATCCGGCGAAGCCGGAGCAGGGCAAGCCTGACAGCAGCTTCCTCATGGCCTTCGACGGTGAACAAGATCCTCATTTCCATGGCGGACCAAGACACCTCGATATGTGGTCAGCCAGCCCGTGGACGGTGATCGTGGGCGGTGCAGAGGAGAGCGTGCTGGAAGATGATGAAGTGCATTTCACGAAAATCGATATGCCCGCGGGCCATGTGTCCCTGAGTTTCAGGAAGAACATGCTGCATGGCTTTTCCGGAAAGGGTATCGGCGCCATATCGACCCACTGGACCGATAAAGAAGAACTGGAGCTGGCGAAACAGAAATCCGGCAAGGGAAGCGATGTCAGTTCCAGGGAACTGATGAGTACGCTGACCCGGTTCGTCGCCAGGGAAAAGATTCGCGTGATCGGCGAGCAGGGGGTTCCGTGGCATATCGTTTCGGGACTGCAGACATCGGCCTCCAAAGACGAATGAGATTACATCCGGCCGACCTGCGCCGCAGGCATCCCGGTCCGCGGCGCAGCGGTCTTCGCAGGGCTCGGTGTGGCGTGGCAGGGCAGTAGTTCACCCCTGCTGCGCCAGCTGCCCCAGATCCCACAGCGGCAGGAAAATCCCCAGCATCAGCACCAGCACCAGCCCGCCCATCACGGCCAGCAGGATCGGCTCGATCGCGTCGCCGAGGCGGCTGACTTCATACTGCAGCTCTTCCTGGTACATCGTCGCTACCTGCTCCATCATTTTTTCCATCTCGCCGGTGGCTTCCCCGACGGCGATCATCTGCAACTCCATCGG
>JAIXTG010000284.1 GCA_027484285.1 Oxalobacteraceae bacterium | reverse complement strand
CGCCAGCCGGCGCTGGCCATGTGGGGCTGGCGCACGCGCAGCCGGCCGAGCAGCATCACCTGCACGAAGGCGAGCAGGTACATCAGGCCGTACCAGCGTACGGCGAGCGGGCCGATCGCGAACGCAATCGGATCCGGCATCGGGTGGATCAGCATTCAGCCTGTCTTTCGCATCTGCTCGAGGAAGGCGGCCAGCACCGGCGACGGGTTGTCGCGGCGCCACGCGAGCCCGACCTCGATCGTCGGGGAGGGATCTGCCAGCGTCCGGTATTCCACGCCCGGGCGTTTCAGATTTGATACGGATTGTGGCACAAGCGCGATGCCCATGCCGGCTGAAACCAGGCCCACAATGGTCTGCATCTGGATGGCTTCCTGTCCGATTTGCGGCGCCACACCGGCCTGCTGGAAGCAGCCGAGGATCAGGTCGTAGAAGCGCGGCGCGAACGGGCGCGGGAAGATGATCAGCGGCAGGTGTGCGACCTCCTTCAGTGCCACGCTGGCCTGGCGCGCCTGCACGCTTCCGTCCGGCAGCGCAAGGACCAGCGATTCCGACAGCAGCGGATGGTAGTCGAGCTCGCCCCTCAGTTTGTCGGGCAGCGGAGGAATCAGGAAGCCGATGTCGAGTGAGGACTCGGCGAGCAGGTCCAGCTGCACATCGGTGGTTGCTTCCTGCAGGCTGATGCTGACATCGGGCAGCGCAAGCCGGAACTCACGCAGCATCGCCGGCAGCACGCTGTAATCGGCCATGGAAACGAAGCCGATCGACAGCCGCCCCGATGTGCCCGATGCCGCTCGCTGCGCAAGCACCGGCAAGGCGCCGACCTGCTGCAGGATGCGCATGGCTTCCGGCAGCAGCACCTGCCCGGCCGGGGTCAGCGCAACCGAGCGCCGGGTGCGGGCGAACAGCGCGGCCCCGAGCTGCGCCTCCAGCGCCTGTATCGCCTGCGACAGCGGCGGCTGCGTCATGTGCAGGCGGCGCGCGGCACGACCGAAGTGCAGTTCTTCGGCGACCGCAGCGAAATAGCGCAGCTGGCGCAGTTCGATATTCACGGTTCTGTGATATCCGAATTGTATTAAAAGTCCAAGAATAATATATTTGACAGCCGGTTATCGGCAAGGCAATGTGGCCACTTTTCTGTCAACCCTGACTCCGGAGAACCCATGGCCGCCAATGACCGCTCCAAGCACATTACCGAGGGCGTAGCCCGTAGCCCGAATCGCGCGATGTATTACGCGATGGGCTACCAGAAGGATGATTTCAACAAGCCGATGATTGGCATCGCGAATGGTCATTCGACGATCACGCCTTGCAATTCCGGATTGCAGAAGCTGGCTGACGCAGCCATCGCCGCTGTGCGTGATTCCGGCGCGAATCCGCAGGTTTTCGGTACGCCGACGATTTCCGACGGCATGTCCATGGGTACCGAGGGCATGAAGTATTCGCTGATCTCGCGCGAAGTCATTGCCGACAGCATCGAAACCTGCGTGCAGGGCCAGTGGATGGATGGTTGCGTCGTCATCGGCGGCTGCGACAAGAACATGCCCGCCGGGATGATCGCGATGGCACGTACCAATGTGCCCGGCATCTATGTCTACGGCGGGACCATCAAGGCCGGCAAGTGGAAGGGCGAGGACCTGAACATCGTGTCGGCATTCGAGGCCGTCGGCCAGTTCACTGCCGGCAAACTGTCGCAGGAAGACTTCGAAGGCATCGAAAAAAATGCCTGCCCGTCGACCGGCTCCTGCGGCGGCATGTACACCGCGAACACGATGTCTTCCTCTTTCGAGGCACTCGGCATGTCGCTGCTGTACTCGTCGACCATGGCCAACCCGGACGAAGAGAAAGTACGCTCCGCCGAGGAATCGGCACGTGTGCTGGTGCAGGCGGTGAAGAACAACCTGAAGCCGCGCGACATCATCACCCGCAAGTCGATCGAGAACGCGGTCGCGGTCATCATGGCGACCGGCGGCTCGACCAACGCGGTGCTGCACTACCTGGCCATCGCGCATTCGGCAAATGTCGAGTGGACCATCGACGACTATGAGCGCATGCGCAAGAAAGTCCCGGTCATCTGCAACATGAAGCCGTCCGGCAAATACCTGGCGACCGACCTGCATGCAGCCGGCGGCGTTCCGCAAGTGATGAAGATCCTGCTGAATGCAGGGCTGCTGAATGGCGACTGCATGACGATCACTGGAAAGACCCTGGCTGAAGAACTGGCGCACGTGCCGGACCAGCCGCGTGCCGACCAGGACGTGATCATGCCGATCGAGAAGGCGATTTACCAGCAGGGTCACCTCGCCATCCTGAAGGGCAACCTGTCGTCCGAGGGTTGCGTGGCAAAGATCACCGGCCTGAAGAACCCGGCCATCACCGGCCCGGCGCGCGTGTTCGACGACGAGCAATCGGCAATGGACGCGATCCTGGCCGACAAGATCAAGGCGGGCGACGTGGTCGTGCTGCGCTATCTCGGCCCGCGCGGCGCGCCCGGCATGCCGGAGATGCTGTCGCCGACCTCGGCGCTGGTCGGCAAGGGCCTCGGCGAATCGGTGGGCCTGATCACCGACGGCCGCTTCTCGGGCGGTACCTGGGGAATGGTGGTTGGCCACGTGTCGCCGGAAGCGGCCGTTGGTGGCACGATCGGCCTGGTGCATGAGGGCGATTCAATCACGATCGATGCGCACAAGCTGCTGATCCAGCTGAATGTCCCGGATGAGGAAATCGAGCGCCGCCGCCAGGCATGGAAGCCGCCGGTACCGAAGTACACCCGCGGCGTGCTGGCAAAGTTTGCCAAGTTGGCATCGTCGGCATCGAAAGGCGCCGTCACTGACTGAAGCAGGCGGCACTATTCTGTGATGGAATGTAACCGTCGCCGGGCAAAGTCCGGCGCCGGTGATAACTTCCACTGTAAGCAGGCTGGCAAAATCGGGTTACAATCCAGCCGCTCATTTTTTCAACGGAGAGACACATGAAACGTATCCTGGTTGCCGCCGCAGCGATCGCTGCGCTGGGTTCGAACGCAGCACTCGCCAGCGAGCAGCTGGCCAAGGACAACAACTGCCTCGCTTGCCACGCAGTTGACACCAAGCTGGTCGGCCCGGCATTCAAGGAAGTCGCAGCGAAGTACAAGGGCGACAAGAGCGCCGAAGCCAAGCTGGCCACCAAGATCCAGAAGGGCGGCAGCGGCGTGTGGGGCGCGATCCCGATGCCGGCCAACCCGCAGGTTGACGACAACGAGGCGAAGGCCCTGGCGAAGTGGGTCCTGTCGGTGAAGTAATCGCTTCCGCATCAATGAAAAAAGCGCTCCGCGGAGCGCTTTTTTCATGTCCGCTGCCGGCGCCTGCCGGCCCGCGTCACCTCACCACGGCAATCTGCGAACGCTTGCCACCCTTGTAGGTGTACAGCGTCAGCGTGCCGGTCTTCATGTCGCCTTGCTGATCGAATTCGATCAGCCCCGTCACGCCCTGGTAGCGGCTCTTCGCCAGCTCGGGCAGGTATTTTGCCGGGACGGTTGAATTCGCCCGCTGCATGGCATCCGCCATCACCATGGTTGCATCGTACACATACGGCGCATACAGCTTCACGTCGGTACCGAAGCGCTTGCGGTAGTCGGCGCGGAAAGCCTCGATCGTCTTTTTCTGGCTTTCCTCGACGCCGCCGGCTTCCGCGCAGACCACCTGCTCGTCACCCATGCCTGCGCCTGCCAGCGAGGGCAGCTGCTCGGTGCAGATGCCGTCGCCGCCCATGAATTTCGCCGAGATGCCGAGCTCCTTCATCTGGCGTAGCATCGGGCCGCCGATCGCATCCATGCCGCCAAAGAAGATCAGTTCCGGTCGCTTGCCCTTGATCGCCGTAAGGAGCGCCTTGAAGTCGGGCGCCTTGTCGTTCGTGTATTCCCGCCCGACGATGTTGATGCCGGCCGCCTTCGCCGCCTTCGCAAATTCATCGGCGACGCCCTGGCCATAGGCCGTCCGGTCATCTACGATCGCAACGTTCTTGATTTTCAGCGAAGTCGCGGCATAGCGCCCGAGCGCGCCGCCGAGCTGCTTGTCGTTCGCCACGACACGGAACGCACCCTTGTAGCCGCGCTGCGTGTACTTCGGGTTGGTCGCCGACGGAGAGATCTGCGGAATGCCATGCGTGTTGTAAATGGTCGAGGCCGGCATCGTGGTGCCGGAGTTTAGGTGGCCGATTACTCCGATGACCTTGGCATCGACCAGTTTCTGTGCGACCGCAGTAGCCTGCTGCGGATTGGCGCCGTCATCCTCGGCCAGCAGCTGGAACTTCACTTTCTTTCCGTCGATCGTCAGGCCTTTTGCATTCAGGGCGTCGATCGCCATCCGCGCGCCGTTTTCGTTGTCCTTGCCGAGGTGGGCGATCGATCCGGACAGCGGGGCGACATGCCCGATCTTGACGATCTGTTCCTGCGCACTGGCAGTGGTCGCAGCAGCGAGCAGCGCAAGCAGGGGAAGGCCGAGTGAGCTGGAACGCATTGAGATCCTCCGCAATGAATGGTTGGTAGTTGGACAGCGGAGAAGGTAAACCAGCTTGTGCAGCAATGGCAATCTTCAGCTGAAAAAATTGGGGCACTCCGGCCCCGAACCCTTGCCCGGGCGTGGTCAATCAGCCGCGGGCCGGTACCGATACCAGCGGCAGCGATACGCGATCGGCCGGCATGCCGGTGAACGCGAAGTCGAGATCCGGCCTGCGGCCGGATACGATGTCCGCGATGGCCCGGCCCGAGCCGCAGCCCATGGTCCAGCCCAGCGTGCCGTGCCCGGTATTCAGGAACAGGTTCGCCACGCGGGTCTTGCCGATGTACGGCACGTTGGACGGCGTCAGCGGGCGCAGGCCGGTCCAGTAGACGGGATTGTCGAAATCGCAGGCGTCCGGGAACAGTTCGCGCGTGCGCCGAGTGATGGCTTCGCAGCGGACCATGTTCAGCTCGCGGGTGTAGCCATTCAGCTCGGCGGTGCCGGCCACGCGCAGGCGGTCACCGAGGCGCGACAGGACCAGCTTGTGGCCATCGTCGGTCAGCGATACCTGCGGCGCCCGTTCGGGGCGCGTCACCCTGAAGGTGGCCGAGTAGCCCTTGCCCGGATAGATCATCAGGTCGACGCCCAGCGGTTTTGCCAGTTGCTGCGAAAAGCTTCCCATCGCAAGCACAAACGCATCCGCACGAAGTACCTGGTGGCGACCCTGGTCGTCGATCACCTCGACCCCGGTGACCCGCGCCGCTGCGCCACTGCCCTCGGACAGCAGCCGTGTCACCGTATGATCGAAACGGAAGCTGACGCCGGCCTCGGCGCATTTCGTCGCGAGGCCGGTGGTGAATTTGTAGACGTCGCCGGATTCATCGGTGGCAGTGAAATCGCCGCCGACGATCTTGTGGCGTATGGCGGCCAGTGCCGGCTCGATCCGCACCACCTCGTTCGCGTCGATGGTCTCGCGCGGACAGCCGAGCTCGCGCATCAGGCGGGCCGCAGGCAGCGACTGGCTGAATTCCTGTTCGTCGGTGTAGAAATGCAGGATGCCGCGCGTCTCGCAGTCGTAGTCGATGCCGGTCTCGGCACGCACTGCCTGCAGGGTCTGGCGGCTGTATTCCGCAATCGAGACGATCTGACGAATGTTGTGCGCGGTGCGGCCGGGCGTGCATTCGCGCAGGAACTGCATGCCCCAGCGCCACTGCAGCCATTCGGGACGCAGCCGGAACAGCAGCGGCGCATCTTCGCGTCCCAGCCACTTCAGCAGCTTCAGGGGCGCCGACGGGTTGGCCCAGGGTTCGGCATGCGACACCGAGATCTGCCCGCCATTGGCGAAGCTGGTTTCCTGTGCGGGGCCGGGCTGGCGGTCGAGCACGATGACCTCGTGTCCCGCTTTCTGCAGGAACCAGGCCGAAGCAGTGCCCACGATGCCGGCACCCAGTACGATGACTTTCATTATTGAGTCCTGTCGGTAGCGACGAAGCAAGCTTGCCGCGATTGGCGTCAGGATTGTCGGGAGGACAAGCTGCTGATTTCCTCGGCAACCGCGCGCCTGACTTCATCCTGCAGCCGCTGTTCCAGCAATCCGCCCACTTCGTACGCTACCTGGCTCGAAAGTTCCCGGGCGGCAGCCTGCGTCGCACCCGGAAGCGCATTCGCCAGCACATTCAGCAGTTCGGCCTGCAGGCGCGCACCCATGGCCTGCGGCAGGTGTTCCCGCAGCGCGGCTTCGACCAGCACCGGCACCTGCAGCGACAGTTCCGCCGCCAGCCGCGCCGACAGCGCCTGTTCGATCTGATCCGGCGCCAGTGGCGCGGCGCGAGCCGGTTCGGGGGCCTGCGCTGCCGGTGATTCCGGTGTGCCGATGATATCGGTCAGCACCGGAATGTCGAGGTCATCAGTATTCATCATTTTTCAGCGACAAAATGGGTAAGCGGATAGCCGCGCTGCTGGTAGGCACGATAGCGCTCGCGTCCGGCCAGCAGATCGTCCTCATCGGTCGAGACGATCTCGAACATCCGCTCGAAACGGGCAAAGTGTTCCGGAGTGCGGCGCGACAGGTTGACCAGCACCTGGTGGTGGGGCAGTGCCTGCCCGGCATCCGCGCTCAGCAGTACCGGGGTCTGCTTTGCCAGCTCGTCATCGGCTGCAACGTGCGGGATGAAGTCCTGCTCGGAGAAGGTCCACAGCGCTTCGTCGAACGCCGCCAGCTGCACATCATCTTCGGCGAATACCACGACCTGCATGCCCGCGGTGCGCGCCTTGCGCACCAGCCGGCAGGCATACAGCAGCTTGTCCGGCACCTTGCTGTGGAAATCGATGCGCGTCATTGAACTGCCTGCACCATGCCATTGTGCCTGAGCAGTGCATCGATGCTGGGTTCGCGGCCGCGGAAGGCAGTGAACGATTCCAGCGCCGGGCGCGAGCCGCCGACCGACAGGATCTCGCGGTGAAAGGCGAGGCCGGTTTCGGCCAGCCGGTTCGGATCGCCCTGGGCTTCCTCGAAGGCGCCGTAGGCATCGGCCGACAGCACCTCTGCCCACTTGTAGCTGTAATAGCCGGCCGCATAGCCGCCCGCAAAGATGTGCGAGAACGAGTTCTGGAAGCGGTTGAATGCCGGCGGCACGACCACGGCCACGCGGTGCCTGACATCGGCCAGCACCTCGGCGACGGTTTTGCTGCCATTCGGTTCGTGGTCGAAGTGCAGGTGCATGTCGAACAGGGAAAACTCGACCTGGCGCAGCATCTGCAGCCCGGACTGGAAGTTTTTCGCAGCGATCATCTTGTCGTACAGCGCGCGCGGCAGCGGTGCGCCGGTCTCCGCATGCGCGGTCATGTGCTGCAGGACGTCCCATTCCCAGCAGAAGTTCTCCATGAACTGCGAAGGCAGCTCGACCGCGTCCCATTCAACGCCGGCGATGCCTGCCACGCCCAGTTCATCCACGGCGGTCAGCATGTGGTGCAGGCCATGGCCGAATTCGTGGAACAGGGTGATCACTTCATCGTGCGTGAAGTAGGCGGGCTTCTTCGCACCATCGACCACCGCCGGCTCGGTGAAGTTGCAGGTCAGGTAGGCAATCGGCGTCTGCAGGTCGCCGGCGAGGTTCTTGCGGCCGCGCGCGTCGTCCATCCATGCGCCGCCACGCTTGCCGCTGCGCGCGTACAGGTCGAGGTAGAACTGGCCGACCAGCTGCCCCTTCTTTTCTATCCGGTAGAACTTCACGTCCGGATGCCAGACCGGGCCCGCATCCGGCCGGATCTCGACGCCGAACATGGTCTGGATCAGCCGGAACAGGCCCCCGACCACCTTGTGCTCCGGGAAGTACATTTTGACTTCCTGCTCCGAGAATGCGTAGCGCTTCTCGCGTAGCTTTTCCGATGCGTAGGTGATGTCCCAGGCCTCGAGCTGCCCGAGGCCAAGTTCGGACTTCGCGAAAGCCCGCAACTCGGCAAGGTCGTTTTCCGCAAACGGCCGGGCGCGCTGCGCGAGGTCTTCCAGGAAGCGGATCACCTGCGCCGGCGAGTTGGCCATTTTCGGCACCAGCGATACTTCGGCGAAGTTCGCATAGCCCAGCAGCTTCGCCTCCTCGTCGCGCAGCTTCAGGATGTCGACGACGTTCTGCGTGTTGTCCCATTCCGGCTTGGCTCCGAGCTCGGAGGCCTTGGTGGCATTCGCGCGGTAGATCGTCTCCCGCAGCGCCCGGTCGTCCGCATACTGGAGAATCGGGAAGTAGGAAGGAAAATGCAGCGTG
>JAIXTG010000301.1 GCA_027484285.1 Oxalobacteraceae bacterium | reverse complement strand
GTGATCCAGACCATACAGATCGGCGTGCCGGTCGCACGGGTGGAATTCGTCGACGAGAACAGCGTGCGCGCGCTGAACCGGCACGACAAGCTGACGCTGCCCGAGCAGCCGCTGCTGCTATTCGAATTCCACGGCAGCGAGCATGGCGTGCAGGAGCAGGCTGAAGTAGTGCAGCAAATCGCCGACGAGCATGGCGCCACCGGCTTCGAATGGGCGACCCGGCCCGAGGACCGCTCGCGCCTGTGGCAGGCGCGGCACAACGCCTATTTCGCGCTGCTGCAGCTGCGTGCCGGCAGCCGGGCGATCTCTACCGATTGCTGCGTGCCGATCTCGCGGCTGGCCGACTGCCTGCTGGAGACCAAGGCCGACCTCGAGCGCGAGAAAATCGTGCACGGCATCATCGGCCATGTCGGCGATGGCAATTTCCACGTGCAGATGCTGGTCGATCCCAACGATGCCGCCGATGTCGCCCGTGCCGAGGCCGTCAATGAGCGCATGGTCACGCGCGCGATTGCGATGCAGGGCACCTGCACCGGCGAGCATGGCGTCGGCCTGCACAAGATCGGTTTTCTGGTGCAGGAGCACGGCGAGGATGCGATCGACGTGATGCGCACCATCAAGCATGCGCTGGACCCGAACAATATTCTCAACCCGGGCAAGGTCATTCGCTGGTAACGCCGGCCCACTGATGCAAGGTTCCCATGGCAACACGCATTCCCCCGGTTCACGCCCTGTCGGCATTTGAGGCGGCCGCCCGGCATGGCTCTTTTGCGCTGGCAGCGGAGGAACTGTGCATCACACCGTCGGCGCTGTCGCACCGGATCCGCCTGCTCGAGGAATTCGTCGGCGAGCGCCTGTTCGTGCGCGACGGCCGCAATGTCGGCCTGTCGGAATTCGGTCGCCGCTACCTCGACGTAGTGCGGCAGGCCCTGCGCACGCTGACCGACTTCCCCATTCCGCGCCGTGCTGCCTCGGTGCAGCCGCGGCTGAAAATCACTGCGCCCCCGACATTTGCGCGCTACCTGCTGGTGCCGAACCTCGCCTCGTTTGCTGCGCAGCATCCGGAAATCGCGATCGAGATCTACCTGTCGGTGCCCCTGTATGACCTGGCGCTCGCCGAAAGCGACCTCGAGGTGCGCTTCGGCCCGGGCAGGTATCCGAACCTGCAGTGTGAAAAGCTCTTCACGGAACCGACCTTTGCGGTTGCCAGCCCGAAGTACCTGGCGCAGATCGGCGAACTGAACGAACCGGCCGACCTGAAGAAAGCCACGCTGATCCGCTCGGCGCTCGAGCCATGGCAACCATGGTTCGAGGCCGCCGGCCTAGACTGGCCGGAGCCAACCACCGGCATTCGTGTCGATGACCTCGGCCTGCTGCAGGAAATGGTGCGCCACGGCCATGGCATCGGTCTCGCGCGCGCGCACTTCGCTCGCGAGCTGATCGAGGCCGGCGAACTGGTGCGGCTGTTCGACGTGCAGATGGCGGCGCCGCCGCATGCCTACTACGCGGTCTACGAAAAACCGGTGCTCGACCGGCCCGAAGTGGCGGTGTTCCTGCAGTGGATGAAAGATACTTTCCGCAGCACGTGAAGCTCCCGTTGGCGCGGCCGTTGTATTTTCCCGCCGAATAATCCTTTGCGCCGCAACCGCGCGAACTCGGCTGAACTTCCTGACACGAAGCCCGTGGTTCATGCATCCGTCCCGGGGCATGACGCGTTCAGGGAGTTTTCGAATGGCCATCAATACTGCAGGCGGCCTGCAGCCTTTTCCCGGCAATGTGCTGGCTGAAGAGGAGCAGCCGCCGCCGCAAAATCCAGCCGACGCCCATGCGCCCGCGCTGCTGGTTCCAAGCCTTGCGTCGTCCCCGCTTCAGCCGCTGCCACCGGCAGACGTCGCGCTGCCAAGCACCGAGCCCAGGCTATCATCGAACGCGCACGACGGATCATCAGGATCGCGCGACGCAACGGCAGAGGCATTCGTCCGCACGCTGAATCGTCACGATTACGAAGCAGCCCACCGGCTGCTGGACCAGGGCATCAACCTCATTGAAAACTATTTCGGGCGGCCGCTGCTGGCGTTCGTGCTGCAATCCACGCCGGATTCGAAAATCATTCACCGAATGCTGGCTCTGATCGGGCCAGCGGCGCGCCGCGAGATGGCGTCCTCGCTCTGCGACACGGTCATTCACTACAATCCCGTCGGGCTCGAATGCCTGATGGAATGGAAGCTCGTCGGCAAGGAGCCAACCGAGGAAGATTTGCTTGCATCGCTGCAGCGAGCGGCCCTGTTCAAGTCGCCGCCGATGCTTGAGGCGGGCGTGCGGCTTTGGCGCCGGCACGTTCCCCACCGGATGCCTGAGCTCGAGTGCCTGCTGGCCAATATCGGTCCGCATGCCAGAGCATTGCGCGCGTTTTCGGCGATAGGCAGGCTCGATTTGATGGAAAACCTGGGCGCCGTCAGCGATGTATTGTTGGATTGCATCGAGAGCCAGCGAGAAGAAGCCGCGAAAGAACTGATCGACTGGCTCAAGCAAAGCGATGAATTTGGCGCGCATCGCCGCTTGCCTCTCAAGCACGCATTTGACCGTCTGGGAGATGACGCGCTGTGCTTGCTTGCGCGCGCGGGCTTGCCTTTTGAGCTTCATCCGGATGCAATCCCGCTGTTCAAAAATCCTGAACGCGCGGCCGAGTTCCGGGCGGCGGTGTACGGCAAGGATCTGGCTCTATCCACGCTGGGACAATTGACGGCCAGCGGCAAGGTGCCGCCAGAGCAGCTTTTCCAGCTGATTGCCGCTTGCCGCTCCCGAGGCGACCTGCAGCGGATGCCTCGCGAGTCTCCGGGAAAGTACGTGGAAAACGCGCTCTTCATGAGCGGCTTTGCGGGGCTGGTGGCAAAAGAGCTTGTCTGCCTGCTGGAGAGGTCGAATGACTATCACATGCGTTACAGCAATTCGGAAAAATTCGACTTCTATGCGCTGATGAATGAACTGCAGGCGTCGGATGCCTTGGCCGGCAGCCCGGATCCCGAGATCCACAGGCAATTGGACATGGTCGTGACCGCTGCGCAGGAAATGATCGAATCCCTGGTCGGTTCGCCGCAAGCGCTGGTTGCCGATTTGCTGCGTTGCATACGACCGCCGGGCAAAGTCGATGGCCCGACGTTGAGGGCACGTTTCGGTCACGACAGAGGGCTGCCAATCACGGTCTGGCAGCAGCTCCATTGGATGCTGAAGCAATGGGTGGCAGCGGCGCTCGACAGCCCTGGCGAAGTGCCGGTCGGCCTGACATTGCGCGAGGCGCAGGCAGCGCTGCACGAGCAATTGCAAGTCAGGGTATTCAGGCGCCTGCTCGATGAAATGCCGCGCAGCCTGCAATCCCGCAAAATGACGGTGCGCGCCAACGAGGCAGGCCTGTCTGATGAAGATCGCATCGCGCAGCATGCGGCCATCGCTGTCCTGACCCAGTACTGCGAGCAGCTGGCGCAGGATCCGGACGGGGAAATCCCGGTCATTTTCTCCCTGGTGAGGCACTCTTCTGGCGATGACAGTGACGACTCCTCCTCCGGCGAGTCCTGATTTGCGCCGGCGGGCTGCAGCCACAACGCGCGCCCGTGGGGCGGCAAGCTGCCCCATGTAAAAAATTTCACCTTTCCCGCCAAAGCTTTTCAGGCCAAACCCCCCGATTTCACCCATCCCGGGGTTGGGCTTTCGCTAAACTACAGGCCTTTCTCATTCGGCTGCGGGTACCCCTGCGGCCGGCCCAGGATTTCGCGAAATGAACGCCCTTACCGAACCGGCTTTTGTGCCGGCGCGCCAGCAGGAAGTGGTGGCCGCGCTGCGTGCAGTGCTGCCCTCGCAGGCGGTGCTGTACAACGAGGAGGACACCCGTCCTTACGAATGCGACGGCCTGTCGGCCTACCGCCAGTTGCCGATGGTCGTCGTGCTGCCGGAGAACGAGCAGCAGGTGATCGCCGTGCTGCAGACCTGCCGCCGCCTTGAGGTGCAGATCGTGCCGCGCGGCGCGGGCACCGGTCTGTCCGGTGGCGCGACGCCGATCGCCGACGGCGTGGTGCTCTCCACTGCGCGCCTGAACCGCATCGTGAAGCTCGATCCGTACGCGCGCACGGCAGTCGTGCAGCCTGGCGTACGCAACCTCGCCATTTCCGAGGCGGCCAATCCGCACGGGCTGTATTACGCACCCGATCCGTCGTCGCAAATTGCCTGTTCCATCGGCGGCAACGTTGCCGAGAACTCCGGCGGCGTGCACTGCCTGAAGTACGGCCTCACCGTCCACAACGTGCTGCGCGTGCGCATGGTCACCATTGAAGGCGACGTGGTCGAGCTCGGCAATGAAGGGCTGGACGCGCCCGGCCTCGACCTGCTCGCCGTGTTCATCGGTTCCGAGGGCATGCTCGGCGTGGTCACCGAAGTCACCGTCAAGCTGGTGCCGAAGCCGCAGCAGGCACGCGTCATCATGGCGTCGTTCGACGATGTCGTGAAGGGCGGCAATGCGGTGGCGAATGTGATTGCGGCCGGCATCATTCCTGCCGGCCTCGAAATGATGGACAAGACCAGCTCGCGCATGGTCGAGCCTTTCGTGAAGGCCGGCTATGACACCGACGCGGAGGCCATCCTGCTGTGCGAATCCGACGGCACGCCGGAAGAGGTTGAAGAAGAAATCGCGCGCATGACCGAAGTGCTGCGCGAGTCGGGCGCGACCGCGATTGCGGTTTCGACCAGCGAAGCCGAGCGGTTGAAGTTCTGGTCCGGCCGCAAGAATGCGTTCCCGGCCGCCGGCCGCATTTCGCCGGACTACTACTGCATGGACGGCACCATTCCTCGCAAGCACCTGGCACAAGTGCTGCTCGGCATCGCCGAGATGGAAAAGACCTACGGCCTGCGCTGCGCAAACGTGTTCCATGCGGGCGACGGCAACCTGCATCCGCTGATCCTGTTCGATGCCAACACGCCGGGCGAATTTGACCGCGCGGAGAAATTCGGCGCCGCCATCCTCGAGCTGTGCGTCGAAGTCGGCGGCACCATCACCGGCGAGCATGGCGTCGGCATCGAGAAAATCAATTCGATGTGCGTTCAGTTTTCGCCCGAAGAGCGCGAAGCCTTCTTCGCGGTCAAGCGCGCCTTCGACACCGCTTTCCTGCTCAACCCCGACAAGGCGATTCCCAGCCTCCATCGCTGCGCCGAATACGGAAAGATGCATGTGCAGCGCGGCGCGCTGAAATTCGCCGACCTGCCGCGCTTCTGAAAGACGACAACACACACCATGGATCAGGTTTTGCAGGAATATCGTGACCGCATTGCGTCGGCCACGGCATCAAAGCGCGCGCTGCGCATTCGCGGCAATGGCACCAAGGACTGGTACGGCCAGGCGCTGGCCGGCGAGGTGCTGGACACCACCGGCTACAGCGGCATCGTGTCATATGACCCGACCGAGCTCGTCATCACTGCGCGCGCCGGCACCACGCTGCGCGAAATCGGCGCGGCGCTGTCCGAGAAAAAGCAGATGCTCGCGTTCGAGCCGCCGCGTTTCGACGGGCTGGCCACGATCGGCGGCATCGTCGCCAGCGGACTGTCCGGCCCGCGCCGGCAAGCAGTCGGTTCGGTGCGCGATTTCGTCCTCGGCAGCGTGCTGATGGATGGCAAGGGCGAAATGCTGCACTTCGGCGGCCAGGTGATGAAGAACGTTGCCGGCTATGACGTCTCGCGCCTGCTGGCCGGTTCGCTCGGCACCCTGGGCCTGATCCTCGAGGTATCGGTCAAGGTGCTGCCGCGCCCGTTCGCGCAGCACACGCTGCAGTTCGCGATGAGCGAAGCAGATGCGTTGCGCCAGCTGAACCTCTGGGGCGGGCAGCCGCTGCCGGTCTCGGCTTCCTGCTGGCATGACGGCATGCTCACGGTGCGCCTGTCCGGTGCGCAGGCGGCCGTCGATGCCGCGATTGCCAGGATGGGCGGCAGCGCGCCGAGCGACGCCGACAAGTTCTGGGACAGCCTGCGCGAGCAGTCGCATGCGTTCTTTGCCGATGCGCCGCATGGGCTGTGGCGGGTGTCGGTACCGACCGTGGCCGCGCCGCTGCAACTTCCGGGCGAGCAGATGATCGAATGGGGCGGCGCGCAGCGCTGGCTGAAGACCGATGCCGACGCCGAATCCATCCGCGCTGCTGCAGCCGCCGCCGGCGGCCACGCCACGCTCTACAAGGGCGGCGACAAGTCGGTTGGCGTATTCCATCCGCTGGCACCCGCCGTCGCGCGCATCCACCGCAATCTGAAAAACGCTTTCGACCCGTCCGGCATTTTCAATCCCGGCCGACTGTACCCCGAGTTCTGAACGATGCAAACCAATCTCGCCGACTTCATCAAGGACACGCCTGAAGGGCAGGAGGCTGACGCCATCCTGCGCAAGTGCGTGCATTGCGGCTTCTGCACGGCGACCTGCCCGACTTACCAGTTGCTCGGCGACGAGCTCGACGGACCGCGCGGCCGCATCTATCTGATCAAGCAGGTCCTCGAGGGCAAGCCGGCCACCGCAAAGACGCAGCTGCACCTCGATCGCTGCCTCACCTGCCGCAACTGCGAAAGCACCTGTCCGTCCGGTGTCACCTATGGCCGGCTGGTCGACATCGGCCGCGGCATCGTCGAGAAGCAGGTCAAGCGCCCGTTCGCGCAGCAGCTGGTGCGCACCGCGCTGAAGGAAGCGCTGCCGCGCAAATGGCTGTTCACGCCAGCGATGAAAGCCGGCCAGCTGGTGCGGCCGCTGCTGCCTGCGGCGCTGAAAAACAAGGTGCCGGCACC
>JAIXTG010000102.1 GCA_027484285.1 Oxalobacteraceae bacterium | reverse complement strand
GTTTCAGGGAAGGTCTTCGGATTCAGTCGCCGCACTGTCGCGCGGCGCAATGGTACCGAGCCGCGCCTTCAGCGACTGCGGACGGTTCTCGAACATCACCGCATACCAGGTCGCATTGGCCAGCACATGCTTCACATAACCGCGCGTTTCACTGAACGGTATGGTCTCGGCGAAGATCGCGCCCTCGACGGGCTGCTGCAGCGAAGAGCGCCACAGCTTGGGCCGGCCGGGACCGGCGTTGTAGGCGGCGGTGGCGAGCGTCTGCGATCCGCCCAGGTTGGCCAGCACCATGTTCAGGTATTGCGTACCGAGGGTGATATTGGTCTCGATTTCATTCAATCGCGAAAGCGAGAACCCGCTCATGCCGATTTTTTTCGCGACATAGTTGGCGGTCGCCGGCATGATCTGCATCAGCCCCGACGCGCCGACCACTGAGCGCGCACTCTTGATGAAACGGGATTCCTGCCGGATCAGGCCGTACACCCATGCCTTGTCGAGGCCGATTGGCTGCGTTGCGCCCTGCATGATCCGGTCATGCGGCGTCGGGTAGCGATGGCTCATGTCAATCTCGGACCGGGCACGGTCGGCACTGGCCACCATGCGATCGAGCACGTCGCTCTGCCGGGCGAATTCGGCCGCCGCCAGCAGCTGGCGTTCGCCGAGCTTGCGCAGCTGCCAGTTCCATTCGCGATTGCCTTCGAAGCGCAGCTCGAGTTCATAAAATTTCAGGGCATCGCGCAGTCCCGGATTGGCCGCCGCTTCCGCAACCTCGGCCACGGTAGGCGGCACCGGTTTGGGCAGCGGCGCAATCGGCAGTCCGAGTTCCTCGCTGGCCAGCAGTCCGTAGAAATGCGGCTGCCCGGCCAGTTGCCGGTAATGCCGCTGGGCCTCTTCCGCATTGCCCTGCGCATTGAAGGCGCGCCCGCGCCAGTAAATCCAGGTCGGATCCTGGCGCAGGTCGCGCGGCATGCCGTCAATTGCGCGTGCCAGCATCGTCCAGTCGCCGGCACGCAATGCCGCGCGCGCGCGCCACTGGTAAGCGTCATTCGACAGCTGCAGGTCCCATGTGCGACGCCAGTAAGACACGGCCTCGGTCGACAGCGCCAGCGATGCCGGCAGCGCAATCTGCGCCCAGGCGATCGACTGCTCCTCGGCACTGAGGCGGGAACGCACCTTTTCCAGCGCATTCACGGCCTTGCTGACGTCCTCGCGCGCCATACGGCCCAGGGCAATCAGGAAGACCTCGCGCGATGCACGCCCGCCGGATGGCGCACGGCTGGTGACGGACGCAGGCTTTTCGATCGCGGGCGGCAGCAATTTGGCGTTGACGTCGGTGTAGGCGGCGATCCGGCGCGCGGTGGCGGGCTGCCCGTATTCGACGGCCAGCCGCACCTGGTGCCAGAGATCGGATTCGGAAAACTGCCTCGATTCGGCCAGCACGCCGATCAGGTCGACGCAGGCCTCACCGTAGTATTTCGGCTGGACCAGCAGTTCGCGGGCGGCGGCGGCGACATTCTCGCCCCGGGCCTTGCGGGACATCAGCGCATAGCACTTGAGCTGCGTATCGTCGTTCAGTGCAAACAGCGGGTACTGTTCGTTGAACACATGCCAGTCACGAGCGCGGCCGAGCAGCAGCAGCCAGTCGTTGCGCAGGCGGTCCGTAATTGCGCGGCCCTCATAGCGGCTGAGGTAACTGCGGATTTCGCCCTCGGGCGCGGACGCAAGCCGCGGGTAGAGGCGGTAGTACTCGACGTACGACTGGATCGGGTAATCGGTGAGCCGCGCAGACAGGCGGCCTGCTTCGGCGATATCGCCGCGCAGCGCTGCCTCGCGCAGCGCGACAAAATCGGCATCGGCGACCGACATGCCCTGCTGCGTTCGCTGCGGAGCAGCCGCCGTCGACAGAGGCAATACCAGCGCGGTGGCGGCGAGACAGGAAAACAGGCCTGCAAGCCAGAGTGAACGATGCGTCATGGCAGCTTGGAAAACAAGGATGAAAGGCGATGTTTAGGATAGCATGCAGGAGTGAAATGAATCCCCGAAGCAATGCAGCTTTTCTCTCATGGAAAACGTGACTGACAAGGCGGCGCTGCGGCGCCAGATGATAGCGGCGCGCCGCGCACTCGCACCCGATGTGAAGTTACAGGCCGATGCCCGGATCGCCCAGCGACTGTGGCAATGGCTTGCGGATCATCAGGTGAAGGTGCTTGGCGGTTATCTGCCGATTGCGGGCGAGCCTGACCTGTCGCCGCTTTATGCCGGACTTGCGGAACGCGGCATCGTGCTGGCACTGCCGATCGTAATGGAAAGGCATCAGCCACTGCGCTACTTGCGCTGGCAGCCGGGCGACCCGCTGGCGCGCGATGCGAGCGGAACGATGGCACCTTCAGCGAGCAGCGATTTCCTGCAGCCTGATGCCGTACTGGCGCCTTGCATAGGATTCACCGGCACCGGCTTGCGACTGGGTTTCGGCGGCGGCTATTTCGACCGCACGCTGGCTCAGTCGCCCCGCCCGATGGCGGTCGGCATTGCCTATGCGTTCAGCCGGGTGGAATTTCCAGCGGAAGCGCATGACATTCCGCTGGACCTGGTGATCACCGACTGATCAGGACCGACGCAGCTGCTGCCAGATCGCCAGCGTCGGCGCAGCCTGGTTCAACGTGTAGAAGTGCAGGCCAGGTGCACCGCCGGCCACGAGCCGCTCGCACATCTTCGCGACCACTTCCTGGCCGAATGCGCGGATCGACGCAGTGTCGTCCGCGAAGCTGGCCAGCTTGAGCCGGATCCAGCGCGGTATCTCGGCGCCGCACATGTCCGAAAACCTCACGAGCTGCGAGTAATTCGTGATCGGCATGATGCCGGCCACGACGGGCACGTCGACACCCATTGCGGCGGCATCATCAACGAAGCGGAAATAGGCATCCGCATTGTAGAAATACTGGGTGATTGCAGAATTGGCACCGGCCTTCACCTTGCGCGCGAAATTGCGCAGGTCGTCCTGCGGCGACTTCGCCTGCGGATGCATCTCCGGATAGGCGGCCGCCTCGATATGGAACCAGTCGCCGGTCTCGGCACGGATGAACTCGATCAGTTCGCTCGCATAGTGCAGCTCGCCGAAGGAGCCGCCAAAACCGCTGGGCAAATCACCGCGCAAAGCCACCACCCGGCGGATGCCGCGCGACTTGTACTCGGCAAGGATGGCGCGCAGGTCATCGCGCGTGCGGCCCATGCAGGACAGATGGGGCGCAGCCGTGAAGCCCTCGCCGTGAATCTCGAGCACGGTGTCGCGGGTACCCGCCTGGGTGGAACCGGCCGCGCCAAAGGTGACGGAAAAATATTCCGGTTCGATGACAGCCAGTGCCTTGCGGGTGGCTCGGAGCTTTTCCGCGCCCTCGGTCGTCTTGGGCGGGAAGAATTCAATACTGAAACTGTGGTGTGACATTTATTTTCGGATCAGGAGGGCAGACAGCAGCCAGGAGACCACGCTGTATACGATTGCCGCCAGCATGGCCGATACGAAACCGGCCACCCGGAAGCCGGGCACCAGGTCCGCAACCGCCCAGAACATCAGCCCGTTGATCACGAAGATGAACAGGCCCAGCGTGAGCAGGGTGACGGGCAGGGTCAGCACAATCAGGATCGGACGGATCAGGGTATTGACCAAACCGAGCACGAGCGCGGCGAACAGTGCCGTCGTAAGACTATCGACCTGCACCGAGTCGAGCAGGTGGGGCAATGCAAACAGGGTGACCGTGTTGATCAGCCAGATAAGCAGGAGGCGCATGGCGTGGAAGGGCGGGCAGGTTGCGCCACGCGCCCTGCCCGCCCTGTGCGTGTATCCGTGCACCGGACGGGCAAAGCGCAGCGCAACCCGCCGCGCGACGCTACATCAGTAACGATACTGGTCCGGCTTGAACGGACCTTCCTTCTTGACACCGATGTAGGCGGCCTGCTCTTCGCTCAGCTCGGTCAGCTGCGCATTCAGCTTCTTCAGCTGCAGGCGCGCCACCTTCTCGTCGAGATGCTTGGGCAGCGTGTAGACACCCACCGGGTACTGGCTGGTGTTGGTGTACAGCTCGATCTGCGCGATGGTTTGGTTGGCAAACGACGAGCTCATCACGTACGACGGATGGCCGGTACCGCAACCCAGGTTCACCAGCCGGCCCTCGGCGAGCAGGATGATGCGCTTGCCATCCGGGAAGATCACATGGTCGACCTGCGGCTTGATGTTTTCCCAGGTGTACTGCTTCAGCGCAGCGACTTCGATCTCGTTGTCGAAGTGACCGATGTTGCAGACGATGGCCTGGTCCTTCATGCGCTTCATGTGCTCATGCGTGATCACATGGTAGTTGCCGGTCGCCGTCACGAAGATGTCGGCATGCTCGGCTGCGTAATCCATCGTGACGACGCGGTAGCCTTCCATGGCGGCCTGCAGTGCGCAGATCGGATCGATTTCCGTGACCCAGACCTGCGCCGACAGCGCGCGCAGTGCCTGTGCCGAGCCCTTGCCCACGTCACCGTAGCCGGCGACCACGGCGACCTTGCCGGCGATCATGACGTCGGTGGCACGCTTGATGCCATCGACCAGCGACTCGCGGCAGCCGTACAGGTTGTCGAACTTCGACTTGGTCACCGAATCGTTGACATTGATTGCCGGGAAAGCCAGCTTGCCTTCCTTGTGCATCTGGTACAGGCGGTGCACGCCGGTGGTGGTTTCTTCGGTCACGCCCTTGACCTGCGCGAGGCGGGTCGAGTACCAGGTCGGGTCAGTGGCCAGCTTCTTCTTGATCGAATTGAACAGGCAGACGGCTTCTTCCGAGTCGGGATTGGACAGCACGCCAAGGTCTTTCTCGGCGCGGGTGCCCAGGTGCAGCAGCAGGGTCGCGTCGCCGCCGTCATCGAGGATCATGTTCGAGTAGCCACCGTCCGGCCATTCAAAGATGCGATGGGTGAAGTCCCAGTACTCGTCGAGGTTCTCGCCCTTGAACGCGAAGACCGGCGTTCCGCTGGCGGCAATCGCGGCGGCGGCATGATCTTGCGTCGAGTAGATGTTGCACGAGGCCCAGCGCACTTTTGCGCCCAGCGCTTCAAGCGTCTGGATCAGCACCGCGGTCTGGATCGTCATGTGCAGCGAACCGGTAATGCGTGCGCCTTTCAGCGGCTGGCTTGCAGCGAATTCCTCGCGGATCGCCATCAGGCCGGGCATTTCGGTCTCGGCGATCCGGATTTCCTTGTTGCCCCAGTCGGCGAGGGTAATGTCGGCGACATGGTAGTCGCGGATGTTGGCGGGTTTCAGTACGGCGCTCATCACGCCCTCCTTTCATTGGAAACGAAAAAAGTAACGTGAGCGTCGTTGCAGAAAAATTGCCAAGCCTGGCGGGCCCTATGTCCCGTCGCAACGCTCCTTGGCAGACCGGTATTCTAATCGAAACGGCTCGCCCGCGGAAAAGGCGCGGTGCGGACCAGCGCCCACAATAGCCCGCTGGCAGCGCCAAAGACATGCGCGGACGGTACGACAGGCATTCCCGCAGCCCCCTCATTCAGGACCAGCAACTTCACTCCCAGCGCCAGCAGCGCGACGGCCGCCACGCCATGGCGGCTGCGCAGCCATCCGGCCAGCGCGGCGCCGGCCCAGAGCCCGTGCAGGGCGCCGGACATGCCCGCATACCACTGCAAGCCGGGCTCGGCGATCCACAGGAACAGGCTGGTGCCCACCGCGCTGGCCAGCAGCAGCGACCCCAAGTCGGCCGGCCGCCAGCCCTTGAGCAGCCATTCCGCGATCAAGACCAGACCGAGCAAATTGAACAGCAGGTGACGCGGGCCGAGATGGATGAAATGAGCCGTGAGTATCCGCCCCCACTGGCCCTCGGCAATCGCCTCGCGCCGCCAGGCCAGCGCATCAAGGCCATCCGGCAACCAGCCGGCCAGCAGCGACAGCGCCGACAGCCACACTACGCACTGCCAGCGCGGCGCAATCGTCATCGGCGGCGCAGCCGTCGGGTAATCGCGAGACCTGCCGCTGCCAGCAGGAGCAGGTCGCCCTCCATGCTGCCGCCACCACCGCCACCCGCCGCCGCTGCCGGTCGGACGCTGCCGTCATCAATGACCTGGATCACGATTTCCCCCGGCAGGCTGCTGCCAAGGCCGTCGCTGGCGTACCAGATGATGCGATGGGTGCCGACCGGCGCCACCCTCGTCCAGCTCAGCAGGCCGGACGCCGACAGGCTGGCACCCGGGGGCAGTGCGCTCGCATAGAACACCAGTGCATCACCATCAATATCGCTGGCCTGCAGCCGGATGCCGAGGCTGCCGCCGAAGGCGATTTGCTGCTCTGCCACCGGCGCCAGCGCGGGCGGGCTGTTGACGCGCACGGTCGCACTGCCGGTCGAGATGTCGCCGCTGCTATCGGTGACGGTCAGGGTAAAGGCATAGGTGCCGGTTGTGGGTGCGACAAAGCTGGCATTGGGAGTATCGGCGTTCAGCAGATCGACCGGCTGCGGATTGGCGGGCGCCGCGCTCCACCGGGTACTCGCGATGGAGCGCCCCTGCGGCGGCTGCACGCTGGCCGACAGTGCAACCATCGTCGCAGGCGAAACGGTCTGGTTGGCCGGGGCAATCTGCACCACGGGCGCGATGGTTGCGAGTGCGGCCTGAGCATCCAGCAAACCTGCGCCGCACAAGCCGTTGTTCTCCGGCAGCAGGCAGGCCGTGTCGGCCGGAAAAGGTCGTGCCGAACTGCGCAGCACGGACACCACTTCGGCGCGCGTCAGCTGCGGGTTCAGCGAAAGCATGAGTGCGATGGTGCCGGCCACATGGGGTGCGGCCATGCTGGTGCCGTACTTGAAGGCGCCGCTGTCGGCTGCCGGTGCCGAGCTGCCAGCATTGCCCAGCGAATAAATCGGCAAGCCATCGACGGTGAAGCCGGGATAGCAGCTGGCCGACAGCGTGCCGCAGCCGCCGCCCGGCGCACTGATCGTGGTCTGCGGTCCGATATTGGCGTAATCCGCGTTGTCGCCGTCGATCGCATGCGCAGTAACCGTCACCACGCCGTTGCAGTTGGCCGGCTGATTGACGGCGCCCGCGCCACCGTTGCCAGTCGCCACCACCACAATCGCTCCGCGCGCATTGACATCGTTGATTGCGCTCTGGAAGGCAGCGGAGCAGCTGCCGGCACTGCCGAGCGACAAATTCAGGATGCGCGCCGGGTTGGGGTTGGTCGGCAATCCGGCAACGCTGATACCGGCCGCCCACCGCATGCCGTCGACGATATCGGATGTATAACCGCCGCAGCGCCCGAGCACCCGCACCGGCAGGATGCGCACATTCGGCGCAACGCCGGTACCGTACAGGCCGTTGTTCATCAATGCCGCCACGGTGCCCATCACGTGAGTACCGTGCCAGCTCGAATTGCTGGCTGCCGAGCCGGTGCCGCAGGCGCCGGCCGGTGCGTAATCGCCCGGATCGGAGGCGTCGGCATCACGGCCGTTGCCATCATTGGCGACACTGGCATGGCTGATCAGGTCATACCCCGGCAACGTCGCCCCCATGTCGACGTGCGGACGATAGCCGGTATCGATAATGGCGACGTTCACACTGCCGCTGCCGAGCGTCATATTCCATGCCGCCGGCAGGTCCGCGCCGCCGCGATTGCTGCCCCCCGGGCTCAGGTAATGCCATTGCCCCGGCCAGCTGGCATAACCGGGGTCGTTCGGCGCAATCATGTAGGGCTGGATCAGCAAGTCGGGCTCGGCCGACAGGACCTCGCCGCTTTGCTGCAACTGGGCAGCAATGGCGCGCGCCTGCTCCACCGAAACCGGCTGCTCAAGTTTCACCAGATGGGTACCGTCGGCAAGCTTGCGCTCGACCGACAGCGCGACGCTAGAGATCGATGACAGCCGGCTGGTATTGCTCCTGTCGAGCTGCCAGCTCAGCTTGCCGCCGCGCGTCGGATGCGGAGTGATGATCAGCCGCTCGACCACCTGCCCGGCGGCCGGCTCGACCTGCTGTGCAGTGACCGGCTTGCGCAGCCCGGCCTTGGGTTTGGGTGAGAGCGGATCGGCCGTTGCACTCGCGGCAATGCCGGCGATGATCAGCAGGGATGCAATGCGCGCCAGCGCAGGCCGTGCATGCTGCACGGTTTGGAGGCCCATGGGAAAAGTCCTGATGCTGCAGTGTTGAAGCGGGTCACTGTAGCAGCGGAGAAATCAAATTCCCGTTGGCACTAAAGGGGAAAGCAGCGCCTGTTTGGCGGAATGAAAAACCGTCAACCGCAAGGCGCAGGAATACAGACGAATTGCAGCAACAAAGCAAAAAAAACGGGCAGGCGATGCCTGCCCGCGGGCGGATGGCGCAGGCCGTATTACAGGCTGGCGGCGGCCTTCAATGCTGCGGCCTTGTCGGTGCGCTCCCAGGTGAATTCCGGCTCGTCGCGACCGAAGTGGCCATAGGCAGCCGACTTGCGGTAAATCGGGCGCAGCAGGTCCAGCATCTGCACGATGCCTTTCGGGCGCAGGTCGAAATGCTCGCGCACGAGCTCGGCGATTTTCTGGTCGCTGAGCTTGCCGGTGCCGAAGGTGGTTACCATCACCGAGGTCGGCTGGGCGATGCCGATTGCATACGAGATCTGGATCTGGCAACGCTCGGCGAGGCCGGC
>JAIXTG010000328.1 GCA_027484285.1 Oxalobacteraceae bacterium | reverse complement strand
CCATGCTGCGCGAATACCCGTGCCCGGCTTGCATTGGCCGAAACAATCCATGTGGCTGTCATGATGTCTCCGGTAAAAGCCCGATGGAGATTCGATGAGGTGATGCAGTGAATGTTCCGCTGGCCGTGCAATCGATGTCTGTGCCGTTCGCCGTCGGCCGGTTCGGGGGCTGCGGCGCGTGCCCCCGCCATCCGGCGCCGGCTTATTTGCCGATGCAGAACCGGCTGAAGATGACCCCAAGCAGGTCATCCGACGTGAAGGCGCCGGTGATGCCGTTGAGCTGTTCCTGTGCAAGCCGCAGTTCTTCTGCAAACAGGTCGAGCGCGGCGTCGCGCTGCTCTGCCAGCTGTGCCGCCACGTCGAGGTGGGTACTCGCCGCTTTCAGCGCGATCAGGTGGCGCTCGCGCGCGAGGTAGATCGATTCCCCGGTCTGCTGCCAGCCCGCGATGCGCAGCAGCTCCTGCCGCAGCAGATCCATCCCGATGCGCTCGGATGCCGACAGGTAGAGGTGAGTGGCATCGGGCTGGGTATCAATTAGCGGCTTGTGTCCCGACAGGTCGATCTTGTTCCAGATGCGCAGCAGTGGCACTTTCGCGGGCAGTCGCGCGACAATCTCCTCGTCGGCGCGCGTCGGACCGCGGCTGGCATCCAGCAGGTGCAGCACGACGTCGGCCTCTTCCACTGCCGCCCAGGTGCGCGAGATGCCGATGCGCTCGACCTCGTCGCTGGCCTCGAGATCATCGCGGATGCCGGCGGTGTCGATGATGTTGAGCGGAATGCCGTCAACATGAATGGTTTCGGTGACCCGGTCGCGCGTCGTGCCGGCAATGGCGGTGACGATGGCAACGTCCGCGCCGGCCAGGGCATTCAGCAGCGAACTCTTGCCGACATTGGGCTGGCCGGCCAGCACCACCTTCAGCCCGGTGCGCAGCAGCGCACCCTGCCCTGCCTGTGCAAGCACGTGCGACAGTGCATTGCGGATGGCCGCGAGCTGGCCACGCGCATTCGACTGCTCCAGAAATTCGATTTCTTCCTCGGGGAAGTCGAGCGTGGCCTCGACCAGCATGCGCAGGTTGATCACTTTGTCGACCAGCCCGCGGATCGCCTGCGAGAACGCACCGGAAAGCGATTGGGTCGCGAGCTTGGCTGCGGCTTCGGTCGAGGCCTCGATCAGGTCGGCAACCGCCTCGGCTTGCGCGAGGTCGAGCTTGTCGTTCTGGAACGCGCGATAGGTGAATTCTCCCGGCTGCGCGAAACGCAGCCCGATGCCGGCGCCGGCCTCGAGGCAGCGGTTCAGCAGCATCTGCATCACCACCGGACCGCCATGGCCCTGCAGCTCGAGCACTTCCTCGCCGGTGTAGGAATGCGGCGCGTCGAACCAGAGTGCGAGGCCGCGATCGATCACGCTGCCGTCGGCGTTCACGAAGTCGAGGTAGGTGGCATGCCGCGCCTTCAGCGCCCGGCCGTCGAGCCGGCACACCGATTGAGCGAGCGGCATCAGGCCTTTGCCGGAGATGCGGACCACGCCGATGCCGCCGCGGCCCGGCGCAGTGGCGATTGCGGCGATGGGAGAGGAATCAGAAATCATTGCGGGATTCTAGCTTCAATGAAAAAAAGTCCGTGGCCTGCGCCGACGGACTTTTTCAGGGGCCGGATCCGGGGGATCCGGAGCCTTTCGGCGGGTCGCGGCCTCAGGCCTTTGCGCGTTCCGACTGTTTCGTGATCACCCACTGCTGCGCGATCGACAGGATGTTGTTCACTACCCAGTACAGCACGAGGCCGGAGGGGAAGAAGAAGAACATGAACGAGAAGAGCAGCGGCATGAACAGCATGATCTTGGCCTGGATCGGGTCCGGCGGCGTCGGGTTCAGCTTGGTCTGCACATACATGGACGCGGCCATGATGATGGGCAGCAGGCCGATCGGCATGTTGACGCCCGGGAGGATGCCGAACAGGTCGTCCGGTGCCGACAGGTCGTGGATCCAGCCCAGCCACGGCGCATGGCGCATTTCGACGCTGGCCAGCAGCACCCAGTAGAGCGCGATGAATACCGGGATCTGCACCACGATCGGCAGGCAGCCGCCGAGGGGATTGATCTTCTCGGTCTTGTACAGCTCCATCATCGCGGCATTCATCTGCTGCGGATTGTCTTTGTGCCGCTCGCGGATCGCGGTCATTTTCGGCGTGACCAGCTTCATCTTCGCCATGCTGCGGTAGCTGGCGGCCGACAGCGGGAAGAAGGCGAGCTTGATCAGGATGGTCAGCACGATGATGGTCCAGCCCCAGTTGCCGAGCAGCTTGTGGATCTGGTCCATCAGCCAGAAGATCGGCTTGGCGATGATGGTCAGCCAGCCGTAATCCTTGACCAGGTCGAAGTCGGTGGCGAACTGCTCGAGCTTGGCCGATTCCTGCGGGCCGGCGAACAGCTTGCCTTCCTGCGCGGCGCTGGCGCCGGGAGCAATCTCGCCCATCGGCATGATGGCGCCGACTGCGTACAGGTTCTGGTCGATGCGACGGGTGAACAGCTCATGCGAGCCTTTCGACAGGGGCACGAAGGCTGACACGAAGTAGTGCTGCACCATGGCGATCCAGCCATCCGTGGTGCGCGCCGCCGACGGGTTCTTGGCCTTGTCGATGTCCTCGAAGCTCACCTTGCGGAACTTGTCCGCGTCGGTGTACAGGGCCGGGCCGGTGAAGGTGCTGTAGAACGCGGAGTCGCCCTGCAGCTTGCTGCCATCACGCACCAGCTGCACGTAAACCGACGGGGTGATCGCTGCCCCGCTGTCGTTGGTGACCGCGTGCTTCAGGCCGATCTCGTACTGACCGCGGCGGAAGGTGTAGGTCTTGGTGAGCTTCACGCCATTCTGTACCGCATCCAGCACCAGTTCCAGGCTGTCGCCGGTCTCGAGCGCCCGCGCACCGTCACGCGCGGTGAACAGCGTGCGGTGGTTCGGGAACTGGCCGCCGATCAGCCCGCTCTGGCCGACGTAGGTGCGGCCGGCGCCGGTCTCGAACAGCACGACCGGCTTGCTGTCGTCCGCCGAGTCCTTGTGCTTCAGCAGTTCTGCACGCACGATCTCGCCGCCCATGGTGCTGATCTCGATCCGCAGCAGGTCGGTGGTGACGGCGATGCGTTCGCCCTGTTCAGCTGCAGCACCGGCCGGCACCTCGGCGCCTGACGCCGTGGCCGGCGGGGTGGTGCTTGGCTGCGGCAGGGAGGCGTCGCCGCCCGGCTGCGGGGCAGCAGCCTGCTGGGCCGGCTGCTCGGGCGAGAGCAGCGACGGGCCGCCGTTGTAACGGTTCCAGTTTTCCCAGAGCATGAGCAGGGACAGCGAGAACACCACCAGCAGTACGGTACGTTTGATATCCATAGGTTCGGTAAGTCCAGGGGCAATTCAGGGACGCGGCCGCGTCATCGTCGGATGATCGCCGGCAGGGTCGCGGGATGGGGGCGGCACCGGATCAAAGCCGCCGGCGTGCCACGGGTGGCATTTGCACAGGCGGCGTCCGGCCAGCAGGCTGCCCCGCAACGCGCCATGCGAGATGATCGCATCGCGCGCATAGTCGGAACAGCTCGGATGAAAACGGCAATGCTGCCCGAGGAAGGGGCTGACGCCCAGCTTGTAGGCTTTCAGCAGGAGCAGCAGCAGCGGTTTCATCGGGATGTGCGGTGCGAGTGCAGCAGCTGCGCCAGTTCGGCGCCGACCACCGCTTTCAGCGAGCGCGACGATGCGCTCTGCTGGCGGCTGATGACTGGCTTGCTGAGCCGTACGATGCAATCGACGGCGCCCAGCTCCGCCTTGCGGAACAGTTCGCGCGACAGGCGCTTGACCAGGTTGCGCGTCACCGCGCGAGGCGCGAAGCGCTTCGCGACCACGACACCGAGCCTTGCATGGCCCAGGCTGTTGGGGCGGACGTAGAGCACGAAATGGTCGGTCCGGTAAGCAGGCCGCAAACGAAAAACGGATGAGAACTCATCCGTTTTTACGATGCGTCGGTGCCTGCCGTAGTCTTCCGGTGGCCCGGACACGCGACTACGCAAGTCGGGTGGCAGTACTGGCTCAGACAGCCAGGCGCTTGCGACCTTTTGCGCGGCGTGCGTTCAGCACAGCGCGGCCCGAGCGTGTGGCCATGCGGGCACGGAAACCATGAGTGCGCTTGCGGCGGACGACGGAAGGCTGATAAGTACGTTTCATTTGGGTCTCGCTAGGTTAGTGCAGCGGAATTCAGTAAAAAACCGGGACAGGCCCGGCCGGAAAATCTGGATGGCATTGCGCCGATCGCAGCGTCGGTACCACAATTGCAGGCGCGCAGCGCAGCGAACCCAGAATTAGACAGCAGTTTCTGTATATATGTCAACCACTTAGGCAGTGCCGCCCGCGACGTTCCGGCATGGCATGCCTGACTGGCAACACGCGGGTTTGCGGAGTGTCTTCCGTGGCCGGACTTTGGGGCGGGACTTGCCGGAGTGGAAAACTGCAGCTTTCATGCCAGAAATTCCGTCCCGGCCTGTGGATAACTTCCCCTGCCGGCGGTAAAATAGCGACTTCCGGCGAGCCTTGCGCTCGGCCTCCACAGAACAAAGAACCCGAAGCGCGCCCCCGCCTGTCGCTTCATAAGACTATCGCATGGAAGAATTCTGGCAGACCTGCGCGTCGCGGCTGCAACAGGAACTGACGCCTCAGCAGTTCAGCGCCTGGATCAAGCCACTGGCTCCGCTCGATTTCGAGGACGGACGCCTGCGCATCGCCGCCCCCAACCGTTTCAAGCTGGACTGGGTGAAGACCCAGTTCGCCGCGCGCATCACCAGCATTGCTGCCGAATTCTGGCAGAGCCCGGTCGACGTGCAGTTCGTGCTTGATCCGAAAGCCGGTGGCGTACGCAAGGCTGCCGTCCCTGCCGCGTCGTCGTCCGAGCCGTCTGCGGCCGGTGGACCAGCGGCCGGTGTGCCGGCGACTGCGGCCGAGCGCCCGGAGCCGGCCGACGAGACCAGCGCGCGGCGCGACCAGAGCAAGATCAACCCGGCGCTGACTTTCGACAGTTTCGTCACCGGCAAGGCTAACCAGCTGGCGCGCGCAGCAGCGATCCAGGTGGCCAGCAATCCGGGCGTTTCGTACAACCCGCTGTTCCTGTACGGCGGGGTGGGCCTCGGCAAGACCCACCTGATCCACGCCATCGGCAACCAGGTCATGGCGGACAACCCGAACGTGCGCATCCGCTACATCCATGCCGAGCAATATGTGCGCGATGTTGTCACCGCTTACCAGCGCAAGGGCTTCGACGAGTTCAAGCGCTACTATCACTCGCTCGACCTGCTGCTGATCGACGATATCCAGTTCTTCGGCGGCAAGAGCCGCACGCAGGAAGAATTCTTCTATGCGTTCGAGGCGCTGATCGCTGCCAAGAAGCAGATCATCATCACCAGCGACACCTATCCGAAAGAGATCACCGGCATGGATGACCGGCTGATTTCGCGTTTCGATTCGGGCCTGACGGTCGCCGTCGAGCCGCCCGAACTCGAGATGCGGGTAGCGATCCTGCTGAAAAAAGCGGCACAGGAAGGCGCGGTGCTGTCGGATGATGTGGCCTTTTTCGTCGCCAAGCACCTGCGCTCGAACGTGCGCGAGCTCGAGGGCGCGCTGCGCAAGATCCTTGCGTATTCGCGTTTCCACGACAAGGAAATCACGATCGACGTGGTCAAGGACGCGCTGAAGGATCTGCTGTCCGTGCAGAACCGGCAGATCTCGGTCGAGAACATCCAGAAAACGGTGGCCGACTTTTTCAACATCAAGGTCGCCGACATGTACTCGAAGAAGCGGCCGGCCAACATCGCGCGGCCGCGCCAGATTGCGATGTACCTGGCCAAGGAGCTGACCCAGAAGAGCCTGCCCGAGATCGGCGAGCTGTTCGGCGGGCGCGACCACACGACGGTGCTGCATGCGGTGCGCAAGATTGCCGCCGACCGCAGCAAGAACCCGGAAATCAACCATGAGCTGCATGTGCTCGAGCAGACACTGAAAGGCTGACGGAGGTGCAATGATGCAGACACGATCCCCCATTGAAAGCGTTTCTTGCGAAAGGAAATCACCATGCAACTGGTAAAAACCCACCGCGACGCGCTGTTGCGACCGCTGCAGATCGTGAGCGGTATTGTCGAGCGTCGGCACACGCTGCCGATTCTGGCCAATATCCTCATCCGCAAGGACGGCGACGATGTGACCCTGCTGTCGACCGACATCGAGGTCCAGATCAGCACGCACGCGGCAATCGGCTCCGGCAAGGAGACGGCTGCCACGACAGTGGCTGCGCGCAAGCTGCTCGATATCTTGCGGGCGCTGCCCGACTCGGAAGTGTCGCTGTCGCTGTCGAACAAGCGGATGACCATCCAGTGCGGCAAGTCGCGCTTCGCGCTGCAGACGCTCGCAGCCGAGGAATTCCCGACCGTGGCGCTTGCCGAGCAATACGGCGCGCAGTTCAGCCTGCCCCAGAAGACCCTGAAGCACCTGTTCAACATGGTGCACTTCTCGATGGCGCAGCAGGACATCCGCTATTACCTGAACGGCCTGCTGCTGGTCGTCGAGGGCAACCATGTGATCGCGGTCGCGACCGACGGCCACCGGCTCGCCTTCAGCCAGATCGTCACCGACCAGGAGTTCGCGCGCCAGGAAGTCATCATTCCGCGCAAGACCATCCTCGAACTGCAGCGGCTGCTGGAAGAGACCGATGACCCGGTATCGCTGGCGATCGCCACCAACCAGGTCCGGTTCAGCTTTTCCGACATCGAGCTGATCTCGAAGCTGGTCGAAGGCAAGTTCCCCGACTACACGCGCGTGATACCGAAGGCGTACAAGAACAACTTCACGCTGGGCCGCGAGGCGCTGCTGCGCTCGCTGCAGCGGGCGGCCATCATGACGTCGGACAAGTTCAAGGGTGTGCGCTGCATGATTGCGCCGGGCAGCCTGAAGATCAGTTCGACCAACGCCGACCAGGAAGAGGCCGTCGAAGAGATCGAAATCGATTACGGCGGCGACAGCATCGATATCGGTTTCAACGTCACCTACCTGCTCGACGTGCTCAACAACCTGAAGTGCGACAGCGTCAGCATCTCGCTCGGCGACGCGAACTCGTCTGCCCTGATCACGGTGCCGGACGATGCCAACTTCAAGTATGTCGTGATGCCAATGCGTATCTGACCGGAAGACAGCCGCCGGCGTGAAGGGGCCTGCAGGGCCCCTTCCGTCCATTGGCGGATTCACGAATTTCCTGCTTTTAGTTTTTTAAGGTAGCCATGTCAGCCATTTCATCTGAAAACGTCAATGCGTCGAGCCAGTACGGCGCGGCATCGATCCAGATCCTCGAGGGTCTGGAGGCGGTCCGCAAGCGCCCCGGCATGTACATCGGCGACACCTCTGACGGCACAGGACTGCACCACCTGGTGTTTGAGGTACTCGACAACTCGATCGACGAAGCACTGGCAGGCCACTGCAGCGAGATACACGTCACCATTCATTCGGATAATTCGATCTCGATCACCGATAACGGGCGCGGCATCCCGACCGGCATCAAGTGGGACGACAAGCACGAGCCCAAGCGCAGCGCGGCCGAGATCGTGATGACCGAGCTGCATGCGGGCGGCAAGTTTGATCAGAATGCCTACAAGGTATCGGGCGGCCTGCACGGCGTCGGTGTCTCCTGCGTGAATGCGCTGTCGAAGAAACTGAAGCTGACCATCCGTCGCGACGGCAAGTCGCACTTCATGGAATTTGTGCGCGGCGTGCCGCAGAACCGCGAACTCGAGGTGCAGGATGGCGTCGAGATTTCCCCCATCAAGATCACCGGCGATACCGACAAGCGCGGTACCGAAGTCCACTTCTGGGCGGACGAGGAAATCTTCAACCATATCGAGTTCCACTACGACATCCTCGCCAAGCGCATCCGCGAGCTGTCGTTCCTGAACAATGGCGTCCACATCCGGCTCACCGACCAGCGCACCGGCAAGGAAGAAGACTTTGCTTTCGAGGGTGGCACGCGCGGTTTTGTCGAATACATCAACAAGAGCAAGTCGGTACTGCATCCGACGGTGTTCCAGGCGACCGGCGAGCGCCTGTCCGACAACGGCACCACGATTTCAGTCGATGTGTCGATGCAGTGGAACGATGCCTTCAACGAGCAGGTGCTGTGCTTCACCAACAATATCCCGCAGCGTGACGGCGGGACCCACCTGACCGGCCTGCGTGCGGCGATGACGCGCGTGATCAACAAGTACATCGAAGAGCACGAGTTCGCGAAAAAAGCCAAAGTGGAAATCAGTGGCGATGACATGCGGGAAGGCCTGACCTGCGTGCTGTCCGTGAAAGTGCCGGAGCCGAAGTTCAGCTCGCAGACCAAGGACAAGCTCGTATCTTCCGAGGTGCGCGGCCCGGT
>JAIXTG010000189.1 GCA_027484285.1 Oxalobacteraceae bacterium | reverse complement strand
CTGCCGCCCGGCCGAGCGCTTCCTCCCCCCGGCAATCCCCTGCCGATCCCGACACCATCCCCGGAAACCCGCATGTTTCCACGCTAAAACAACTGGCATGCCGATTGCTATGAGGAAACCGTCCAATGTTTTCTATAGGCAATCATCGTGACGGTTCAAATCGACAATGCGCATCCGGTCCTGTGGCTGGACCCGAAGTCCCCGATTGGTGCTGCAGAGCGCGAGCAGCTGGAAGCGGCTGGCCTGCAGCTGCTGCCGGTAGCGACGCTCGATGACCTCAAGCAGGGCCTGGCAAAGGCCCGGCTGGTGGTGATTCGCCTGATGGGCGAAGCCGGCCTGCTGCAGGAAGTGAAGAAACTCACGCAATCCTTCGGCCACGACGTGCCGGTGCTGTGCCGCGTCGAGCGCGGCGCGCTGTCGCTGGGTATCGAAGCGATGCGGCGCGGTGCCTATCATGTGCTGCCGGCCGAGGAGTGGTCGGTCGACGTCTGGCGCGAAGCGCTGGCACTGGCGCCGAAGCGCGCCGATGCAGCGAAGCCGGCCCCGCAGAAATTCGTGTTCGTCGATCCGGGCAGCCAGCACTTGCTGGAACTCGCGCGCCGTGTCGCGCAGACCCAGGTGTCGGCGCTGATCGTCGGCCCGACCGGCGCCGGCAAGGAAGTGCTGGCACGCGTGCTGCATGACGCCTCGCCGCGCCGCAATGGCCCGTTTGTCGCGCTCAATTGCGCCGCGCTGCCGGAGAACCTGATCGAAGACCTGCTGTTCGGCCATGAGAAAGGCGCTTTCACCGGCGCGCTGAAAGAGCACCGCGGCCTGTTCGAGCAGGCGCAGGGCGGCACCATCTTCCTCGACGAGATCGCCGAGATGCCTTACCACCTGCAGACCAAGCTGCTGCGCGTGCTGCAGGACCGCAAGATCACCCGGCTCGGCGGCCATGCGCCGGTCGAGCTCGACGTGCGCCTGGTAGCTGCCACCAACAAGGACTTGCGCGAAGCGATCGCGCAGCGCGAGTTCCGCGAAGATCTGTATTTCCGCATCAGCGCCTTCAAGCTGTCGATTCTCCCGCTGCGCGAGCGTCCGGGCGACATCCTGCCGCTGGCGCTCCAGTTCCTGGCCAGCTTCGGCCCGGCCGATCGCGCGGTACAGCTGTCGCCGGAAGCCATCGGTCGCCTGCAGCGCTACAGCTGGCCGGGCAATGTGCGCGAGCTGCAGAACGTGATCCAGCGCGCGCTGGTGCTCTGCAATGGTGATGTCATCAGCGAACACGAACTGATGTTCGACGAGATCGACAGCGAGCCCGAGCAGATCAGGCTGCCGGTATCCACCCAGTCGCGGCTGATGCGCTATGGCCAGCGCGAGATCGCCGGCGCGCATGACGCGATGCCGGTCGACCTGTCGAGCGCGGTCCGCAGCAGCGAGTACCAGGCCATCATGGCCGCGATCCAGAGCACGAAGAACCGCAACGAGGCCGCCAAGAAGCTGGGCATCAGCCCGCGCTCGCTGCGCTACAAGATGGCCCAGTTCCGCGACCGCGGCATGCCCGCGATGGCGGCTGCAGGTTAAGCCCGGGAGGCACGCATGATCAACAAGCTCACCAGCCAGGCCAACATCGACGCGATGCTGGCGACACTGCGCCAGCACCAGGTTGAATCCACCGGCAAGAACACGCCGCAGGTGATGACGCCGCCGACGCCGGAAGTCGGCAAGCCGACCTTCGGCGAGGCGATTGCGTCGGCAGTGAAAGGCACGAACGACATCCAGCAGCATGCGAGTTCGCTGCGCCAGGCCTATGACCGGGGCGAAGACGTGCCGCTGACCGACGTGGTGCTGGCGATGCAGAAATCCTCGCTCGCCTTCGAGGCGACGCTGCAGGTGCGGAACAAGGTCCTGAAGGCGTACGAGGACATCCTGAACATGCCGGTCTGATGACCCGGATAACGAGCAGAGAGTAAATCATGGCCGAAGCAACGATGAACACGGGCGGCATGCCGCCGCAGCTGCCGCCGGGAGGCCCGGTCGCTGCCGGTAACGGCGGTCAGGCGGGATTGCCGGTGCAGTCCGGTGCCGGTCGGCAGCCGATGCCTGCCGCGATGCAGGGCGTATCCGGCGGAATCAGCGCATTCCGCGACTGGATCGATGGCGCGCTCAGGCAGCCGTCGGTGCGGCGTGCTGCGCTGCCGCTGGCGCTCCTGCTGCTGCTGGTTATTGCGGCAACCGCATTCCAGTTTTCGCAGAGCGCGCCTTACCGGCCGATCATGCCGGGCATGACCGAGAACGACAAAATGGCCGCGCTGGAGGCGCTCAAGGCGGGTGACTTCAAGCCCAAGGTGGATACCGGCAGCGGCCAGATCACCGTGCCCGAATCGCGTTACCACGAAGCGCGCATCTTCCTTGCCGGCCAGGGCATTCCGAAAGAAGCGCAGCCGATCGGCATGGAATCGCTGAAGGACAAGTCGTCGATGACGACCAGCCAGTTCATGGAGCAGGTGCAGTACAACACCGCGATCGAGCAGGAACTGGCGCGCAGCATCATGCAGATCTCGACCATCAAGGCGGCCCGCGTCCACCTGGCGCTGCCCAAGCAGTCGGTATTCGTGCGCGAGCGCGCCACGCCGAAGGCTTCGGTTGTCGTGACACCCCATGCCGGCCGCGGCGTATCGACGCCGCAGGTGAAGGCCATCGTGCACCTGGTGTCGTCCAGCGTGCCTTACCTGACGCCGGAGAATGTGTCGGTGGTCGACGACCTCGGCAATCTGCTGACGATGGACAATCCGGTGGATGCGGCGATGGGCCTGTCGGTTGCCCAGATGTCGCACAAACAGCGCACTGAAGAGACTTACAAGAATCGCGTGGTCGACCTGCTCGCGCCGGTGGTGGGCGAGGCAGCGGTGCAGGCCCAGGTCAACCTGACGATGGACTACACGCAGGTAGAAACCACGACCGAAGACTTCGACAGCCAGGACAAGGGCGTCAAGCCGCGTTCCGAGGCGCTGACCACCGAGCGCAAATTCAAGCTGGATCCGGAGGGCATTCCCGGCGCGATGACCAACTCGCCGCCGCCCGATGCCGACCTGACCAAGAATACGAACACCGACGAGCAGAAGCCGGCCAACAACGAAATTACGACTACCCGTTCGACCCGCAATTTCGAGATGGATCGCCAGGTGCGCCACGTGAAGAATTCGCCGGGATCGATCTCGCGCGTCACGGTCGCCGTGGTCGTGGCCGAGCGTCCCGCGCCGCCGCCGGCGGATGGCAAGCCGCTCGCTGCCGGCGCACCGACCACGGTTCCGTATACGCAGCAGGAACTCGACCGCATGCTGAACCTGGTGCGTAGCGCCGTCGGTTACAGCGAAGAGCGCGGCGACGTGGTGACAGTGGCACCGGCCCGCTTCGAGACGCTGGCACCCGAGCCGCCGAAGGCGTGGTACGCCGACCCGGATATCCAGAATGTGATCAAGATCGGCATCGCTGCGCTCGTGATCGTGGTGTTCCTGCTGGCCGTGGTGCGTCCGATGGTCAAGGGACCGACGATTACCCAGCAGATCATGCCGCCGCCGGGCCCGAGCCCGGAAGAGCTGAAGGCGCTCGAGGAGAAGGCCGCCGAGACTGCCAGGGCCGAACTGGCCGCGCAAGAAGAAGCGAAGGTTGCTGCCGAAGCGAAAGCGGCCGAGGAGGCGCTGCTGCTGGCCGCACCGGCCGACGGCGAGCAGGACGAGCAGGAGGAAGAAGACGGCGAACTCGCCGAGGGCGAGATGGCGCTGGAAGATGGCGAGAGCCTGGACGACCTGCGTGCCCGGATGCAAGCCATGAAGCCCAAGAAGCCGGCATTCACCGCCGACATGCTGGATACCGCGAACAGCTATGATGACAAGGTCGCATTGATCCGCATGCTGGTGTCGCAGGAGTCCGGCCGGGTTGCGCTGGTACTGAGGAACATGGTGCGCAACTAAGCGCTGCCGATTAATTGCAAAAATTGGAACGAACGATGCCAGAAGCGCAAAAACCTGACGCCACGCCCGAGAGCCTCGAGGCGATGAAAGAAAAATTCAAGCCGAAGAAAAAGAAGCCGGCGCTGCCCACCGAAATGCTGTCGGATGCGAAAAGCTATGACGACAAGCTGGTGCTGGTGAAGTACCTGACCGAGAAGGAAAAGGGCCGCGTGGTCCTGATGGTGAAGAACATGCTCAAGGGCGCCGGCGCCCCGAAAAAGAAGTGACCAGGCCGATCATGAATAACGCAGTACTCCTGCAGCAACCGAGGTAGACCATGGCAGAAAACTCCAAGCCGCCGATGTCGGACGAACTCAAGCGCGAGCTCGCCGAGATCACCAATGTGCAGCGCGCCGCCGTGCTGATGCTGCTGCTGGGCGAGGACCTGGCGTCGAACATCATCAGCTACCTCGATCCGAAAGAGGTACAGGAACTCGGTGCGGCCATGGTGTCGGTAGCCGACATGTCGCAGGAGGCGGTCAACTGGGTGCTCGACGAATTCGTCGATATGCTGAAGAAGCAGACCAGCCTGTCGCTGGGCACGACCGAATATGTGGAAACCGTGCTCAAGCGCGCGCTCGGCCCGGACAAGGCAGCGTCGGTGCTGTCGCGCATCATGCCCAACCGCGCCAGCCGCGGCCTCGAGATCCTGCAGTGGATGGATGCACGGGCGATTGCGGAAATGATCCGTGGCGAGCATCCGCAGGTGACCGCCATCATCCTGTCGGTACTGGAATCCGAAGTGGCAGCCGACGTGCTGTCCTTCCTGCCGGAGGAATCGCGGGCCGAGGTGGTGCAGCGCGTGGCCAGCCTCGATACCGTGCAGCCGTCGGCGATGGAAGAGCTCGAATCCATCATGAAGAAGCAGTTCTCCAGCAATGCGTCGGCATCGTCGTCCAGCTTCGGCGGCGTGAAGGCGGCGGCGAAGATCATGAACTTTACCAAGGTCGAGCTCGAGTCCTCCATCCTGCAGGGCGTGGGCCAGATCGATGAAGAGCTGGCGCTGCGCATCCAGGACAACATGTTCAGCTTCGAGAACCTGGCATCGGTCGACAACCGCGGCATCCAGGCCCTGATGCGCGCGGTGGAACCCGACCTGCTGATGATTGCGCTCAAGGGCGCGACCGAAGAAGTGAAAACCAAATTCCTCGACAACATGTCCAGCCGCGCGCGCGGCATGTTTCTCGACGACATGGAGGGCAAGGGCCCGTTGCGCATGACCGAGGTCGAGGACGCGCAGAAGAAAATCATGCGCCAGGCGCGCAAGCTGTCCGAAAAGGGCGAGCTGATCCTGGCGACCGG
>JAIXTG010000335.1 GCA_027484285.1 Oxalobacteraceae bacterium | reverse complement strand
TCCGCCGGCCAGGCGCTGATCGCTGCGGCGGTCGACTCGTCCGGCAAGGCCGACCTCGACAACCTGTCCAAGCTGCTGATTCCGCGCAAGACCACCGGCGATGCCGTGGCCACCTCGGCAGTGCAGCTCGGCCTGAACCTGCCGGCCGATGCCGAGATACCGACCGCGCCGTTCGACCGCAACGACGAAACTACCTACAACAAGACCACCGCGCTGACGGTGTACGACGCCGGCGGCAACGGTTACCTCGCCACCGTCTACTACCGCAAGACCCAGGTCGCGACGCCGGACGATCCGAGCAACAAGTGGCAGACCTTCGTGTTCATTGGCGACACCAAGCTGCAGGAACTGCTGATCCAGTCCACCGACAAGAGCGGCGAAAAGCAGTACGTGAACAAGTACGGCGAAATCCGTTCGGAATCCGACATCCCGCCGCAGGACATCGCGCGTGGCGTCACCAAGCTGTTCAATCTCGACGACCTGAAAAATCCGGTGCAGTCGACGCCGGCCACCGTGAATGCCGGCACCCTCACCACGTCGCTGATCACCGAGTGGAAGAACGGCATCGATTTCCCGGAGAAGGTGGAGAGCCTGATCAACAGCAATCCGGATGACGGCATGGTGTTCACGCCGATTGCCGGCGGCAAGGACTACCGGCTGAGCATGCGCGACCGGATCGAGGGAACGCAGACCATCAACCCGGATACCGGGGCGACTACCCAGTGGTCGTTCACCTCGGCCGACACTACGGCCGGCTTCCGCATCAAGCTGGGCAATGACGTTTTCCCGAGCAATGGCAGTTCGGCCACGCTGGCCGACCTCGCCACCCAGATCAACAACGATGCAAAGTATGCGGCGACGGTGGCTGCCGGTACCCTGACGATCACGCCGCAGGCACCGACGACCGAATTGCCGGCGGCGACTAAGCTCACGCTGCTGAACCCGGTGGAAATTACCGCCACCTCGCTCGAGGACCTGGCCACCGCGATCAACGACTCCACCACGCTCATCTATGAGGCGACCATCAACGCCACCGGCGACATGGTCATCGTGCCGCGCGACGGCGAAACCGAGGTGCCGGAAATCAACCTGACCGCCGAGGTCGACGATGGATTCTTCGTGCGCCCGAGCAGCCAGTCGCTGACCACCGCGACTTTCAAGCCCGCGGTTGGCAGCGGCGATTTCTCGTTGAAGATCGGTACCGATACTTATCCCGCTACCGGCGTGTCTGCCAACCTGACGGCACTGGCAGCGGCCATCAACACGGCCCCGGCCAAATACAACGCCACCATTGCCACCGCCAGCGATGGCAGCCAGACCCTGAATATTGCGCTCGCGTCGGCAACGTCGATCCCGACCGACACCCTGCTGACGGTGACCACGGCCGGCATGCCGGGCAAGCGCGAAGGCATCGTGTTCGACCTCGATGTGGACGGCGGCGCTCCGCTGACCGTCGACCTCAGCTACCTCGGCGATCTGGCCGGCAGCAAGCGCTTTACCGGCGTGGAGATCGCGCGTGAAATCACGAACGCGGTCAACAAGACCTTCGGCGACCAGCGCTTCTTCAATTTCACCGACTTCACCACGACGGCCGACCCCGAGACTGCCGACCTGTTCCAGCTGGAAGTGGGCGAGGGCGCCGAACTCGACCGGCTGCCGATCTCGCTGCACCAGGGCCGCTATGGCATCGACGACCTGAGCAAGGTCACGCAGGAAGAGGCGATTGCCGCGATCCAGGCAGAACTCGACAAGCAGGCGCCGCAGCTCAGCTCGCCGATCACCGTCGGTTACGACCCGGTGCGCCAGAGCTTTACGTTCAAATCCGAAGACGGCACCCCGGTCGCAATCCGCTCGTTCGGCCTCGCCCGCAACGAGCTGTTCGGCCTGACCAGCACGCCGACCACGGTCGACCCGAACACGGGTACCTGGGGTGCGCCGGTACTGCCCAACGGCGGCTTCGTCGTGAATCCCGAAGAACAACGCTTCGGCATTGAAGTGAAGTTCGACGAAGTCAACAACCGCTTCACCATCAGCTCGGGTACCACCGGCGATACCTCCAGCCTGAAGATCACCAAGGCATCAGCCATGGCGAATGCCCTGTTCGGCCTGCAGACCGGTGCGGAAGGCGTCGAGACCTCGACCTCGGCCACGCCGCAGCGCGGCATCACGTCGACACCGGCCACCCTGTCCGGCAATGCGATCGGTATCAACCTCGACAACAAGTTCCGGGTCGACGGCTCGAACAACCAGTTCGTCGTCACCGTGGATAACGTGACCGGCCTGATCACCATGCCGCAGCGTTCGGACTACACCGCCGAAGAATTCCGCCAGGACCTGGAAGACCGCATCAATTCGCTGGCCGACAACTTCGGCCGCACGGTCAACGGCGTGAAGGTGGAAATTGAAACCCAGCCGGGCACCAACAATAAATTCTTCAAGTTCACCACCGGTACCTCCGGCGACAACTCCTTCCTGAAAGTGTCGTCGAACTCGATCTGGGGCCTGGCCGATCTCGAAAGCGCCCGCGGCAGCACCAGCCGCTGGCTCGAGC
>JAIXTG010000416.1 GCA_027484285.1 Oxalobacteraceae bacterium | reverse complement strand
TGGAATTCACGCAGGAATTCCGGATCGTCCTTGTAATGCGCATGCGCGGCCTTCAATTGCTCCAGGGCGAAGGTCAGGGTCTCTGAGACGAAACTGCCGCCGTAGGGGCCGAAATGGCCGGAGGCGTCCGGCAGGCTGTATGCGCCGACTTGTGCGGGATTGTGGTCCATGGGTCTCTCCTTGCTGCTGGAATGCTGGGGGGTTACTGGCTGTCCGCGGCGCGGACAGCGGCGACGAAGGCGCGCATCAGCGCGATATCCTTGACGCCCTTCGACGATTCGATGCCGCTGCTGACATCGACCGCGTACGGGCGCACCCGACGCACGGCGTCAGTCACATTTTGCACGTTCAAGCCACCACTCAAAGCGGCCTGATGCGCGATATCGGCGGGAATGAGAGACCAATCGAAAACCTTTCCGGTTCCACCATACGCATCGCTCCAGGTATCAAGCAGAAGCCCTGAAAACAACGGGCCGGAAGCGCGGTAGGTGCGGTCGAATTCTAACAAATCTGCAGCCTGAGTATCGGGCCTGACCCTGAGCGCGCGCATGAACGGGCGCCGTACCGCCTGCGCGATGGCGGCGCACTGTTCCGGCGTCTCGTCTCCGTGGAACTGCAGCAGGCTGATCGGGGCAGCGGCGACGGCGGCTTTGACTTCGTCCAGCGTCGCGTTGACGAACAGGCCTACCGTGGCCACATAGGGAGGCAGGAAGGCGAGCAGGCGTCCCGCGTCGGCGGGCGCAAGGTGGCGCGGCGACGGCGGGTAGAACACGACACCGATCGCATCCGCACCGGCATCGACCGCAGCAGCCACCTCCTCCGGGCGGGACAGTCCGCACAATTTGATTCGGGTGCGTGAGTTCATCGTCTTCGGAATAGTGGGAAATTACAGAAAAGGCAGCACGTCCTGCTGCGCCGGCAGGCCCCAGCGCGCATCGTAGCCAACCTGCGCCAGATACAGGCCATCCGGGCTGAAGGTGGGGGCAGCGAGTTCGCGGTTGCGGCCCGCCAGCAGCTCGGCGATCCAGGCGGCAGACCGGTTGCCATTGCCCACCTGAATCAGCGATCCGACGATATTGCGGACCATGTGATGCAGAAAGGCGTTGGCCTGCAGCGTCACCACCACCAGATCGCCGCGGCGCCTTACCGTGATCGCATGCATCGTGCGCACCGGGGACAAGGCCTGGCATTCAGCCGCACGAAAAGCGGAGAAATCATGTTCGCCGACCAGCGACTGCGCCGCCTGCATCATGATCCCGGCATCCAGTGGCCGGAACACCCAGCCGGCACGCCCGCTCCACAAGGGAGAACGGACCGCATGGTTGTAGATGACATAGTGATAGGTTCTGGCGAGCGCCGAGAAACGGGCATGGAACCCCTGCTCTCCGCCCTCGACCTCGGCGGCCCAGCGGACAGCGATCGAAGCCGGCAGGAACGCGTTGACACCGCGCACCCAGGAAAACAGCTCGCGGCTGGCGTCGGTGTCGAAATGCACCACCTGGCCAGTTGCATGCACGCCAGCGTCGGTTCGACCGGCGCAGGTAGTAGGCACCGGGCCCTGGCAAAATTTTTCCAGGGCGGACTCCAGGGCGTCCTGCACCGTCTGGCGGTGGGGCTGCGTCTGCCAGCCCTGCCAGGCGGTGCCTTCGTACTGCACTCCGAGAGCGATGCGTTTCACAAGCAGTGTATCCAGATGGGGGGAACGGGCGAATGCCCGGGACCACCGGACGCCGCGATTTTACGCGAGTTGCTTCAGCAGCGACTGTGCGCGCTGCGCCAGGTCGGCGTTCCGTGCGCTTGCCACTTCGTTCAGCAGTTCGCGCGCCCCTTCTTTGTCACCAATTTCCTGGCAGGCCAGTGCGAGGTCAAGCTTGGTGGTCAGCGCTGCCGTATCGCGCTCCGTATCGAGGCGGGGCTCGATGCGCTCGCGGGCGCCAGATATGTCGGGCGAAATGCCGGACAGCCCGAAGTCCGGCGCAGCGGCTGCAGGCGGGGTGAACATGGCGGCCGGCGCGCCCTCCTTGCGCCGCTCGTCCAGCAAGCCTTCCAGTTTGAGCTCGAAATCGGCCACAGGCGACGCAACGGGCCTTGAATCCGTCGCTGATGGCTCCGTTCCGGTTGAGGGAGTCTCCGGACGGGTGGGTGGTCCGTACAAATGATTGCCGGGATCGAGCAATTGTCCGAGCCGGGCAGCCTGCGCCCAGTCTTCGCCACGTCCATGGGTAAAGGCCCTCAATTCGGCGGCGAGCTTGCCGAATTCGACCTTGTCCTGCCGGGCCGCATGGATTTCAAGCAGCTTCACGCGCAGCGCATGCCGATCGGGATGGAGACGCAATGCATCCAGCAGGATCTCTTCGGCCTGAGCATCCCGGCCGTACGCAATGTAGACATCAGCCTCGGCCAGCGCATCGACTTCTTTTGCGTCGATCTGGCTGACCGACGGTACGAAATTCGAGTGGAATACGCTGTGGGAGGTGTCCACATGCCGGCCGCCGGCCTCGGCAATCACGGTCTGTGTGGCGGCGGCGGTCGCATCTGAGCGGGGTGCCCGTGCAGCCTTTCCGCCGGCACTGCGGCGGCGGCGATGCCATGCCAGCCAGCCCAGCAGCGGCAAAAGCAGCCCGGCCGCGAGGGCAGCTTGCAGCTTCGGATCCTGAAGGCGGCCGGCCCACGGGTCTGCCGCCGGTGTGCCGCCGGTTCCGGTCAGTGCCGGATCCGGCTGAGGAACCGGCGGCGGCACAGGGGCGGGCCGGGCAGTGCTCGCCGGCTCCGCGACAGCAGCGGCTGCCGGCGTCCCGGAGGATGTGTCGGCCGGTGCGTCTCCCGTGGCTGGCGCGGAGTCGGCTTTTCCGGGTGCAGGCTGCGGCGCAGACACAGCGGCTGCCGGTTCCTTGGCGCGCTGCCCTGCATCGGCCAGCCCCTTGTTCTGCAGGGCCAGCAACTGCTGCATGTCATTGATGCTCTTTTCGAGCGCGGCGATGCGGGCGTTGGCATCGGACAGCGCCTTGTCGGTCGCAATCCGGTCGAGTGCTTCGCCAGATTTAGGCGTCCCTGCCGGTGCCGACAGGGTCAGGCGATCGCGCGCGTCGGACGGTACGCCCGGCTCGGCAAGCTGCACGCCGACCCGGCCACTGCTGCTGCGCGCCGTCGCGGCCGCGGGTTCGTCAGGCTCGGCGGGGCGAGGCCGTGTTGCAGCAACGCGCTCGGCAAGCGCCTTCTGGTAACGCAGGAAATCTGCCGTTTGGGCGCGAATCGACCGACGTGCATTGACCGGGTCGATCCCGCGCATCTCGTCGGCGCCCGGAATCAGCAGCACGCTGCCGCTCCTTACCCGATTGATGTTGCGGCCGACGAAGGCCTCGGGGTTCGCATTTTGCAGCGCCACCAGCACCTGCTCCAGCCGCACGCCCTCAGGCTGTACCCGGGCAGCCACCGCATTCAGGGTTTGTCCGGGCCGCACGGTAATCGCGGCGGGGGCCGCCGGACGAGGCGGGACAGCTGGCACTTGCGCAGTTGAAGGCTGAGCGGCCGCGGCCGGCTGAGGTAGCGTGACTGCGCCCGGATTCGGGATGTTGGTTGCGGTCTCGATTGCAGGAGGGTCGATCAGCAGCGAGTATTCCCGCACGAGGCGCGAGCCATTGGCATTGAGTTCAATGAGGATCGTGACGAACGGATCGTTGACCGGCAGGTCCGACCTGACCTGTATCAGCTGACGGTCGCCGCGTTTTTCTAGCGAGATCCGCAGCGAGCGCACCAATGCGTTGTAATCGATGCCGGCTTCGGCAAACAGCTCTGCCGGTGCGATACGGACTGCAAGCGACTCGGCCTCCATCGCAGACAGTGCCGCGAACTCAATGTCGGCGTCGAGCGGCTGACCGAGGAAGGAGCGCACGCTGGCCGTGCCCAGCGCAGCGGCCGTGCTTTCTGAGGGAACGGCCAGCACGCTGCACAGGGCTGCAGCAATCAGCGCATGACGGACTGATGAAGGACGCTTGGCAGGGAACATCGCGTGACCTTAACACCGGCGCCAAAGCGGCTGCAAGTAGCGGCATTGCGCCTAGTCAACTAAGTACCTGCAGCCTTTCCGTTCGACCGGAAGGGTCGCAGGTTCGGTTGTGCTGTTACAACGCCTGCGGCGCCGGCCTCAATGGTCGAGGACGATGCGCAGCATCCGGCGCAGCGGCTCGGCCGCGCCCCACAAAAGTTGATCACCCACGGTGAATGCGGAGATGTACTCGCCGCCCATTTGCATTTTGCGCACCCGGCCGACGGGAATCGTCAGCTTGCCGGTAGTGGCAGCCGGCGTGAGCTCATGCATCGAGGCTTCGCGCGTGTTGGGGACGAACTTCACCCATTCATTGTCGGAGGCGATGATGTCATTGATCTCGTCCAGCGGGACGTCCTTCTTCAGCTTGATGGTCAGCGCCTGCGAATGGCAGCGCATCGCACCGATCCGTACGCACAGGCCGTCGACGGCAATCGCCGGCTTCGCGCCCGCACCGAAGGCTTCGCCGCGGCCGAGTATCTTGTTGGTTTCGGCTCCGCCCTTCCACTCTTCTTTCGACTGCCCGTTGCCGAGGTCCTTGTCGATCCACGGAATCAGGTTGCCGCCGAGCGGCACGCCGAACTGCTTCGTCTCGTCGGCGCTGAATGAATGTTGCTTCGCGAGCACCTTGCGATCAATCTCGAGGATGGCCGATGCCGGATCGTCAAGCAGGGCCTTTACTTCGGCGTTGATGCTGCCGAACTGGGTCAGCAGTTCGCGCATGTGCTGCGCACCACCGCCAGAGGCCGCCTGATAGGTCATCGAAGTCATCCAGTCGACCAGGTCGTTCTTGAACAGGCCGCCCAGTCCCATCAGCATGCACGACACCGTGCAATTGCCGCCGACGTAGTTCTTCACGCCCTTGGACAACGCATTTTTGATGACGCTGAGGTTGACCGGATCGAGCACGATGATCGCATCGTCCTTCATGCGCAGCGTCGAGGCAGCGTCGATCCAGTAGCCGTTCCAGCCGGCCGCGCGCAGCTTCGGGAAGATCTCGGTGGTGTAGTCGCCGCCCTGACAGGTCAGGATGATGTCGCAGCGCTTGAGCGCATCGATGTCATTGGCATCCTTGAGCGCGGTCTCATTCTTCGCCATCGCAGGCGCCTTGCCGCCGGCATTCGACGTCGAGAAGAATACCGGCTCGATGTGAGAAAAATCGTTCTCTTCCTGCATGCGCTGCATCAGCACCGATCCGACCATGCCGCGCCAACCTACCAGACCTACGAGTTTCATTTCGATTCCTTCGATTTCAATCTGCTGCCGGCCACTGTGATGATCAGGCCAGCGCCTTCACGACCGCATCACCCATCTCGACCGTACCCACCTTGGTGGTGCCCGCCTCGTAGATATCCGGCGTGCGCAGGCCCTGCGACAGCACCTGCTTGACCGCGTTCTCGATGCGATCCGCCTCGGCACCGAGATTCAGCGAGAAGCGCAGCATCATCGCTGCCGACAGGATGGTCGCCAGCGGATTCGCGATGCCCTTGCCCGCAATGTCGGGCGCCGAACCGTGCGACGGTTCGTACAGGCCCTTGTTGTTCGCGTCGAGCGAGGCGGACGGCAGCATGCCGATCGAGCCGGTCAGCATCGCCGCCGCGTCGGACAGGATGTCGCCGAACATGTTCCCGGTAACGATCACATCGAACTTCTTGGGAGCGCGCACCAGCTGCATCGCGGCATTGTCGACGTACATGTGGTCGAGCTCGACGTCCGGATACTCGCGACCGACGTCGGTCATGATGTCCTTCCAGAACTGGAAAGTTTCCAGCACGTTCGCCTTGTCGACCGAGGTCAGGCGCTTGTTGCGCTTGCGGGCGGCCTGGAAAGCCACATGTGCGATGCGGCGGATCTCGGGCTCTGAGTAGCGCATGGTGTCGAAGCCTTCGCGCGCGCCCTTGAACGGGCCATCCGGCGCATCGCGCATGCCACGCGGCTGGCCGAAGTAAATATCGCCGTTCAGCTCGCGCACGATCAGGATGTCGAGGCCCGATACCACTTCGGGCTTCAGGGTCGATGCGCCGACCAGCTCCGGATACAGGATCGCCGGACGCAGGTTGGCAAACAGCGTCAGCTCCTTGCGCAGGCCGAGGATCGCCTGCTCCGGGCGCAGCGGCCGCTCGAGCGTGTCGTATTTCCAGTCGCCCACCGCGCCGAACAGGATGGCATCCGCCTCCTTGGCCAGCTTCAGCGTGCCTTCGGGCAGCGGGTGTCCGTGGGCTTCATAGCCGGCGCCGCCGACCGGCGCGGTCTCCATCTCGAATTTCTGGCCGAGCGCGTTCAGAACCTTGACGGCCTGCTCGACAATCTCGGTCCCAATGCCGTCACCCGGCAGAATTGCGATTTTCATGGACGTGGAAAGTAAGGTTTACGAAATCGTGTTGGCCAGCCAGGGGAAGCGCCCGATGTGGCGCTCCTCGAAGCCGCGAATGGTGTCCGCATGCTGCAACGTGAGACCGATATCGTCGAGGCCATTGACCAGGCAATGCTTGCGGAACGAATCGATCTCGAAACGGTAGACGCTGTCGCCGTTGGCGGTCGACACGGTCTGCGCCGGCAGGTCGACCACCAGCCGGTAGCCGGGAAAAGCCTTGACCTCATTGAACAGCTTGTCGACATCCTGCTCGCTCAGCACGATTGGCAGCAGGCCGTTTTTGTAGCAGTTGTTGAAGAAAATATCGGCAAAGCTCGGCGCAATGATCGCGCGGAAGCCGTACTGCTCCAGCGCCCACGGCGCATGCTCGCGCGAGGAACCGCAGCCGAAGTTCTTGCGTGCCAGCAGGACGGAGGCGCCCCGGTAGCGCGGCTGGTTCAGCACGAAGTCCGGGTTCAGCGGGCGCTGGCTGCAGTCCTGTCCCGGCTGGCCCTGGTCGAGATAGCGCCACTCGTCAAACAGGTTGGGGCCAAAGCCGGTGCGCTTGATCGACTTGAGGAACTGCTTTGGAATGATCGCGTCGGTGTCGACGTTCGCGCGGTCGAGCGGTGCGACCAGGCCATCGAGTACGGTGAATTTGTTCATGATCTGGATACGGTTTTACTTCTTGCCGGCGTCCTGCACTTTTTCGCCGAGCCGTTCGACATCCTTGCCGATGCCCTGAATCGTGTTGCAGCCTGCCAGAAGGAGGGCGAGGGCAACAGACATGACAGCGATTTTGTTCATTGTTTTCTCCCTGAATGTGCGCTGCCTGCCTACAGCGCGCGCACGTCGACGAAGTGACCTGCCACACCTGCGGCCGCGGCCATAGCCGGGCTGACGAGGTGGGTACGACCGCCGGCGCCCTGCCGGCCCTCGAAGTTGCGGTTCGAGGTCGATGCGCAGCGCTCGCCCGGCTCCAGCCGGTCGGCGTTCATTGCGAGACACATTGAGCAACCCGGCTCGCGCCATTCAAAGCCGGCATCCCGGAAAATCTTGTCGAGGCCTTCGCGCTCTGCCTGTTCCTTGACCAGCCCGGAGCCCGGCACCACCATCGCGAGCTTCACGTTCGAGGCGCGGAATTTGCCGCGCACCACGGCCGCTGCGGCACGCAGGTCCTCGATGCGGGAGTTGGTGCAGGAACCGATGAAAACTTTGTCGATCCGGATGTCGGTAATGGCGGTGTTCGGCTTCAGTCCCATGTAGACCAGCGCCTTTTCCATGGCATCCCGCCTGACCGGATCTTTTTCCTTGTCCGGATCGGGCACGCGGGCGTCGACCGGAACGACCATTTCGGGCGACGTGCCCCAGCTGACCTGGGGAATGATCTCGGCGGCGTCGATGCGGACCACCGCATCAAATTTTGCATCTGGATCCGAATGCAAAGTGCGCCAGTACGCGACCGCCTGGTCCCAGTGCGGGCCGACCGGTGCGAACGGACGGCCTTTCACATAATTGATCGTCGTGTCGTCGACGGCGATCATGCCGGCGCGCGCGCCCGCCTCGATCGCCATGTTGCAGACGGTCATGCGGCCCTCCATCGACAGCGAGCGGATGGCCGAACCGGCAAACTCGAGCGCATAGCCGGTGCCGCCGGCGGTGCCGATCTTGCCGATGATGGCGAGCACGATGTCCTTGGCGGTCACGCCCTTGCCGAGCGGGCCCTCGACCTCGATCAGCATCGCCTTCGACTTTTTCGCCAGCAGCGTCTGGGTGGCCAGCACATGCTCGACCTCCGAAGTGCCGATGCCGTGCGCCAGGGCGCCGAACGCGCCATGGGTCGACGTGTGCGAATCGCCGCAGACGACCGTCATGCCGGGCAGGGTTGCGCCCTGCTCTGGCCCGATCACATGCACGATGCCCTGACGCTTGTCGCGCATGCTGAAGTACGTGAGGCCGTATTCCTTCGCATTGGCATCCAGCGTCTCGACCTGCAGCCGCGATACCGGGTCGGCGATGCCGCCCTCGCGGTTGGTGGTGGGTACGTTGTGGTCGGCCACCACCAGGTTGGCGGCATTGCGCCAGGGAGTGCGGCCGGCAAGCTTCAGGCCTTCGAAAGCCTGCGGGCTGGTCACTTCGTGCACCAGGTGGCGATCGATGTAGAGGATGGAAGTGCCGTCCTCCGCAGTGTGCACCACGTGGGACTGCCAGAGTTTGTCGTACAGGGTTTGTGCCATGGCGGGTTGACGCTGCGAGCGAGCGAAAATCGGGAGAAACAGCCCGAGATTATGCCATATGGACTGCCGGCAACCGCTGCTTTTGGTGCGCCCTGCCGTCGGCAGGGCAAGCGCTAGCGCTGTCGCTGCTGGTAAAGCGGCAGCACCCTGGCCGAATACTTGGTCAGGTCTTCCATTCGCTCGGTGCGCGGCGGGTGGGTGGAAAGGAACTTCGGCGGCTCGGATCCGCCGGCCTTGGCCATTTTTTCCCAGAGGGAAATGGCCGCACGGGGATCATAGCCGGCGCGCGCGGCAAGCTCGACGCCAATCCGATCCGCTTCAGTTTCGTGCGCCCGTGAATTCGGAAGGCCCAGCAGCCCCTGGTAGGCATACTCCATCCCCCGCTGCCCCAGCTGGCCGAGGCCTGCAACTGTGGAAAGGATGGAAATGCCCAGTCCGGCCATGGCCTGCTCGGAGGCGCGCTCGCGCGAATGCTCGCGCAGCGCATGGGCAATTTCATGCCCCATGACTGCCGCCAATTCGTCGTCGGTGAGCTTCAGCTTGTCGATCAGGCCACTGTAGACCGCAATTTTTCCGCCCGGCATGCACCAGGCATTTACCTGAGGCGACTCCAGAACATTCACTTCCCAGCGCCATTTTGTTGCATCAGGACGGAAGGCCGTCGTTTCGCTGATCAGGCGGTCGGCAATGGACTTCACTCGGGTGTACTGCTGCTGATCGGGGTTCAGGGCCCCTTTTTTAGCTGCCTCGGCCATTAGCTGCGCGTACTGCTTGCCTGCGCTTTGCTGCATTGCATCGGCGGAAACCGCCATCCGCTGCTCGCGGTCGACGCCGACCACACCCGCCTCCGTGGTGCGAACGGTCTGGCATGCACTGATGGACAGGCTGGTAAGAACAGCGGCGAGTGCGCCGCACAGCAGGTTCAGCATCCCCTCCTCCCGGTGGTTTCAGGTGCGACCGCGGCGAGCTGCAATTGCCAGCGGTAACTGAGTACCGCGGCGATCCAGCCCAGTCCGCACATCGCGGCAGCTAGCAAATAGACAACTTGGGCGCCGAATGTATCCCAGCAAGCCGACAGCAGCAAGCCGCCGGCCGTACCGCCCAGGCCGTAGGAGACGCTAATGTACAGCGCCTGGCCGCGCGCCTGCAGCGGCCCGGAGAACCAGCGCTGCAGCGTCGCGACAGACGCCGAATGGTGCACGCCGAAGGTCGCGGCATGCAGCACCTGGGCAATCAGCAGCAGCCACAGGGAGCCGGCGCCGAACCCGATCATCAGGAAGCGCAGGATGCCGATCGCCAGGCTGGCCAGCATCAGCCAGCGCACGCCGAAACGGCGGAACAGCGGTGCCTGCCAGTAGAAAAAAGCGATCTCGGCCACCACGCCCAACGACCACATCAGCCCGATCACCGTCTTGCTGTAGCCAATGCTGGCCAGATACAGCGAGTAGTAGACATACAGGGACGCATGCGCGGCGACCATCAGAAAAGTGGATGCAAAGAAGGCGATCACCTCGCGCTGCTGCAGCAGCGCACGAACCGACGGCGTTTCCGGACCATGCGGGAGCGCACTCTCCTCCCGCATGTTCAGCGTGACTGCGGCCACCATCGCCAGCAGGGCCAGCGAAATCCAGGGCACTAGCCCGACGCCGAACCAGTCAAGTAACTGGCCGGAGAGCGTCACTGCGGCGATGAACCCGACCGAGCCCCACAGCCGGAGCCGGCCGTAGTGGGTCAGGTCGCCGCGCATTGCCGACAGCACCAGCGCCTCCGACAGCGGGCCCTGGGCACTGGTAAACAGGTTCAGCAGCACCAGCACCACAAAGAAAAACGCAAAGGTCTGGCCCCAGAACATACCGCAGAACACCAGCGCGGCGGCAATCGAGGTCAGGCGCAGCACTTGTACCCGCTGGCTGGTGTGGTCTGCCACCCAGCCCCAGAGATTCGGGCCGACGATACGCATCACCTGCATGAGCGACATCAGCACGCCGATCTGCGCCGCGCCGATGCCCTTGTCCGCAAAGTACAGGCTCGCGTATGGCGAGAACACGCCGATGTAGCCGTAGTACGCGAAGAAGAACAGCGCGAAATTCAGGGATTGGGCGGGTTTGCTGGTGGGGGTCATCTATCGTTGGACACAAATCCCGGCTCGTGCCGGGATGCCAGTCGTGTGAAGACTGCCCCCGACCTGCCCAGCGCTGTCAATGTGGAAAACGGTCGTTCAACCGCGAACTGGATGCACATCCCCGCACTGCGCCCGATGACGCAGCGCGTGATCCATCAGGACCAGCGCCAGCATCGCTTCGGCGATCGGGGTCGCCCGGATGCCGACGCAGGGATCGTGCCTGCCGAACGTCTCGACTGTCACCGGATTGCCGTCGCGGTCGATCGACTGCCGGGGCGTGCGGATGCTCGAGGTCGGCTTGATTGCAATCGACACCGTAATGTCCTGGCCGGATGAAATCCCGCCCAGCACGCCGCCTGCATTGTTGGTCAGGAAGCCGCCGGGCGTGATCTCGTCGCCATGCGCGCTTCCCTTCTGTGCAACCGAACGGAAGCCGGCACCGATCTCGACGCCCTTCACCGCATTGATGCCCATCATCGCGTAGGCGATGTCGGCATCGAGCTTGTCGAACAGCGGCTCCCCCAGCCCGACCGGCACGTTCTGTGCGACCACGTCGATGCGTGCGCCGCAGGAGTCGCCGGCCTTGCGCAGTTCGTCCATGTAGTTCTCGAGCTGCGGCACGATGTCGGCATTTGCTGCAAAAAAGGGATTGTTCGGCACGTGGTCCCACGACTGGAATGCGATCGGCAGTTCGCCCAGCTGGCTCATGCAGCCGCGGAACACCGTGCCGAATTGCTGGTGCAGCCATTTCTTCGCAATGGCTGCCGCGCCGACGACAGGTGCCGTCAGGCGCGCTGACGAGCGTCCGCCGCCGCGCGGGTCGCGGATGCCGTATTTGTTCCAGTAGGTGAAATCCGCGTGTCCCGGCCGGAAACGGTCGACGATGTTGCCGTAATCCTTGCTGCGCTGGTCCTCGTTACGGATCAGCAGCGCGATCGGCGTGCCGGTGGTCTTGCCTTCGTAGACGCCGGACAGGATCTCGACCGTGTCGGGCTCATTGCGCTGGGTGACATGGCGCGACGTGCCGGGACGCCGGCGGTCGAGTTCGGGCTGAATGTCCGCTTCGGACAGCGGCATGCCCGGAGGGCAGCCATCAATAACGCAGCCGATCGCCGGGCCGTGGGATTCGCCAAAGGTGGTGACAGTGAACAGCGTGCCAAAGGTGTTGCCGGACATGGGGGAATGCGATTCAGATGAGCGAAGGCCTCATTCTACCAGCCGTCCCGCGCCGAAACGGCCGGAGAGCCAGTCCAGCGTCGCGCGCGGATACTCGGGCCGCAGCACGCACAGGCCAAGCAGCAGCACCAGGTTGGCCAGCGCGGTGAACAGGAAAATGCCCGGCACCGACAAGCCGGCTGACAGCAGCGCCATCGCCACCAGTGCGGCCACCACCATGAAGAGCGCATTCAGCACATTCATGCCACCGATCGTCCGCGACAGGTGGCTGCGCTCGGAGCGGGTCTGGATCAGCGCGAACAAAGGCACGACATAAATGCCACCGGCGGCACCGAGCAGGAAGCAATCGGCAAAAATACGGAAATGCGCACCCGACAGCAGCGACGCGGCGCTCGCGGGGGACGATATCGCCGCGCTGCTGGCGAGGTACAGGTCGACCCCGAATACTGTCAGGCCCAGCGCGCCCAGCGGCACCAGCCCGAGGTGGATGCGGCGCCCCGACAGGCGCTCGCACATCAGGGATCCGGCACCGATGCCGATCGAGAATGCAGTCAGCAGCACGGCAAATACTTCAGGCGTGCCGCGCAGCACATCACGCGAGAAGACCGGAAACTGGGCGAGCACGATTGCGCCGAAAAACCAGAACCAGGAATTGGCCAGCATCGCAGTGAATACCTCGCGATTGGCGGCGGAAAATCGCAGGTTGCGAAGAATTTCGGGGAAGGGATTGCGGCTGATTTCCAGCCCGGGCACGGCGGACGGCGTCGGCGGAACTTTCAGCGTACAAATCAGGCCCAGCAGGGCCACCGCCAGCGTGGCACCGGCAATCAATGGCAAATGCAGGTTCCCGCAACAGCCGACCAGTGCCGCGCCGGCCAGCTGCCCGGTGAGGATGCCGACGAAGGTGCCCATCTGCACCATGCCATTGCCTCCGACCAGTTCGCGCTCGTCGAGGTGCTGCGGCAGGTAGGCATGCTTGACCGGCCCGAACAGGGTCGAATGCAGCCCCATGCCGACAATCGCCGCCACCAGTATCCAGAGGCTGTGCGTGAACCAGCCGATCGCGGCCACGCCCATGATGGCAATCTCGAGCAGCTTGACCACCCGCATCAGCACAGCCTTGTCGAACTTGTCCGCAATCTGGCCGGCACTGGCCGATGCGAGCATGAAAGGCAGGATGAACAGGCCGGCGATCAGGTTGTTGAGGAGGCCGACATCCAGTTCGGTCCACGACAGCGCATCGAAGGTGATGACCGTGACCAGCGCCGTCTTGAACAGGTTGTCGTTAAAGGCACCGAGGAACTGCGCTCCGAAAAACGGCGCGAAGCGGCGCTGGGTCAGGAGGGCAAATTGAGTGGAGGGCGTGGACGAGGCGGCGCCCCTCACTCCTCGGTCTCCGCGGGCCAGTCGCGGATGTAAGCCTTCAGCATCTTGTTTTCGAAGGTTTGTGCTTCGAAAACAGCTTTTGCCACATCGTAGAACGACATTACGCCCATCAGGGTGCCGTCATGGTCCAGCACCGGCACGTAACGTGCGCGCCGCTCGAGCATCAGGCGACGGATATCGTTGATTTCTGTATCGGGTGCGATCGTCATGATGTTGGCCGCCATGTGCTCGCCCACCGTGCCTTTCGCGACGGCACCGGTGGCCGGATCGATCGCGCTCATCACCTCGCGGAAGCTGAGCATGCCCTGCATTTTTCCTTCTTTCATAACAACCAGCGAACCGACGTCGCGCTCGGACATGATGTTGATGGCTTCCAGCAGCGGCATGTCTGGCGGGGCAGTGTAAAGAATGTTGCCCTTGACCTTCAGAATTTCGGAAACCTTCATTAGCCCCTCCGTTTTTTTGGTTGTCCCCCGTGATCCAATGTAGCCGACTCTTTCCAAAAACGCCAGCTTCGCCCCGGGTGACGCCGCCTATAATCACGGTTCCGACAGAACAACAACCCTGCCCAGGAGACACCTGAATGAGCGAGCCGAAAGCACCGGGCTTCGATACTTTGTCCCTGCATGCCGGCGGTGCGCCCGACCCGGCTACCGGCGCGCGCGCGACGCCGATCTACCTGTCCACGTCCTTTGTTTTTCGCGACTCCGACCACGCGGCCTCGCTGTTCAACATGGAGCGCTCTGGCCACGTCTATTCGCGGATATCGAATCCGACCAATGCCGTGCTTGAAGAGCGGATTGCCGCGCTCGAGGGCGGGGTGGCAGGGATTGCGGTCGCCAGCGGGCAGGCGGCGCTGCATCTCGGGCTGGCGACGATCGCCGGCGCCGGATCGCATGTGCTTGCTTCGCGCGCGCTGTACGGCGGTTCTCAGAACCTGCTCGGCTACACGATGAAGCGCTTCGGCATCGAGACGACTTTCGTCGACCCGCGCGACCCCGATGCATGGCGCGCCGGCATACGCCCGAATACCAAGGTCCTGTTCGCCGAAACCCTCGGCAACCCTGGGCTGGACGTACTCGACATCGGACAGGTCGCCGCGATCGCCCATGAGCACCACCTGCCGCTGATGGTCGACTCGACCTTCACCACGCCTTACCTGCTAAAGCCGTTCGAGCACGGTGCCGACCTGATCTTCCACTCCGCGACCAAATTCCTGTGCGGGCACGGCACAGCCGTCGGCGGCCTGCTGGTCGACGGCGGCTGCTTCGACTGGCAGGCGGCACACGACCGTACCGGCAATTTCCCTGAACTCTGCGAGCCCTACGAGGGCTTTCACGGGATGGTGTTCGCCGAAGAGTCGAGCGTCGCGCCCTTCGCGCTGCGCGCCCGCCGCGAAGGATTGCGCGACTTCGGCGCCGTGATGAGCCCCCACAATGCATTTGCCATCCTGCAGGGCATGGAAACCCTGTCGCTGAGGATGGAAAAACATGTGTCCAATACGCGCAAGATCGTCGAGTTCCTCGTCGCCCATCCGGCTGTGGCATCAGTGTCTTATCCGGAATTGCCGTCGCATCCAGACCATGCGCTGGCCGCACGCCTGCTTCCGAAGGGATGCGGTGCGGTGTTCTCGTTTGCTTTGAAAGGCGATCGTGCGGCCGGCCGCCGCTTCGTCGAGTCCCTGCAGCTGTTCTCCCACCTGGCCAACGTCGGTGATGCCAAGTCGCTGGTGATCCATCCGGCATCGACTACGCATTTCCGCGTGCCGACCTCGCAGCTGGCGGCCTCCGGCATCACCGAGGGAACGATGCGCCTGTCGGTCGGCCTCGAGGACGCAGACGACCTGATCGATGACCTCAAGCGCGGGCTGAAGGCCTCGCAGAAAGGCGCATGACATGGAACTCACACTGAACGGGCAGCGCGCGTATGCCTATACCGGCGGCAAGCGCTTCGATCCGGCGCTGCCGACTGCCGTATTCATACATGGCGCGCAAAACGATCATTCGGTATGGGGACTGCAGTCCCGCTATTTCGCGCACCACGGCTTCTCGGTGCTGGCGGTCGACCTGCCGGGCCATGGGCGCAGCGACGGCTCCGCGCTGGAATCGATTGAGGCGATGGCGGACTGGATCAACGGACTGCTCGATGCCGCCGGCGTGCAGCAGGCTGTCCTGGTCGGGCACAGCATGGGCTCCCTGATTGCGCTCGAGGCAAGTGCAAGGCAACCGGCCCGAAAAGCCGGCATCGCGCTGGTTGGCACGGCCTATCCGATGAAAGTTTCACAGGCGCTGCTGGAGACAGCCCGCGACCGCGAGCCGGTAGCGATCGAGATGGTGACCCAGTGGTCGCATTCATCGATCGCGCAGAAGCCGTCCGCACCGGCCCCGGGCTTTTACGTGCCCGGCATGGGCCGACGCCTGATGCAGCAGGTATCGCGACGCAATCCGGAACAAGTGTTTTTCACTGATTTCTCCGCCTGCAACAACTACGCCGACGGCGAGCAGGCGGCGGCCTCGCTGGCCTGCCCGGCCCTCTTCCTGCTCGGCAGCAAAGACGTGATGACCCCGCCCAGGGCAGCTGCATCGCTGGCGGCCGGCATGTCTGATGCACGGGTGGTCACGCTCGAGGCCTGCGGCCATGCACTGATGGCCGAACAGCCGGATCAGGTGCTCGACACGCTGTTCCGCTTTGCTTCAGACGTGCTGAAGTAATCTGCCAGCGACGTCGACAGCTCGCGCTCGACCATCTGCTCGACCCGGACCGCCAGCGGCGACTGGGGCGACGGCATGAATGCAAAGCGCTGATAGACGTCCGCCAGGGTCAGCAGCCCCGGGTTGGCCAGCAGCGTCCAGCGCTCTTGCGGTTGCCGGGAGCGTCGCCCGAAGCGCAGGCCCGGCTTGCGGTCGGAGCGCAAGCGTCCGACCCAGCCGGCCGCCAGCATCCGCTGCAGCAGGCCTTCCGCTTCCTCGAAGCCCAGATGGGTCAGCTCGCGGATCTGCAGCAGATCGACCGCAGCGTTGCCGCCGCGGGCATCGCACAGCACCCTGAGCAGGGCAATCGCATCGAGGAACTCGCTGCCGGGTGTCGCCTTGTGCCACCAGCGTTCATAGCGCACCACCGGCAAGGCGGCAGCCACCACCGCGCCCAGCAGCGTGATCAGCCAGAACAGGTAGACCCAGATCAGGAAAATCGGGATCGCTGCCAGCGCACCGTAAATCGCACGGTAGCCGCCGCCCAGGTTGATCGCAAAACCGAACAGGCGACGCGTCACCTCGAAAGCGATGGCAGCCACCAGTCCCCCGATTGCCGCCTCGCGCCAGTCGACACGGCGGTTTGGCACCGTCTGGTAAACCAGCGCGAACGCCAGTGTCGACAGCGCCAGCGAGAGCAACAGCGCCGCCCCGCTCAGGAGCAGCGAATCGCGCCGACCGCCGCCCCCGAGCAGGGGCAGCAACTCGGAGGCCGCCGTCAGCGATGCCCCGATCAGCAGCGGACCGATCGTCATGACCGCCCAGTAGACGACCAGGCGCTGAAGCAGGGGCCGCGTCTCGCTGACGCGCCAGATCCGGTTCAGCGTGCGATCCACGGTGCCGAACATGAAGATCGCGGTCACGATCAGGAACACCGCGCCGAGCGCCGACAGCTTGCTGGCCTTCGCCGAGAACTGCGTCAGGTAGCCGAGAATGGTGTTCGCGATCCCTTTCGGCATCACCGACTGAACGAGATGGAACTCCAGCGAATCGCGGAAGGTGGTGAACAGCGGGAAGGTCGTAAAGATTGCAAATGCAATCGCCAGCACCGGCACCAGTGCCAGCACGGTGGTATAGGTCAGGCTGCCGGCCACTTCCGGCAGCCGTTCCTCGTTCAGGCGGCGCAGCACGAAACGCAGCAGGTCGCGCGTCTGCACTCGGGTCCATCGCTCGTTTGAATCAGGGGATCGGGGCGTCATGCGCAGGAGTTGAAAATCGGGCCAGACAAAGCGGCCTATAATAGCAAGCCATGAACCTGCCCACGCTGAACCTTCTGGTGCTGTACTACTCGCGCCACGGCGCCACCCGCAAGCTGGCCGAGCTGATTGCGCAGGGAATCGACAGCGTGCCGGGTTGCGAAGCGATGCTGCGCACCGTGCCACCGGTATCGACGGTGGCCGAGGCAACCGAACCGGCGGTTCCTGCATCAGGCGCGCCCTACGTCGAACTGGCCGATCTCGAGCAATGCGCAGGACTGGCGCTCGGCTCGCCCACGCGCTTCGGCAATATGGCCGCGCCCCTCAAGTATTTTCTCGATGGCACCAGCGCACAGTGGCTTTCCGGCGCGCTCGCCGGCAAGCCGGCCTGCGTGTTCACTTCCACCGGCAGCCTGCACGGCGGCCAGGAAACCACCCTGCTGTCGATGATGCTGCCGCTGCTGCACCACGGCATGCTGATCACCGGCCTGCCTTATACCGAGGCGGCACTGATGACCACCGCGAGCGGCGGCTCGCCGTATGGCGCGACCCACTGGTCGGGCGTCAGCGGCGAACTGGGCCTCAGCGAAGAAACGCGCGCACTGGCAATCGCCCTCGGCAAGCGGCTTGCTCAGACGGCGCGCAAACTGCAAACGGATTAAGCCATGGAACTCACCCCGTCTTTGCTGCGCCTTCATCGAACTGCCAGCGTCAGCCTCGTGCTGCTGATCGTGCTGTGCGTGCTGTGGGAACTGGTGCTGGCGCCGCTGCGACCGGGCGGGTCGTGGATGGTGATCAAGGCGCTGCCGCTGCTCGCTCCGCTCCCCGGCACCATCCGGCGCAACATCTACACCATGCAATGGGCGTCGATGCTGATCCTGCTGTATTTCACCGAGGGCGTCGTTCGCGCGTGGAGCGACACCGGTCCGTCCCAATGGCTGGCGTTCGCCGAGATCGCCCTGTCCACGACCTACTTTTTCTGCGCAATCTTTTTCCTACGCCCCTACAAGCAGGCAGCACGTCGGATGGCGCGCGAGGCGATTGAAAAAGCCGCAGACAGCCACGAACACCGGGAATGAGCGCCGCCTTCCTTGACCGCTGCCGGGCGGCCGTTGGTGCCGACCATGTGCTGACCGGCGACCAGATGACGGGCTTCCTCACTGACTGGCGCGGCCGATTCACTGGCCGGGCACTCGCGGTGGTCAGGCCGGCAACCACTGCCGAGGTCGCAGCCGTGGTCAGGCACTGTGCCGAGCACCGGGTACCGATCGTGCCGCAGGGCGGCAACACCGGGCTGGTGCTGGGCAGCGTGCCGGACCAAAGCGGCACGGCCATCGTGCTGTCGCTGGCGCGCTTGAACCGGATCCGGGCGGTGGACCCCCTGAATGACACCCTGACGGCCGAGGCAGGCTGCCTGCTGGCGCAGGTTCAGCAGGCGGCGGCAGACGCAGGACGGCTGTTCCCCCTCTCGCTGGCCTCGGAAGGCAGCTGCACGCTGGGCGGCAATCTGTCGACCAATGCCGGCGGTACTGCGGTGCTCCGCTACGGGAATATGCGCGAGCTGACACTGGGACTTGAAGTCGTCACTGCCAGCGGCGAGCTGTGGGACGGCCTGCGCGGCCTGCGCAAGGACAATACCGGCTATGACCTGCGCGACCTGTTCATCGGCGCCGAAGGCACGCTCGGCATCATTACTGCCGCAGTCGTGAAACTGTTTGCCGAGCCCGCCGCGCGCGTGACTGCACTGCTCGCACTGGCGTCGCCGCGGGACGCGCTCGAACTGCTTGCCCTCGCAAGACAGCGCTGCGACGCCGGCCTGACCGGATTTGAGCTGTTATCCGACACCTGCCTGCAACTGGTGGAAAAGCACTTCCCCGCGCTCCGGTCCCCATTTGCCGCCCGTCACCCGCACTATGTGCTGCTGGAGATTTCGGATGCGGAATCGGACGCGCATGCGGCCGGGCTGCTGGAGGCCGTTGCTTCAACCGGATTCGAGCGCGGCATCGTGCGTGATGCGGTGGTCGCCGGCTCGCTGTCGCAGTCGGCAACGCTGTGGGCACTGCGCGAACACATCTCGATGGCGCAGGCAGCCGAAGGCAAGAACATAAAGCACGATATCGCGCTGCCGATCTCCCGCATTGCCGACTTCGTCGAGCAGACCGATGCCGAACTCCAGCGCAGCTTCCCCGGCTGCCGGATGGTCACGTTCGGCCATCTTGGCGACGGCAACCTGCACTACAATGTGTCGGCGCCGGTCGGCCTGCGCGATGAGGATTTCCTGAAGCAGCAGCCGGCAGTCAACCTGCTCGTGCATGACAGCGTGCACCGCCACGGCGGCTCGATTTCGGCCGAACATGGACTGGGAGCGCTCAAGCGCGACGAGATCAGGCGCTACAAATCCGGGACAGAGATGGACATGATGATGGCCATCAAGCGGGCGCTAGATCCGCTGAACCTGATGAATCCGGGGAAGGTGCT